>JABRVT010000043.1:0-80478 GCA_040048245.1 Candidatus Brocadia sp.
TATTTCGATCTTAAATAAGGGGGGAGGCAAGCTATTTTATCGCAAGGTATTGAAAATAAAAGATATTTGCTGAAATTTTATAAAAACTTTTGACATTACTGCTTGAGACGTTAGGCGTAAAATTATGATAAAATTGGTTACATGCGATTTGAATGGGACAGGGAAAAGGCAAAGAAGAATCTCAGAAAACACCGTGTGTCGTTTGATGAAGCCATGACGGTATTTTATGATCCGTTATCAGCAACTTTTAATGACCCGGATCACTCTATTGACGAGGAAAGGTTTATAACCATCGGCTACTCCTCTCATGGCCGCTTGCTTGTGGTATCACATACCGAGAGGGGGAAAACAATACGTATTATTAGTGCACGGTCAGCAACCGCGCATGAAAGGAAGAGACATGAAAGCTAAAGAAAAGAAACTTCGTGATGAATTACGTCCCGAATACAATTTTGATTATTCAAAGGCTGTCCGCGGCAAATATTACAAACGCCTTTTAGAAGAAGGGGCTAATGTTGTTATGCTTGAACCAGATGTTGCGAAGGCATTTGCTGATTCAGCAGCGGTGAATGACGCGTTAAGATCATTGCTTGATTTGACAAAAACGACACGGCGCCTAACAAAAAAATCCAGCGGACGGGGAATAGCCGCTCATTGATTTTGCAGAGGTCGTTTCCCCGCCGCTGATTTCAGTCGTTAGGCGCAACCTCACAATCATTGCAGCAAGGATAAATTGAACCGGGAAGGAAACATATACAATGCAAGAACGTGACATACAAAATTATTTATTTGAAAACCCACAAGTGTTGTTTTCTGAACAGATCATTCAAGAAAAAGCACGAGAGTATCAGATTAAGGGTAGGCGAATTGACTTGTTGTTTGTTGTGGATGGAGTTCGCTACATTGTAGAAATAAAGGCTACTCCTATTGAACGTGAACATATTAGTCAAGTGGTCGAGTATTATGGGCTTATGAAGGAGTACCTTCAGGAATCTAATCTCAAGATGATTTTGGTTTCTCCAGTTATTCCACAAGAGAGACGCACTTATCTTGCCGCAATTAGAATTACTGAGAGTTTTTTCAACAGGGTCAAAAAAGGCTCTCAGATAGAGGCTTGCGCCTAACCAGCGCATCCAGCCGACGCCCTTACGCCACACGTTTAAGAAGCATTCGTGGTCGTCAGTGGTTCGGCGTTTAATTGGCGTGTCTGTCGCAGTCGGGCGCGCCGGTTAGCTTATTCGTTAGCTACTGAGAATCACATGAAACGCGACTGGGACATCATTCGGGAAATCCTAATCAAGTTCGAAAACCTTGCGCCCGATCATGGTCCGTTGCAACTGAACGACTTTCCTTCGGAGAAGGCCTACGAATATTCGTATCATGTTGAGCTCCTAATGGAGGCTGGTCTCATACATGGGCAAATGGCAAAAACCCTAGGCCATCATGCCCAGAATTTCCTGGCGCAGCGGTTAACTTGGCAAGTCCACGAGTTTTTAGATGCCATCCGGAGCGACACGGCCTGGAACAAGACAAAGACATCCTTTATCAAAGGTGGTCTGTCGATGACGTTCGATTTAGTTAAAGAGGTTGCCAAAGATGTGGCGGCTGCCCTTCTCAAAAGCACAATCAGCAGCTAACAAAATTAAAGCACTTGACGTTTTTTGAGTTCGTACTCCTGTAATCAGAGAAGCGGGCTAAAATTTAAATGAGAGGTGATCCCATGAAAATTAAAATTATCCTTGAGCCTAGCGATGAAGGTGGCCAGGAAGGAGGCGCTGAAGAACATTCGAGAAGCAATTGAACTTTATCTAGAGCCTATTGGGGATGCTCAAATCCCCCCGCCGAATACTGGACAGCTGAACTGACTGTATGATGAAAATTCCGAACCTGCCATATGGTCAAATTATAAGAGCATTACGGAACGGTTGGATTGTGGTAAGACAGAGAAGAAGCCATGTTTGGCTTCAGAAACATACCACGGCTGAAACCCTATGATTAACGGTTCCTACCCAGCGGCCTATCAAACGTTCCACTCTTTCCCATATTTGAAACAAGCAAAATTAACGCCAGAAGATTTTGATAAATTATTGCGAGAAAGCCAACAAGTCAATCCAGCGGGTGGCTAGAGCCACATCTGCCTAAATCGTTGTGCCGCTACCGTTACTGCATAACGGGGTAAAATCTAGCCTAAGTCTCGCAAATTAAGTAAAAAAGGCTTGTAAAATTAAGGATTTCATGAGGCATTCTTCACTACAATTGTTCTTTTTGACGGTATGCCAACTTCTCGTGCCCTGTTTTAACCGCAAGCTATATCTCTATCTCTCCGGGTCCTGTATGTTTTTAACAGGGAAAGCCAAAACTAGTTTTGGAAAACACTAACTGAGGATATCTAGTAAAGTTACACCCATCAGACCAACGCTGATAATTCCGTTTACGGTAAAAAAGGCTGTATTTATTCTGGACAGATCTTTTGGCTTCACGATGGCATGTTCATAAAAGAGCAAAGCGGAAACAATACATACCCCAATCGTATAAATCATTCCCAAATCTGTATACCGTGATAACGCCAGCAGCACCAATACCATAAAGAAATGTAATACGCCAGAAAGTATTAATGCCCCCCTGATGCCTAATTTCTTTGGGATGGAATATAATCCCGATTTTACATCATGCTCCAGGTCCTGACATGCATAAATAATGTCAAACCCTGCTGTCCACAATACAACAGCTATGGCAAGCAGGAAAGGCGTTGACGCCAGTGTCCCTTGAATACCTATCCAAGCGCCAACTGGTGACAGCCCTAATGCAAAACCGAGGACAAAGTGAGATAAATGAGTAAACCGTTTTGTGTACGAATACCCAAAGACGACGATGACGGCCAGCGGAGACATATAAAAGGCCAGTCGGTTGAGTGACCATGCGCAGGCAATAAAAAGTATTACACAGAGAACAGTAAATATCCACACGTACTTTCTACCGATTTTCTTTTGAAGTTCGACACGATATGCTGTGCGTGGATTGTGGATGTCGTAAGAGGTGTCGACCAAACGATTAAAAGACATGGCTGCACTGCGTGCAGTTACCAGCGCCGCAAGGATTAACAACAATTGTCTTATACCAGGCATACCGTCTGCTGCAAGAAATGCACTCATTACGGCAAATGGAAATGAAAATATGGTGTGACTGAATTTAATCAAATCGAGTATTGAACGAATCTTTTTCAGCAATTCCGGAAAACCAGTTTTGACTTTTTGTGTTTTACTCATATATGCATTGTCAGAACTTATAGCAAACGTCTTAAGTTAAGACAGGCAGGGACAAAACGATAGTGCGTATGGCATACCCCAGTACAGTCCGTATAACCAAAAAAATCGCTTAAATAAAATGAAATTCTATACAATACAATTGAATTAGGTTTTGTTTTGTGAGATAAAAATAACTTTGCTTTTCCCCGTTTCCACGAGTACAGGTCTCTGTCGTTCCCATGCAAACGGTAAGATTATAGTAATAAAAGATTTATTAATCAAGGACACGATTGGAATATTTTCAGTAGAGACATCTGCCAGAGTGACAGTAATAAAAATTTATGTGCCTGAAAAGTGTCAAAATGGCAACAACAAAATCGTGTTGATAAGGAAAATAAAAATTTGTAGAATAAATTCAGAGTAAGTATTAATTAAGCTATAAGCAACTACTTTGTAATGAAATATAGCTGTTTTATATTACCCTCAATTATCTGATTAACCGATTGACAACCAACTTATATATCTGGTATATATCTGGGAAATTTGCAATGTTCCTGTCGGTATATTATTTGCTATAAGTTGTGGGTGATGTTTTCTCAAAATTGAGTGAGGATTCAATTATGATGGCATTGTTAGACCCACGTGCAAGGCATTATTCACTTCTGATAACTGATGACGACGAATCATGCCGTGCCAGTATAAAGGACGCATTTAAACCGAAGGGTTACACAACACATCTTGCCAGTTGTGGACGGGAGGCTGTAAAGATAGCCAAGACAGAAGAGGTACATCTTTTAATTTTAGATGTACATCTTCCTGATTATAGTGGTCTCGAAACGTTCAAGATTATAAAAAATGAAATCTGTCTTTCCATTCCCTGCATTTTTATGTCAGGCGAAATAACAAAAGAACTTCAAATCGATCTTATAAGTGAAGATGTATACACGCTGATACCGAAACCTATTAATATCAACATATTACGGGATTCTGTAGAACAGGTCATTGAGAAATATTATTGTAGATAGAAGATTGAGGTATAAACAAAAGGTCTTAAGGATATTTAAAGAAAGGAGTGATTTGAGTTATGAATGTGAGACCATTAGGCGAAAAAATATTGATAAAAAGAGTTGAAGCAGAGGGAAAGACTGCGGGCGGTATTGTATTACCCGATACGGCGAAAGAAAAACCCAGGGAAGGTAAGGTTATTGCCCTTGGTGACGGGAAATTGCTGAAAAGCGGAGAACGGGCAAAGTTTCAGGTTGCGAAGGGTGACCGGGTATTATTCAGTTCCTACGGCGGTACTGAAGTAAAGATTGATGGTGAAGAATATCTGCTGATGTCTGAAGATGATATTTTGGCGGTAATTGACTAATATTTTCAGGAGGTAAGTGATGGGTGCAAAAAAGATTATCTATGGGCATGACGCAAGCGAGTCTATAAAAAGGGGTATAAAGAAGCTTGCACAAGCCGTCAAGGTCACTTTGGGACCAAAAGGCCGCAATGTCGTTATTGAAAAGGGTTTTGGTTCTCCGGCGGTAGTCAACGATGGTGTTACTGTTGCAAAGGAAATTGAACTGGAAAACCCCTATGAAGATATGGGAGCTAAAATGGTCAAGGAGGCAGCCTCCAAGACAAATGATATGGTAGGTGATGGCACTTCTACGGCAACGATTTTAGCAGAAGCTATTTTTGAGGAAGGTCTTAAAAATATTACGGCAGGCGCAAATCCTGTAGATATTAAGCACGGAATAGAAAAGGCGGTGGATGCCCTGATAAAAGAATTAACCAGGATGAGCATTAAAATATCCGGCAGAAAAGAGATTGCGCAAATTGCTACAATCGCCGGTAACAACGACGAAGAGATTGGCAACCAGATAGCAGATGCTATGGAAAAGGTCGGCAAGGATGGTGTCATTACAGTAGAAGAGGGGAAAAGTCTGAAAACCACCGTCGACGTCGTGGAAGGAATGCAATTCGATAAGGGTTATTTGTCTCCCTATTTTGTTACCTCACCTGAAACCATGGAGGCAATATTTGAAAACCCTTATATCCTGATACATGAAAAGAAATTGTCTGCCATCAAAGACCTCGTTCCTCTCCTGGAAAAGATTGCCAAATCAGGCAGGGCGTTAATTGTCATTGCAGAAGATGTAGAAGGAGAAGCACTCAGTACCCTGGTGGTTAATAAACTCCGTGGAACATTACAATGCGCCGCAGTCAAGGCTCCTGGGTTTGGTGACAGAAGGAAGGCGATGCTGGGTGATATTGCCGCTATGACAGGGGCCAAAGCCCTGTTTGAAGATCTGGGCATACAACTCTCCAGCGTACAACTCACCGATCTCGGCAGAGCAAAGAAGGTGGTTATCGACAAAGATACAACAACAATCATTGAGGGAGCCGGTGATAAAAATGAAATTCAGGGAAGGATTTCGCAAATCAAGGCGGAGATAAATACAACCACTTCTGATTATGACCGTGAAAAATTGCAGGAACGGCTTGCAAAACTTTCCGGTGGAGTTGCACAGATAAACGTAGGTGCTGCCACAGAGGCAGAGATGAAGGAAAAGAAATATCGTGTTGAGGACGCCGTACAGGCTACCAGGGCGGCAGTTGAAGAGGGCATCCTGCCAGGCGGTGGAGTTGCCCTGATAAGGGCATCAAAGGTACTGGACACCATTTCGGTCAGGGGTGATGAGAAAATTGGTGTGAATATTGTCAGAGCGGCCATAGAAAAACCAATACAGATAATCGCTGAGAATGCCGGACTGGAAGGCGCTGTTATCCTGCAAAGTGTAAAGGAAGGTACCGGCAATTATGGCTATGATGCCTTTGGTGAGAGATATACTGACATGGTAGAATCCGGTATCATTGATGCAGCAAAGGTTGTAAAAACAGCGTTACAAAATGGTGCAAGTATTGCCACGCTGCTCTTAACGACCGATGCCGTCATCGGGGAAATACCGGAGGAGAAAGAAACAATAGGTTCCGCCCCATGCGGACACAGACATTAATGATCAGGACATGGATTCCTGCTAATGAAAAGCATAATAATGATGTTTTGATAAAATGCTCATAATCTGTGTTTGAAAACAGAAATTTCTATAAAAAAGGCGTTGTCCTTGAACAGTCAACGCCTTTTTTATTTTAAATTGATTTTTATCCTTTTATGATTACAATACTTTCCGCCGCCAATACTCCAACCAGAATGAATCGGAACATGTAGCGCGACATTTATATCCATGTCCTGCAAATTCTAAAGGACGAGGTAAATTGTTTTCGCCAAAAATGTAAAAAATTTTCAAAATAACCGAACATGAAGAAACATGCAGAAAAATTTAGGTAAGTTTATGCCATCGACCAACAATTACAACAAATATCAATCCCCGCTTTCTGAGCGATATGCCAGCAAAGAGATGTGCTACATCTTTTCTGACCAACATAAATTCAGCACCTGGCGGAAACTCTGGATTGCACTTGCTGAGGCACAGCAGGAATTGGGGTTAGGAGCTATTACTGAAGACCAAATTGATGAAATGCGACGCTTTCAGGACACGATCAACCTTGATGTTGCAAAAGAATACGAGAGGAAACTTAGGCATGATGTTATGTCGCACATCCACGCCTATGGTGAACAATGCCCAAAGGCAAGGCCCATTATCCATCTCGGTGCGACCAGCGCTTATGTGCAGGACAATACCGACCTTATCCAGATGAGAGAAGGATTGCGTATCATCCTTGCAAAGCTGGTAAATATTATAAATATCCTCTCAAATCAGGCGATGAAATACAAAGACCTTGCAACCTTAAGTTTTACCCACTTCCAGCCGGCCCAACCAACAACGTTAGGGAAAAGGATTTGTTTATGGATACAGGATTATATTTTTGACATCGAAGAGGTTGAAGCGAAAATCAAGGGCTTACGGTTTCACGGCGTAAAGGGTACAACGGGTACACAAGCCAGTTTTATGTCCCTCTTTAATAATGATACTGAAAAGGTGAAAAAGCTGGACGAACTTGTTACAAAAAAGATGGGATTTGATGGGTATTATCCCGTAACAGGACAGACTTACAGCCGGAAAATTGACAGCCAGATAGCGTTTAGCCTGGCAGGTATTGCTCAATCTTCCCAAAAGTTTTCCAACGATATGCGACTCCTTCAACATCTGAAAGAGGTAGAAGAACCCTTTGAAGAAGAGCAGATCGGTTCATCAGCCATGGCTTACAAGAAGAACCCTATGCGTTGTGAGCGAATAGCTTCCCTTGCACGTTACGTGCTCTGTAATTGTTTAAATCCGGCATTTACCGCAGCCTCACAGTGGTTTGAAAGGACGCTGGATGATTCTGCCAATAAAAGAATCTCTATTCCTGAAGCCTTTCTTGCCATTGATGGCATATTGAATATTGTACTGAACATTGCATCAGGATTCAGCGTCTATCCCTCCGTTATCAGCCGCCATCTTGCAGATGAATTACCTTTTATGTTAACCGAAAACATCCTTATGGCGGCTGTGAATACTGGGGGTGACCGACAGGAATTGCACGAACGAATCCGCAGGCATGCAATGGAGGCCGCACGCGGGATAAAAGAAAAGGGAAACAAAAATGACCTTTTGGAGCGAATCGCACAAGACCCTTCATTTTCCAAAGTTAAATCGAAGTTGAAAGAAATTATTGACCCGGTCAGACTCGTTGGCAGGGCACCGCAGCAGACAGAAGAATTTATAAGTGAAGTTGTGAATCCTCTTCTAAAACAGCATAGTCAGCTTGTTGATAAAAAATTAATTCCTGTCTTGCACGTATAGAAGATTCGTTCCAGGAAAGGTGAAATATGACAAGGACAGATTTAAAAATTACGTTTATCTAGTTTCTATGCCACATAAGCAACAAATAAATAACCTTTCCCTCATGCTGATTACGGACAGGAGTCTCTGTAAACAATCGTTTCTCAACACTATAGAACTTGCGCTGAAGGGCGGTGTTAAGACGGTGCAATTAAGGGAAAAGGGGCTTACCACTTACGAACTTTACTCCCTGGCGCGTGAAGCAAGAAAGATGACTGCAGACTATAAAGCAAATTTCATCGTCAACGACAGAGTAGACATCGCCCTTGCAGTAGAAGCAGATGGCGTGCATCTGGGGTGGCAATCGCTTCCTTTTCCTATAGCAAGGGGATTGATCGGTTCTGAAAAAATTATCGGAATATCTACCCATAGCCGTCAAGAGGCATTGCATGCCCAGGACTGCGGGGCTGATTATATTACGTTCGGACCCATCTTTGATACGCCTTCGAAGGCAGGACTTCTGAAACCTACCGGGACTGATGAGATTAAGAATCTAAAAACCAAAATAAAGATACCGCTTATTGCGCTTGGTGGAATCAGTGAAAAAAACATAGAAAGTGTTTTAGCCGGAGGAGCAGATGGTATAGCGGTCATTTCGAGCATTATGCATGCCGATAATCCTGAGGAATCGGCCAAAAATTTATACAAGAAAATTGCGATGTTTAAGACAAGAAATCACGGATAACAAATTTTCAAATTACGCAATAAATCCTGAATCCAAAACAAATACAAAATATCAAAACCCTGATTAACAAAACATTTTAAAACAGCCAGATAAAAGGAGATACCTTATGCAATTGTTGGAAAAATTACATTTTGATGGGAAGGGGCTCATTCCCTCGGTAATAGTAGACGAGCTGGATGGAAAGGTGCTTACCCTGTGCTATATGAATAAAGAAGCTGTTGAAAAGACGATAGAAACAGGCAAGGTGCATGTGTTTCGTCGTTCCCAGAACCGGTTGATGATTAAGGGAGAGACATCGGGTCATATCCAGATGGTAAAGAAGGTATTTTTCGATTGTGAAGGGAATTCACTTGTTTTCGTTGTGGAACAACACGTTGCAGCATGTCATGCTGGTTACAGAACGTGCTTTTACCGGGAATATATTCCAGGAACAGATAGTATTCAGATCACAGAAAGTAAGATATTCGATCCCGATAAAGTTTACCAATAACTAGCCATTCAAAGTGATTTTACAAAAATACAATTCACAGAAAAAACGCTTGAAAACAGGTATATCAAATGTTATAGTTTGACTTTGTTCTTGATATTCCATGGATTTTCTGGCTGTCTCGTAACGTTATTCACATTTTATTCTGCCTCACCAACGGGAGGGAAAAACATGTTTAAATACGGGAAATACGCGAAGCTTTTCCTTTTGGTAGCCTTTGCAGGAATGTCGGGTTGTGCTGAGTTGAACGAGTTGAGAAACTTAAACAGAAGACAAGCAATTACAATAAGGGACCAATCAGATGAAATCGCCAGGCTTAAAGGACAGCTTTCCTCCTTGTCAGACAAGCTTAAGACAAGTGAAGAGGAGATGAACAAACTCAGAAAGCTTGCAAGGCAAATTGGTGAGGGCGTTACCGTCAGGGATACCGTTGAGGGTCCGGTGATCCTCTTCCCGGAGAAAGTACTTTATGATTCAGGCAGCGCCACAATAAAACCCACTGGAGAAAATGCCTTGAGGAAAATGGCAAGTTTTCTTAAGGAGAATCCGCGTATCTCCATCAGAATCGATGGTCATACTGATACAGACCCCATTTTAAGGACAAGGCACCTGTGGGATTCAAACCATCATTTGTCTGCTGCGCGTTCGCTAAGCGTATTTCACTTTTTGACGAAACGTGAAAATATTCCCGAAGGAAGAATTCACATTGCGGGGTTCGGCCCGAACCGGCCAATTGCATCAAACGATACAGCCGCCGGAAAGAGAGAAAACAGAAGGGTGGAATTTTTAATATTGACAGCTGTTGCCTCACTGCCCCCGAAAGAACCTGTGTTGAAGGAGCGAACGGAAGAAATGTCATCAGAAACATTTGAAGAAACCGAAGAGAGTGAAGAAAAATAAGTTGTTTGAGGAAGATAGTTTCTTCCGATAGCCGCCGGCTTATCGGAAGAAACGTTGGTTTAGTAATTGTCGTAATGTAAATAACCAGATACATCAAACCTGCGTTATCCACAATTTGCAAACCAAGTTTCAAAACAACCCCGGTCTGAAAAGACCTCTGTCACTTCAAAGGTTCTAAAAGTTGAATTACAAGTATTTATCAATCTTTCGTACTGATAAATTATTGATGTTACTTATCATTTTATAAACAAGTATTTTTCGGTCACTTTCAGTTTAATAATATTTTTATGAAAAATGGAAAACAAAACCAATCTCACACAGTAACGGACTTAAAAGATACCGCGAAACAGACTATTCAGACAAACCGATACGAAAGGAAGAATACCAATAAAGTTTGGGATTTCTTCTGTTCGGTCAAACTTGCTGTGGTAATTATTTTGATTATGGTTGTAGCTTGCATTCTGGGGACAGTAATTTTACAGGAAAAAACCCTGGATGAATATACTGCAAAATACGGGTACGGGCTGGCAACTTTTTTCAGAATAACACAGTTATCCAATGTATTCCACTCCTATTGGTTTTCGTTCCTGCTGGTACTGCTCTGTGCGAACCTCATTTGCTGTACCATCAAACGGTGGAAAAACACATTTCTCCAGACCGGTTTTATCCTCACCCATCTCAGCCTTGTTTTAATATTAATCGGTGGTGTTATAAAATTTCAATTGGGCGTAAAGGGTGGTGTAAACGTTTACGAGGGAAAATCAGTAAATTACTTTCTTACACAATTGATTAACCGTCAGGGAAAAATGGACTACATCAAGAAAGATTTACCATTTTCGATTGCCTTAGATGATTTCATCCTGGAAAAAAACGAACCAAAATTTCAGCTCGTATCGTATGTGAAGAGCAAAGATCGACAGAAAGTATTAGACGTAAAGCTTGGGAAAAAGCAACGGGTTACAGGATCGGATTACAGGGTAACTATCAAGGACTATATTCCTGATGCAGAATTGCATCAGGAACCGATAAATACATCAGATGAACCAGAAAACCCGGCTATTTATGTTATGCTGATGGGATCGGATAGAGTTGCAGCAGAAGGTTGGTTGTTAGCCTATGATCGTAACTATTATGAAGACAGGAAGCAAAATTTAAGGATAGAATATATCTGGCTGCCTTCCCGGGAAGAGTTAGATAAGGCTATTGTCTCTGTTGGGACTGCACAGGCGAAGTTATCGGCCGCAATATCAGGTCAGGGATCGTTTCAGGACTATCCTTTGGAATTAAATAAAGTTTTCAAAATTCAAGGAACCGAATACACCATAAGAATGTTACAATATGTGCTTAATTATGGAGACAGGAGACCTCTAAGTGAGCAGCCGCCTGACAATCCTGCTATTCAGGTGGAGGTTAACGGCCCGGAAGGTCCTGAAACCCGCTGGGTATTTGAAAAGTTTCCCGACTGGGACAAAATGCACCCATCGAAGTATAAAAATGTGAAATTGACCTGTAATGGAATTGCCAGCACCCACATGGTTAAAAACACCGTAAGGATTTTTCACTCACCAGACGGAAAACAGATAATTGCCTTTATAAAGGATCGGCGAATCGTTGAAACTATACCATGGGAACTTGGGAAAAACTATACCGTTGGAGACATCAACTGTCAGGTCGCCATAACTAATTATTTCCCCTCTTTCGATTTTAAGAAAGAAGTCATTAAAAAATCTGACGAGATCGGAATTCCTGCTATTTTGGTTGAAGTTGACGGACCTCGCGGGAAGGTCGAAGACTGGTTGTTCTCCAACAACCGATATGCTACTTGGTATCCTGATAACAACTTTGCGCTTGTTTATGAATCCACAGGTGAATCGATCAAACATTTCACGAGCAAGCTTAGAATTGTGGAAGATGGACAAACAGTGCTTGAAAAAACTATCAGGGTAAACGACCCTTTGAAATACAAAGGATATGTTATTTATCAATCAAGCTACGATCCGGAGGCCGGATCCTTTTCCGGTTTACAAATTGTTAAAGACCCCGGTATCCCTGTAGTTTATGCAGGTTTTGGGGCACTGTGTTTTGGAGTTATATTTATATTTTATGTAAAACCGTTCCTGAGAAAAAAACCAAAAAAAGAGACGGAGGAATAAAAAAATGAGCTTAATAAATATTACCCTGATTATATATATAATAACGTCAGTTGCGTATATAGCGAGGGAAGTGTGGAGGTCGACTGCAGCTAAATGGATATCGCTGGGATTATTCATCTTAGCGTTTTGCTTTAATCTGACATGGTTGATAGTGCGTTCGATTAAAGCAGGACATCCTCCTTTTTCCAACCTGTATGAATCTCTGGTATTTTATGCTTGTTGTACAGCCCTTGTTTATATAGTATTTGAGTTTATCTATAATTTTAGAATTGTAGGAGCGCTTGCATCAGTCCTGGCGATGTTGATTTTGTTATATGCAACACTTCAAGACCCCTCCATAAGACCGATTATGCCGGCGCTGAAAAGTAACTGGATGTTAGCGCACGTTATTACTTATATGTTGGGGTATGGAGCTTTTGGCATTTCATTTATTACAAGTTGCATATTTCTAGCGGTAAAACCTTTTGCGAAAAACAGGAAAAGAAATGAAGGAGAAAAAGGAAACGAAATATTACTAATAAATTTCGACAAACTCAGTTATAAATTAGTTGCCTTTGGATTCCCATTTCTTACACTAGGTATGGTTACAGGTGCAGTCTGGGCAAAAAAGGCATGGGGTGATTACTGGTCATGGGATCCTAAGGAAACGTGGTCTTTGATTACATGGCTCGCATATCTTGCTTACTTACATACCCCACTCATTTTACCCAAGATGAATATCAGCAAATCAAAAGCCTCTGTTATCTTGGCATTCTGGTTACTCATCTCTTTTGGGATAGTAAACTTTACCTTTGTGGGCTTAAACTACTTGCCTTCTGCGGCTGACAGTGAGCACATATATGGTTCCAAATAGTCATTGAAAAATAAGCATACGCCATATGACACGGGCACATATTTATGTATATGGCAGAGTGCAGGGAGTATTCTTTCGTGCTTCTACAAGGGACAAAGCCAGAGCATTCGGTATTAAAGGATGGGTAAAGAATTGTTTAGATGGTGGTGTTGAAGCTGTATTTGAAGGCAAAAAAGACGCCGTCGATAAAATGGTGAATTGGTGCAGAAAGGGACCTACTGGCGCTTTTGTGAACCGTATAGACGTACGCTGGGAAGAATACACCGGTGAATTTGACGAATTCTCGGTAGTTTATGATTAATTGTTCATTAGATATAATGGTTATTGAGCAATTCCTATATCCATATGCTTGATATTGTCACTACAAACTCGGGCGTTATTCTATCCATCCGAACCCAGCCAGGCTCAAGTAAAAACCGTATCATAGGTGAGTATGGAGGGCGTTTAAAATTAGCCGTTACAGCAGCTCCGGAAAAAGGCAAAGCAAACAAGGCCTTAATCGAACTTCTGGCAGAGATACTCCATGTTCATGAATCCTCTATCCACATCATTTCAGGTAAATCCTCACGAGACAAGAGATTAATGATTGAAGGATTAGGCCCAGAAGATTTAAAATCCTTATTGAACCAGGAATCTTAAGGAAAATATCCATCTGCATGGATTATAAAAATACACTCAACCTGCCCACTACCCAATTCCCCATGAAGGCGGATTTGCTCAGAAAAGAACCAGAAATCCAGAAAAGATGGGAAAAGGAACGACTCTACGAGCAAATTCGAAGGGCAAGTGCCGGTAAAGAAAAATATATCCTGCATGACGGCCCCCCCTACCCGACCGGTGAACTCCATATCGGTACCGGCTTAAATAAAATATTAAAAGACTTTATTGTGCGCTTTCACACGATGAAGGGTTATGATGCCCCTTATGTCCCGGGATGGGATTGTCACGGCCTGCCGATTGAACACCGCGTAATGCAGGAGGTGGGTGAGGAAAGAAAAAATTTAACCAAACCAGAAATTCGGAAAAAATGTAAAAAATATGCAGAAAAATTTGTAAAACTCCAAAAGACGCAATTTAAGGCCCTGGGGGTACTGGGAGATTGGGAACATCCATACCTGACCTTTGATCCTCGATATGAAGCTGGTATTATCGAGGTATTCGGAAAACTGGTGGAAAAGGGATACGTATATCGAAGCAAAAAACCCGTCCACTGGTGCCCCAATGAACTCGGACAAACGACCCTTGCAGAGGCTGAACTTGATTATAGAGAAGAAACACCTAGCCCATCCATTTATGTAAACTTCAAACTCACGGATGATATTGGCAATCTATTCAAAGGGGTAGATAGCAATATTTCGTATATCATGATCTGGACCACTACCCCCTGGACACTTCCGGCAAACGTTGCGGTTGCCATCCACCCCGAGCATGAATATGTAGCCATTCGTTATTTGAATCCTAAAACACAAAAGAAAGAAATCAGTATCCTTGCCGATAAGAGGGCTGAATTAATTATGTCTATGTTAGGAATCAAGGATTATGAGTGCCTCGGCAAGGTGCAGGGTCGTTTGTTGGAGGGTATAAAGTACCGGCATCCTTTTATGGACAGGATAGGCTCTGTAGTGTTGGCAGACTATGTAACCTTATCGGATGGTACGGGCTGTGTTCACACAGCGCCGGGACATGGTCAGGAAGATTATCTCACCGGCGTCAAATATCATTTACCTATGTTAAGTCCTGTTGATGAAAAGGGTAATTTTACAAAAGAGGCGGGTGAATTTGCTGGGCTCAATATCTTAAAAGAAGGAAACGATGCAATAATTAAAAAACTGGAGATGCTCGGGGCATTGCTTGATAAAAAAGAAATTGCTCACTCTTATCCCCATTGTTGGCGCTGTGACGATCCTGTTATTTTCCGGGCAACAGAGCAATGGTTTGTTAGCCTTGATTATAACAACCTGCGTCAGAGGATATTGGATGAAATAAAACGGACGAAATGGATACCTTCGTGGGGCGAGAGTCGTATGGCAAAGATGATTTCTGAACGTCCCGATTGGTGTATCTCCAGACAGCGCTCATGGGGAGTGCCCATCCCAGCCTTTCATTGTGTGCATTGTCGTCAAGCACATATAAATATCAGGACAATAGATTATGTGAGAGACAAATTTGAGAAAGAAGGGGCCGATATCTGGTTTTACAAGGATGTATCCTATTTCTTACCGCCTGATATGAAATGCTCTCAATGTGGGGGTAATCAGTTCGAAAAAGAAATGGATATCTTCGACGTCTGGTTTGAATCGGGCTCAAGCCACCATTCTGTTTTACACAAGCGCACTGAGTTGTCGTATCCAGCCGATCTGTATCTGGAAGGGACGGATCAGCACCGTGGATGGTTTCAGCTTTCATTGCTTCCATCGGTTGGTGCATGGGATAAGGCGCCTTTTAAGTCGGTCTTAACGCACGGGTTTGTTGTTGATGAACAAGGGAAAAAGATGTCCAAATCCCGTGGAAATTTCATATCGGTAGAAGACGCTTTAAAGGAATTTGGAGCCGACGTACTCAGATTATGGACTTCTTCTCTGGACTATCAGAATGACATGAGCGTATCGCGTAATTTAATTATTCGGTGTTCGGATGCCTACAGACGGGTTCGCAACACGTTCAGATATCTGCTGAGCAACCTTTACGATTTTGATCCAAAGGTAAACACCGTAGCCTATGAAGGATTACTGGAAATAGACCGCTGGGCATTGCATAAGACACAAGAATTAATTAAGAACGTTACGTCGGCCTATGAGTCGTTACAGTTTCACCGTGTTTTTCACAATATCTACAATTTTTGTACGGTGGAAATGAGTGCTTTTTATCTGGATATCTTGAAGGACAGATTATATACCTTTACAAAAAATTCAAGGGAACGACGTGCTGCACAGACGGTGATGTATTACATCCTGTTAAACCTCGTAAGATTGTCAGCGCCAATTATTGTCCATACGGCTGAAGAAGTATGGTCAGCGATTATCCATAAGGATGAGGACGTCCCCAGTGTTCATTTGACGACATTTCCCAGAGAAATCCCCGCCTGGACAGACAACGCTCTCCATGAAAGATGGGAAAAGCTGATCAATATAAGAACTGATGTGGCAAGGGAACTGGAAAAGATGCGTGCGGCCAAGTTGATTGGCAACTCATTGGAGGCATCCGTCATTCTTTATACAGAAAATGAAGACCTCTGGCAGTTCCTTAAAGGCTACGAAAAGGACCTTCCGATGATTTTTATTGTATCTGAAGTAAAACTGGATAGGAATATCACATCCAGGGCGGTAAAGGGGGAATTAATGGAAAATCTCTGGATAGAATGCAAGGTATCGCAACACAAAAAGTGTGAAAGGTGCTGGAACTTGAGAGAGAGCGTGGGGACCATTAAGGAACATCCCACCATATGTGCCCGGTGTGTTGCTGCACTTCAATAATTTTCAAAAATTAAAGTTCATTCCTTATTGTAACATTTTAGCCGTTTAAAATGTAAGAAAGATGGTGAAAGTATGAAAAACACCTCTTTTATCCCCCTCTATTGTTTGATAATTATTTGCGGCATCTTCGGTTTATGTTCAAATTTGGCATTCGCAGCACCGCCACCGTATGATGCGGCAACATGCGAAGCAACGGACGTGACATCAAACTCAGCGACATTAAATGGGAAAGTTTATAATTATTTCTCTGAATCTCCAATGACGGCATGGTTTCAATATGGAACAGCCAGTGGTTATTACAGTAGTACATCTTCAACGCAAACCGTGAGCGGAACTGACATCACGATAGTAAGTATCGGTATAAGTGGACTATCTCCTGATACACCGTATTATTACAGAATTGTAGCGCAGAATAGCGAATTGTTCTTATATGGACTTGAAAAGTCCTTTACTACATTATCGGCAATGGCAACACCTACAACAATAGCGGTACCAACACCATCTTCTGCTTCCGGTTGTCATTCTGCATCTGGTAAAGTAACAGATGCAGTGACTAAAAATGGCATTGAAAATGCACTTGTTATTGGTGGTATGGGAATATCCTTTACAGATGCAAAAGGTTCTTATAGTTGGTCTGATCCTGAAGAGATTTTGTGTTGTGGATGTGTTTATACTCTTACTGCATCAGCCGATGGCTATGTATCTCAATCACAATCTATTGAAATAGAACCCTATATTGAGGGAACATTAAATTTTGAATTGCAACCCATATCGGCAACACCTACTGTAACACCTACGCCCGTATGCGAAGCTGTATTTATAGAGGCAGTTCCCAAAACGCTGAAGCTCGAGAGAGAGGAGAGCGATAACATAACGGTAACGGTGACGGGCAGCGAAGGTTGCCCGGTTGCGGGTGAAAGGGTAACAGCAAAGGTTAAGTCTGGTAAGAAACTGATATCGGTTACTCCATCAAGCCAAAACACAGGCATCAGTGGTAATGCAGTATTTACAATTACGTCCATGAAGAAGACCGGTAACGCAAAGATCAAATTCGGGACAGCCAGCGGCTTAAAGACGAGAGTCGCCGTAAAGGTGAGAAAATAATGATGCAAACCTGCCGAAGAGGGCGAAAAGGATTTGAGGAAGAAAATCCTTTTGAAACATTGAAGAAACCCGGGGTTATGGATAAGGATTTTGTAGCAAAATTATATACTTAGACCATAAATAATGGACACAGGTAAGAGGGGAGATGCAAAATTACCCAGCACACGGATACGGATAACGGCTACGATTCACGATGTTTTTTCATTTTTCCCGCAAGGTAGATCATAAGAATGGAAATATCGGCAGGGGAGACTCCGGAGATGCGTGATGCCTGCCCAAGGGAAACCGGGCGGATCTGGAAGAGCTTTTGGCGTGCCTCTTTCCTGAGTTCAGAAATATTCTGGTAGTTAAGCCATGAAGGAATTTTATAATCTTCCATCTTTTTGAATTTCTCTATTTGAATTTGTTGACGTTCAATATATCCCTTATATTTTACCTCGATTTCTATTTGTTCCTTTACTTCTTTTGATATTTGTCTTTTACCGAGTCCGGTATCTATAGCAAGCAGGTGTTCAAAGGTGCGGTCTGGCCGGCTCAATATCTTTGTGAGGGTGTCCGGTCCGATCATTTTTTTATCCATATAGGTTAAGATTTCTATAATGGCTTCCTCTTTTTCCTGCAATTTGTGCCACTGCTGTTCTGAAATAAGCCCATAACGGTATCCATATTTCATTAATCTTCTGTCGGCGTTGTCATGTCTTAAGAGAAGTCTATATTCTGCACGGGAAGTAAACATGCGGTAAGGTTCTTGCGTACCTTTTGTGACGAGATCATCGATCAGTACACCAATATATGCCTCTGAGCGGTCCAGGATAAAAGGCCCTTTTCCCTGTATCTTCAGTGCTGCGTTGATGCCTG
This sequence comes from Candidatus Brocadia sp., assembly GCA_040048245.1. Taxonomy (GTDB): domain Bacteria; phylum Planctomycetota; class Brocadiia; order Brocadiales; family Brocadiaceae; genus Brocadia. The sequence continues at coordinate 18,600 of JABRVT010000043.1, forward strand.
CCATGATTCCCTGGGCAGCGGCTTCTTCATATCCGGAGGTTCCATTAATTTGACCTGCATGAAAAAGGTTTTCTACCAGTTTTGTTTCTAAAGAGGGCTGGAGTTGGGTTGGCGGAACAAAATCATACTCGATGGCATAACCGTATCGTACAATTTCTGCAGATTCCAGGCCCGCAACGGAATGAACGATCGCCTCCTGAACGTCATGGGGCATACTGGTTGAAATCCCGTTGCAATAAACTTCGAGGGTATTTAACCCTTCGGGCTCCAGAAACACCTGGTGCTGATCTTTTCCTGAAAACCGCACGATCTTATCTTCTAAAGACGGACAGTATCTGGGTCCAACAGACTTAATCTGTCCCGTATAGAGCGGGGCACGGTGCAAATTAGACATAACAATCCTGTGCGTACCGGAATTCGTATATGTAATATAACAGGGGATCTGGGAACGGTCTATCTTTTCCGTTGCAAACGAGAATGGTTGAGGATCTTCATCACCGTACTGAGGTGTGAGTATCTTATAGTTAATAGTGCGACCATTGAGACGGGGGGGAGTTCCGGTCTTAAGACGTCCTATCTCAAACCCAACCCTTCGCAAGGAATCCGACAATTTTTCTGACGAAAGTTCTCCAATCCTGCCGCCAGTGGTTGTGAATTCACCGATATGAATAAGACCTTTTAAGAACGTACCGGTAGTGAGGATAACTGCCTTTGCTTTATATTTTACGCCGCTTTGACCAATAATCCCAACTACCTTTTTGTTATCAATGATGAGGTCATCAACAATTTCCTGCCTCAAAAAAAGGTTCTTCTGGCTTTCCACCCTTTTTTTCATGGATACCTGGTAGGCCTTTTTATCGGCCTGGGCGCGTGGGGAATGGACAGCAGGACCTTTTTTGGTATTGAGCATACGGAATTGGATGCCCGTTTCGTCAGTTACTTTTGCCATCTCACCGCCGAGCGCATCGATTTCACGAACCAATTGACCTTTTGCAAGGCCACCGATGGCAGGGTTGCATGACATCTGAGCAATCGTGTCCAGATTTATCGTGAGCAAAGCCGTACTCATACCCATACGAGCAGATGCGAGGGCCGCTTCACAGCCTGCATGCCCGGCGCCCACCACGATTACGTCAAATTCTGTATGCATATACTACTTTGCACGTTCAACAAAACGTGTTTCCCGAATTACGGTAACAACAACCTCCCCTGGATATTCCAATTGTCCTTCAATTTCTCTGGCGATATCATAACACAACTTGGCAGCTGCCTTGTCATTTGTCTTATCCGGACATACCATCACACGCACTTCTCTTCCTGCCTGAATGGCATAAGCGCTTTCTACACCGCTGAAAGAAGTTGCAATGCTTTCCAGTTTCTCAAGTCGTTTAATATACTTTTCTAACGTTTCTCTCCTTGCACCCGGTCTACCTGCGGAAATCGCATCGGCAGCGCTTGCCAATACCGTATAAACAGATTCCACCGGCGTTTCTTCATGATGACCAGCAATCGCGTTAACGACTTCGGGTCTTTCATCATAACGCTTTGCTAGGTCGGCGCCTGCAACAGCATGAGTGCCTTCCATTTCGGGGCCGATAGCCTTACCAATGTCATGTAAAAGACCGCATCGTTTTGCCAGCGGGACATCCAGTTTTAATTCGCCTGCAATAATACCCATGAGGTTGGCAACTTCGATAGAATGCTGCAGTTGATTTTGTCCATAACTCGTTCTATATCTAAGTCTTCCAATAAGTTTTATCAATTCCGGGTGAATGTTATGAATGCCTAATTCAAAGCAGGTTTGCTTTCCGGTTTCCTGGATGACTTGCTCAATCTCTTTTTCCGTCTCCTTAACAATTTCTTCAATGTGTGCAGGGTGAATCCGCCCATCGAGGATCAATTTCTCCATTGATTGCCTTGCTATTTCACGACGAACGCTATCGAATCCGGAAAGAACGATTACGCCGGGGGTGTCATCCACAATAACGTCAATCCCAGTCGCTTTTTCAAAGGCACGGATATTTCTTCCTTCGCGTCCAATGATACGTCCTTTCATCTCATTATTGGGGAGTTCAATGGAACTTACAATATTTTCTGCTGTATGAGTTGCAGCGCATCGTTGAATTGCGGTGCTGATTAACGATATGGCAGTCTGTTCTGCATTTTCTTTTGCCTCCGATATTTTTTTTGAAATTAATTCGGCGCATTTGATGTCAAGTTCTTTTTCCAATCGACTTAGCAGAAGCTTTTCAGCTTCTTCCCTGGATAAGTTTGAGATTTTCAGGAGGGCTTTATTTTCTTCTTCTATTAACTTTTCAAGTTCTGATCTCTTTTCATCTATTTTCTTTTCTTTTAAGGCAAAATTGGCAGAAAGCGTATCAATATATCTTTCCTTTTTTGCCAATAACTCCATTTTGCGTTCCAGGTTATCTTCTCTCTTACTTAACCTCTTTTCATGCAACCTTAATTCCATCTTAGTTTCCTGGGTTTCTTTTTCAAAAGCCTCTCTGCGTTGGTATAATTCCGCTTTTGCTGCCAGTTCAGCTTCCTTTTTAATTTTCTCGGCCTCTCTTTGAGATTCTTCAAGTAGACGCTTTATCCTCTTTTCGCTGGCTGCTTGCTTCTTCTTGTATACAAGGATACAAATAAAGTATCCAAGGGCAATACATGCAGGAAGGAGGAGGTATGCTAGTAGTTGAAATATTTGCATTTTATATTATAAGCCGATTTATAGGCTCATCCTCCAAAAATAAAAACAATCTTACATACAATAAGGATAAAATGAAGGTCGGGAAAATGAATCTTTTGGAAGAAATGCCACCTGAGCGAAACGTCGGTTTGAACAGAAACAGAATGGGAAATGAAGGACAGGATCTTTTAGAAATACTTGTTACAAATTAAATCTTCTCGCTTAAAATGCGACATTACCACACTATAATTATGGAGAATGTCGTATCGATCGTAACAATATTGCCATCTATTTGCAGTGCTTCCCAGACAGAACGAATCGGATTTATGAAATATTTTCTCTTTAAGATCCATAATGATTATCGTTAAATGACAATCACAAGACATAAAAACAGCACATCGACAAATTAGGAAAACTGATTATTTATATCAAAAAACGTGTATCTTGTAATATTGACAGGCTGTTTTTTGTTCATTTCTCCATTTATTTCTCATAAAGGATTTAATAATATTGGTGACATTCCTTAGACAGTAACTTCCTGAACTTTTCTTTACGTCTATGCCAAAAAGTACATAATGCTGACAATATATACCACAAAACATTAAAGTTCGTTTTGAAACGTAATGCATCCCTTTAAGAATGCGTCTGTCAGCTTTTTATTTAAATCGAATTTTAAACTATCTTTTAAACCAAGTCAAGCGATTTTATATCTATATTATTAAAAGGGTTAAGAAATTATGAAGCATGATTAACCTCATTTGGTACCTTGACGCTTGACAAGGAAAATATCGCTAAGTATAATCTTTTACTTTAATTTAAAGGTTTTTAAATTAAAGTAAAAGATTATTTGGTAAAACCATTACTTTTGATAATTTAAGGAGAATCTATATGAGAGTCGAAGTAGAATTACCAGAAGTGGAAGGAAATAACGGAGATGAAGCGACAGTCTCTTTTTGGTATGTTGAAGAAGATGAAGAGGTTGAAGAGGGTGAGGACCTTGTTGAGATGATCACTGAAAAAACAACTTTTAATGTCACAGCCCCGGTATCTGGCAGATTATTAGAGATACTTGCCCAGGAAGGCGACGTAGTGAAAGTAGGTGACATCATGGCAATACTCGAAACCGAGGAGGAGGAGGAGGAGGAGGAGGAAGACGAAGAAGAGGAAGATTAGTCTTACAATAAACGTGTGATAACAGCGAAAATTACGTTCCCTGTTATACTTATCCATAGTACAACATAATTACAACCACTTACCCCTCTTCATCTATCTCTTGCAGGTGGATGAAAGGGGGTAAAAAAGCTTTTTCCAAAAAACTCCAGAGCATCAACAGTTGATGTATCTATGTTAGACGAGCCTACGCATGTCTTTTAAAATCATCTCTTGCCAGGACCGTATTGTAAAGTTGTTTCAAAATGCTATTCTCAATGACCGCCTGGCACACGCTTACATTCTTGCCGGCCAGGAAGGCATCGGTAAGACATTATTTTCCAAAGAATTAGCAAAGACAATCTTTTGTCAACATCCTGGCATAGATGCGTGCGATACCTGCAATTCTTGTCAAAGAATCGCTAATGATAATTTTCCCGACCTGTTTTTTATACTCCCCGAAAAAAACAGCCGTGTGATTAAAATCGACCAATTAAAATATCTCCAGGATGTCCTGAATGTCAAACCTCTGGAATCAAAGCATAAGATAGTAATTATACAGTCCGCAGACAAGATGAACGAAGAGGCATCTAACTGTCTATTAAAAACGTTAGAAGAGCCTCCTTCCTATGCTATTATTCTATTAATCGTAACCTCTTTAGAATCAGTCAGGGAAACGATTCGGTCAAGGTGCCAAATCGTCCGGTTTTCTCCGTTATCAACGGCTGTGGTAAAAGATATCCTCATAAATCAATTTCAACTAGATAATAGACAAGCGGAACGATTGGCGTTTGTATCCAATGGCAGTATTGAGAGGGCTATATCACTTTCCGGGACAGATGCCCTTGAAAAAAAGAACTGGCTTGTTGACCGGATTTTGAAATTATCAATGAACGACAATTTAACATTCTCAAAAGAATTATTCGATGAATGGCATATCCAGGATATGGAAGTATTGGAGGAAAAACGATCCCAGGTAAAAGAACTCATGTTTTCAATTCTCTTGTATTATCGTGACCTGCTTGTTTGTAAAACGGGTAAGAGTGAGCTACCTATTCATTATGTGGATTGGAAAGATGCATTAATATCGAAAAGCAAATCATTATCTGAAGATGCGCTATTCCGTATTATAAATGTAATCAAGACATCATTAGAACATCTTGACCATAATGCCAATATTACTTTATTGCTGGAAAATATGATATCGAAGATACTCCATCTTCAATTTGGTTACCGGATACCATCTTTACAATAAATGCATATTGATTCCCCTGACTCGAAAATAAGGCGTAATAAAAAAGTGTAAGTATAAATATATCAATGTGATACAGCTATAAAACCCATTTTCATCGTTTCTGGGTGTTACCTTCGGTAACATGGCGACTGACTGGGATTGTTGAGTTCGATAACTCTTTCTTTGGTTGTTCTACAAAGGGAAGTAGTAAGCGCGGTTGTGGTGCTTCGAAAACAGCTTGTAATTGTTGAAGCATCTATCCATGGCGATGCCATTGGCTTTGCCAAAACGACTGTTGGTAGATAAAGTAGATAGTGCAACCATTGACCATCTCATTAGAGCTGACGTTAGAGTGAATCAGCCGGTTAAGACCGATGGTTTGCCTGTCTATACGATCGTTAGCAAAAGTGGACATAATCGCATACAAGAAATCATTAAAGGTAAAAAGTCCCATGAAGTACTCAAATGAATCCACATTTTGATCTCTAACGCCAAATCAGTTATCGTTGGAACTTCCCATAAATTCGGGGAAAAAAACATTTACAAGCATATCTTGATGAATTTTGTTATAGGTTCAACCGCAGGAAATGGGAGCTTCAACTCTTTGATAGATTAGTCACTGCCTGCGTTAACTCCCAGGCTATTTACTTTGCTGGGTTAACTCAATAACCATTATTATTTTTGCCGATTACAATATCACATATATGGTACAGATTGCAATTGGATTACGTTTCTGCTGCACGGAAATCATTACACATCACAGGGAAAAAATTACCCAGGATTCATATTGCCGTTACATCTGCAAAACGTTTTTTCATAAATATTTTTTTTATTGTTGCCTCTTACAACAAGGCAATGTATTAAGACTTAGATAAAATCATATTACTTATTCCATTCCTTCCTCATAGCAAACAGGCATGGACATTGCATCCATGAAAATCAAAATTTTTGAATATCCGCGATTTTCACTAAGAGGAAGTTACTATGTCAGAAACGACCGTAGAGCTATCCGGCCTAAATGATTTATTTTTATTTACGAATTTGTTTACAGGAACCAGACCGGCTACAGAGATACCGGGCTTTCCTCAAACAGACACAGATATTGCTCAATCAAAAATCGCTGAAAGAGATGCTAAAAACATTAATAAAGATATTCCATTTCAGGAAATACTTGGCCAGCAGATAATCAATTTAACAGTTCATGATGTGCCTGACCTCCAGAAATCAAGCCATCCTGCAATAGAATCAAGTACCTCGAAACTAATTCAAGATGATTGTAATGGCGAAGCAGATGTATACAATATACAAAGAACACTCGTGAGTGGCAACCAGCAGGGAAACGCAAATAATCTCACTATGATACCCGCCTTTTTTGAAAGAAAAATCGATGGTTTTACCTCTTTAACAAAGAAAGGTGAAAGAGAATTTGATCCGAATCTTTCTGGGTTACAAATATCGGGCACTCCCCATTATGCAGATATCCTGACCGGGACACTCATCGAACACTCGGAAACAGCCTTCCGGAATTCTGGCCAGAAACTGTCTTTAAAAAGTAATATAGTTATAGAGAGTAGCAGTAAAAATATTCATACCTTCATTCCTGCTGCTAATCGGGGAAATTTTTTCCTGTCTCCATATCCAGAAAGGAAACTCACCGAAACCGATATACAAAAAAAAGTAACATTTCAATCCCACCTTAACCTTCCCCCGCTAACCGGAAGAAAAGCAGATAGCCTGTCAGGACACATTCTTCTCCCTCTTGAAGGGAAGTGGATAAGGGAAGATAATATTTTACAAAATCCCGCTGAGATGCAAAAATCGGCTCAATCCATTTCTGTAACAATACAAGAACCAGAATTTATGAATTCAGGCAAAATAATCGATATCAAAGAACTGCCCGCTGCTTTTAGATCACAGGCGCAAAATATTTCCACAGAAAACAGATTTCATGTGCCTGTACCTGAGAGAAACAACCAAATTAACATAACAGAGAAACACCTGGAAAATGATCTGGCAAAAGTAGTCAATAAAGTATCTCCCCTGCATAACGTTCAGGGTACTTTACAGGTAAATGAGGAATGGAACCTGTTTGACAACTTTAAACAGAAACACAACTTCTCTATGTCTGTGTCACCTGAAATTCACATGCAGAAAACCCATAATGGATATTCCTTTCTTCAGGATACTCAGATAATAACTGATGACATATTATCAACATCAACCACGACAAACTTTTCGCAAAATCAAAATACAGAATTATTTCCCCTTAGCGGTACAACACAACCACTCCTATTAGAAGGTCGCAATGATGATGTAAGTCATGCGCTTCATAGAAATTTCACCAGTGGTATTGAGCATTCACATAACATCATGGAACAGCTCTTTCAAAAGATCAGCATGATAAACCAGGGTGACAAATCAGAAATCAGGATGCACCTGACCCCGCCGGAACTGGGCAGCGTAAAAATCCACTTTACGGAAGAGAATGAAGAAATTGAGGCAAAAATCTTTGTGGAGAATGCAGAAGTCAAGGCTGCAATCGAAGGCAATGTCCATCGTCTTAAAGAGTCTGTGGCAGCCAGCGGCGTGGAAATCCACAAATTCGAAGTATACGTACAAAATAGCAATGAAGACAAAGAAAAATCCTCAGAAAATTCAGAGCCGGGCAACCCACATTACACTCAAAAAAGTCAAGATAGCCAGAATGATGATCAATCTGGCAATGAAAGAAATGTAAACAATAGCTTACAAATTGAAACCGTTATAAATACGCCGGATTTAATGGTCGACTACATTATTTAAGGAGGCAGAACATGAGTACATCAGGTATGTCAAGTCTGAGCTCAGAAATCAGTATGGATAATTTTCTGACGCTCTTTGTAACACAGTTACAAAATCAGAACCCGTTAGACCCTACGGATAATTCTGAATTTATGTCTCAGTTAGCACAATTCAGCGCGTTGGAACAGGAACAACAACAAACAAAGTATCTGTCAAATATGAACAGTATGGAGGCGGCCTCATTGCAATTGGATCAAATCTCTATGGCCAGTATGTTTATTGGCAAAACTATTACATACAGCAGTGATAGCGGTAACAGCAGCACAACGCAAACGGGTGTTGTAGAGGGTGTAAAACTCGAAAAAGATGGAACGGTGTCTTTTATTATTCATGGAGAATCTGTTTCTATCTCAAATCTCATAGAGGTTAGTGATACATCGGTTTCTAAAGCTTCAACGTCTGCGTCATTAAATACCTCAACCAAGTCAGTTGATAAGAAATGACAAATGATTAAGTTAGATTTATTGGATATTTTATTATTTCAGAAAGGAGGCTATTATGGGTCTTGGCGGTGCATTGTATTCAGGCGTCTCAGGTATTCGCGCCCATCAAAATATGCTGGACATCATTGGAAATAACCTGGCAAATATTAATACTTACGGATATAAATCCTCAAGGCTATTATTTTCTGACTTGCTAAGTCAGACCATAGCAATTGGGACCAACGGCAATCCGATGCAGGTAGGAAAGGGTGTAAAATTTGCAAGCATTACATCTAACTTTAGCCAGGGGACGTTGGAAAGCACGAATAACGTATTCGACCTTGCCATACAGGGAGAAGGATTTTTTGTCGTTAACGGAGGAGGCAAGGATTTCTTTACAAGGGTAGGCGCCTTTACTACTGACGTAAATAATTATCTTATTGATTCAAATACCGGCTATAAGGTATTAGACACAAACGGCAAAGAAATCAATATACCTTATGATTCAACTGTTTCCGGTAAGGCTACATCTAAGGCATACATTACAGGTAATCTTGATGCATCAGCATCAAGTTCAACGGCTGAGGTGCTGATCATGTCCAGTGCCCTTACCGAAAGCAGCACTGCGGCAACTTCGGCAACCGAATTAAACGACCTGGATTCTAAAACTACTGATTACGTTAACGGGGATACTATTCTTATTACAGGAACAAAATCAGATGGAACCGCTGTTTCCGCTGTCTTCACGTATGGAGCTACGAATGACGGAACAACCATTGGAGATCTTTTGACTGTAATAAATACCGCATTTTCCGGTGATGCAACTGCCAGCCTCGATTCTTCGGGTAAGATCATCCTTAAAGCAAATACTGACGGAAAAGACAAATTGTCACTTACCATTGCCGATAGCGGTTCCAATACAGGTAAGACGACATGGACAGATCACACCTTCAGTGGCTCCACGTATACCACCTCAGTGGACATATTTGATTCCCAGGGAACCAGGCATATGGTTACCCTCAGGTTTACAAAACAGATGGACAATAAGTGGGATCTCACTGCCTTCATGGACAGCAGCGAAGGTACATTTACCAGCGGAGACAACAAGATAACGGGTATAACATTTAATGATGATGGGACATTCAGCACAAACAGTGGTGATACGACTCTCCAATTTAAATTTAACGGTATTGGCACCACACAGTCCGTTATCTTTGATCTTGGCACATCAGGGAAAAACAACGGCCTTACACAAAATGGTGGCGACTCAACCGCCGCTGTCTCAAAACAGGATGGTTACGAATATGGAACATTTGATTCCGTGTCCATAAATTCAGATGGTGCTATCAAGGCATTATACACCAATGGTATTACACAAACTATTGCGACACTGAAGCTTGCCTTGTTTAACAATCTCAACGGCTTGAATAAGGTAGGAAATAACTTATATGAACAAACCTCAGCCTCGGGAGAACCTATCTACGTAAATCCTAATTCCGGTCGTGCCGGTTCTATTTCAAGCGGCTATTTAGAAGGATCCAATGTGGATATGGCCACAGAATTGACATCGCTGATTACGGCGCAGAGGGGATTTCAGCTCAATACAAAGGTCATCACCACGGCCGATGAAATACTTGCAGAAGTTGTTAACCTGAAGAGGTAATGAACATTATTAAATTAGACCTTCAACGATTTTTTTATGCCAGACATAATGCCACAAATAAAGGCTTACTGTTTCCGCAGCTTTGTAATAACCTTACAAATTCCTACCTACTATACAAGGAATTCTAGTAACAATTTAGTTTTTTGAAAAATCCAGTAATAGAAATGCTAACGTGCGGTATAGGGGAGAAGCATTTGCCACAAATTAGCATACATAAATGTGTTCATATTCCATGCTGGCAAATGCTTCGCCCCTGCTTTTTTTTAAAAAATTGTTACTGGAATTCTTAATCACAAATTTACAGACTTCTGTATATCACACCAAAATCTCTTCTCTTATTCGTTGTTATTCATGTAAATTTTTTAAACGCCTATAATTATCGATGGGGAAATTTATTCAATTCACCATGAAATATTTACCCAACTGTCTTCATATTTCTCAGCCGATCAATTTAGTGTGTCATCAATACCAGGTAGAAACCGTTGTTATAAGGCATGTTATAAAAAAGAATATATTAAAGATATTTGCTTATGTATTTGGTATCAAGATTGCGTTCTTAACCGCTAAAACGGTCAATCTTTGACGTACATATATGCGGAGGTTACAACACATGATCACAGGACTTTATACAGGCGCATCCGGTATGGTGAGCCAGGGAGACTATCAGACAGTGATCGCACGGAATTTGGCTAATGTCAATACTGTTGGATATAAGAAGAATGTTGCTATTTTTCAGTCCTATATTTCTGGCGCACAGACCGGTGACCAAACTGGTAATCGTGGTATTGGAAGCAGTTTAGGCACTATTGCCACAGATTTTTCGCAAGGTACTCTGGAATACACCGGCAATGATCTTGATATGTCAATAAAGGGAAATGGATTTTTTACTGTAAAAGCGGAGGATGGTGTCCGTTACACGAGAAAAGGGCAGTTTATGTTGTCGCGCGACATGAAGATCATCACGCCCGAAGGATGGTATCTGTTAGGACACGGTGGAGAAATCCAGCTTCCTCAAAATGTAAAAAGTATTACCGTCAAGGAAAACGGGAGCATTTCCGCAGATGGTAAGGAAATCGGGAAGATAAAGGTGGTTACTGTTTCTGATTTAAGTACCCTTGAACCAGCCGGTGGCTGTGCTTATAAATTGCCGGATAATGCGCAGGAACCGGAAAATATGATTGATTTTAAAATAGTTCATCGCTATCTGGAACAGTCAAATGTAAATGTAATAGATGAAATGGTCAATATGATTGCCAATATGAGGGGCTATCAGTCCGGTTACAAGGTTACAGACTCCATTGACGAAACGTTGAAAAAGCTCATTAAACTTGTAACTTAAAATAATATTAAACTTTATTAAATATTTGAAAAATAAAAGGAGAACAGCATGATAAGAGCATTATATACGGCTGCTACAGGCATGAAGGCGCAGCAGCTATTCCTCGATAATGTCTCAAATAATCTGGCAAACATAAACACTACCGGATTCAAGAGAAGCCAGGTTAATTTCCAGGATCTTCTCTACGAAAAGAAATTTATTGCCGGTTCCGAATCTGCCCAGGGTTTTGAAATACCTTCGGGTATCCAGCTTGGCGGCGGTGTAAGGCCGATTTCAACATCCAAGGTCTTTTCGCAGGGAAATCAGCAGGCCACTAACCGACCCCTGGACCTTGCTATTCAGGGAAATGGTTTTTTTCAGATCAGCCGACCGGATGGTACTATTGCTTATACACGGGACGGCGCATTTGAATTAAACAGCAAAGGAGAAATTGTGACAGCTGAGGGCTTACCATTGACGCCAAGCATTACTATCCAGGATGCTAAAGAAATTTCAATTGGGACGGATGGAACGGTGTTCATAAAGGGTTCTGATAATACCCTTCAGAATGTGGGACAAATTATGCTGGCAAATTTCCCTAATCCGGCAGGCCTAGATAGCCTCGGCAGGAACATGTATGCAGAAACTATTGCATCAGGCCCACCGATAGTCTCAGTACCTGGCGAGCAGGGAACCGGCGAAATTTATCAGGGAGCGCTTGAAAATTCCAATGTCGAAACGGTCACGGAACTTGTTAACCTTATCACAGCTCAGCGTGCATATGAGATCAATTCCAGGGCAATAAAGGCCAGCGATGAGATGTTGTCCACTATTAACAATATGACATAACATAGCGAACCTCACTTCATCTGCCTTTCTCCCCTTCTCCTCTAAGGAAGGCGATGAAGTGAGGTAAATAATATTTTTGAAAGGCATATGATTAACAACGGAGATTTATCATGAAATTGAATTTTTTTATATCCTTATCAGCAACAATCTTCTTTACCGCATCTACCGCAATGGGTGGAAAAATTACCATCGATGTCAAGGAGAGGGTAATCCTGCCTGAAAAACAAATAACCCTGGAAGATATTGCATACGTCTCGTGCGATAACCCCTCCCTTTTAGAAAGGATCAATGGTATTCTCATTGGAAACACTCCCTGGCCTGGCAACGTCAGGAAAATAGAACGGGATATCATCAATGCGCGTCTTTTAGACGAAGGTATCAGTTTGAACGATATTGTTTACGGTAGCACAACATCTTCATTGGTCTCTGTTGAATCAATAACCATGCCGGGGGAATACATCTTGAAAAGAGCAAAAGAATATCTTCAGGCTAAATTAAATCAGCCGGATCGTGAAATAATTATTGAGTCCGACAGGCCTCCCAGGGACAAATTGTTACCTGCAAATGAAGGAATTATCCGTCTGGAGGTATCACAAATTGATGCCAATAAAGACAGAGGTAATGTGCAACTTATTGCTCATATATTTGTTAATGATAAGCAGTGCCTGAAGGTACCGGTATTCTTTACTATACGTGTGTATGAAGATATTGTTACCTCCAGCAGAAAAATAGACAGGAACGATATTCTTTGTGCGGATAACCTTGTGGTAAGAAGGATGGAAACTACAAAACTTGCCGGATTAACCTTTAACAATATTGAAGACCTCCTGGGTAAACGCGCCATACGTCCAATCTTACCAAACACGCCAATTACTGCGGAAATAGTGGATAACCCTCCTGCCATAAAAAAGGGCGATTTTATTAAAATTTTAGTTCAGTCTGGAAATCTTTATATTGTAACAAAAGGAATTGCGAAAGAGGATGGCTATCCCGGGAAAATCATCAGGATAAAAAATATTGATTCGAATAAGGAATTATACGGCCGGGTAGAAGGTTCTGACTCGGTTAAAATTGTTTTTTAGGGAAGAACCATGAAAAGTAAAATCAAAACTTGGGACAGTTACAATCATATTGCCTTTTCTGCATCTCCATTTTTGCAGGAAAAAATAAAAATACCTGCATGGAGAAAATTGTTCATGCAATGGACTGTGATAACGTGTCTTTTTATTTGTCTGGCGCTGCCAACTACGTGCAACAATACTCACGCTGAATCAATCTGGAAAAAACGGGTAACGCTCAATACCAATTTGTTCAACGACAACAGGGCAAGAGGAATAGGGGATATTGTCACCGTACGAATTAATGAATCTACAGAGATTACAGGGAAAGAGGATACCAGCGCTGATAGCAAAAAAAGCAATAGCATGAATATTGATACCACAAATTTTCTAACAAAGACCTTAGGAAATACAAGCGGTTATTTACCAAATTTTAAAGCTGACTCAAATCATAGTTTCAGTGGTAAGGGGGCATATGAAAGCAACCGCAATATCAGTTTAGAACTTACTGCCGTTGTTACAGAAATACTGGCCAACGGGAATTTAATTATTGAAGGGAATCGTGATGTCAGTATCAATGGTGAGAAATATAACGTCAAGGTATCCGGAATAGTACGGCCTGTCGATATCAGTATAGATAATGTAATTCAGTCGTCCTCCATCGCAAACGCCAATATAACACTTGAGGGGAAAGGATTTCTCACCCGTGCAGGTAAACGAGGGTGGTGGAATCGGATCTATGAAGCTGTGTGGCCATTTTAATCGTTACTTTGGCCTTAGTGATAAGTTGTCTACGCCTGGTTGGAACAAATTTCCAGCTCGTTCAAAACTCTGTTTGGAAATGCGATGGCCATGAAATTCTGTTTCAAAAATTAAAAAAAGTCGCATTTTTAGTAAAGGAACATATTTAAAAGAAAACGACCGGCATGAATTCAGTTTTTAAATACCGAACAATAATCTTTATCAGTCTAATCCTTTTGTCTACAACGTCGCTTTGCAAATATACCCATGCGGCTGTTCGCATTAAAGACATTGCCTACATACAGGGCGTTAGGGATAACCAGCTTTATGGATATGGTCTCGTCATGGGGCTCCAGGGAAGCGGAGATAGCCAGATATTTAGGGTTACAAGACAGCTTGCCGTTAATATTTTTCAGAAACTGGGGGTACTCATATCAGAAACGGATTTTCTGTCAAAAAATGTTGCGGCGGTTGTGGTTACTGTAAATATTCCATCATTTGCCAGGCCAGGCGACAAGCTTGATGTCGTCGTTTCATCTCTTGGCGATGCAAAAAGTCTCGAAGGCGGCGTCCTGCTTCAGACTGCGCTACAGGGCGCTGACAATGAAGTTTATGCAGTAGCACAGGGACCGCTGTCTGTGGGTGGTTATAACGTGGAAGGCCAGGCTCAGTCTCTTCGCAAAAACATATCTACAACCGCATATATATCAAACGGCGCCATTGTTGAAAAAGAAATTCATTCTTCCATTTTATACGGCAAGTCATTGAGCGTTGTCCTGCGCGATCCTGATTTTACAACTGCAAATCGCCTGGCAGAAGTCATTAATAATTTTTATCCTAATACAGCAAGAGCAATAGATGCAGCAGTTGTGAATATCATGCCTCCAAAAGATTTTCAATCGGAGGATTCCATTATACGATTTGTGGCAAATATTGAAGAATTGTATGTTAAGCCTGACAGTGTTGCCAGGGTCATTATTAATGAACGCACGGGAACAATCGTTGCCGGTGAAAATGTCCGAATATCGACGGTTGCTGTTGCACACGGGAATTTGAGTATCACTATTAGTGAAAGACCAGAAGTTTCACAACCCGGCGCACTGTCATCAGGTCAAACAACTGTGGTACCCAGAACAGATATTCAGGTAACCGAAGAAGAAAAGAGGTTAAATGTAATTCAGGAGGGAGCAACGATATCTGACGTAGCACGAGCGCTCAATGTCTTAGGGGTAACACCCAGGGATCTGATCTCCATATTCCAGGCAATCAAAAGGGCGGGCGCCCTCCATGCAGAACTTATAATTATGTAAAAACTTTTTTTGGACACTTATAAATTTTCGTATTACTATTTTTAGAATGGAGTTATACATGGGAGATTATTTGTCCATAGAGCCTTTGCTTCTTTCTCAATATTCTTCGGTTGAAGTAATCAAAAATCTGAGCCAGCAAAAGGACACAAAAAATGATGAGCTTTCTCTGAAGAAGGCAGCGCAGGACTTTGAGTCGATCCTCATTGGCTTTGTTATTAATGCCATGTGGAAAACTATACCAAAATCTGAATTATTTGGAGAAAATAATGCAGGAATGGACATCTATACTGAAATCATGCATACCGCCCTGTCACAAGATATTGCATCCAAAGGGGGCTTGGGAGTCGCACCGGTAATTTACAAACAACTGATGCATGACAGCGAACTTGCCGAAAAACTCCAAAACGAACCTCCTCTATTGAAGAATGTCAGCAATACAGTTGATTCAAAAATAGCGGGCGAAAAAGAGTCGGTCCACAGGAATAATAGGGAAGATAACATAGGAGAGTTAATCCATCATGAATACCTTGTTAGACAAATTAACTGAAACATTTGACCGATTGTTAATCATTTATAATGAACTATTTGAAACTGCAAAAAAAAAGCAGCGATGTCTGATATCTGGAAATATTGAAGAACTGGAGACGCTTCTTTATCAGGAAAAGAACCAGGCCGAAATCGCCCGGCTTCTTGAAGAGAAAAGACAGAATATCATAAGCAGCTATTGCAAAGAAAATAATGTGCAGGAGAAAAATGTCACCATGAAATCTTTGATGAATAACATGGGCGATTCGCATAGGGAGAAGATCGGAAACCTGCTGAATAAATTAATGCAGTCGATAAAGCAATTGCAGGATGTAAATCAGGTTAATACTACACTTACTCACTATTCACTTGAGATTACTGAAGATATTATAAAGATATTCTGTTCCCCTGGGTTTCAATATCCGGTATATCACCACTCCGGAAAGATACGGGAGAATGAACTATTAACGACTTTGGTCGATACGGAACTTTAAGGAGAAGTTGAATATGGCTTCAGATTTGCAAATTGGTTTGAGTGGCATATTGGCAGCTCAGCGGGCTATGCTGGTTGCAGCTCACAATATTTCAAACTCAAACACAAAGGGCTATACAAGACAATCCACCATCATGGCGACAAGACTTCCCGTAATGACAAACGCTGGTACCATTGGGCAGGGTGTAGAAGTTGCTAAAATTATCAGGCATAAAGATGACTACCTCAACAGCCGTTTGAGGGATATTTCGTCATCACTTGGCAAGGCATCCATACAGAGTCAGTACCTCAGAGAACTGGAAACTGTTTTTAATGAAACTTCAGAATCCAGCCTGAATAATGCGCTGGCGTCCTTTTTCAGGGGCATAAATGACCTTTCACAAAATACACAAAATATAAGCTCCCGTGCAACGCTTCTGGAAAAGGCCAATACACTCACGGATACTTTCCATAGAACAGTTAATGAACTGAACCAGATGAAGATATTTGTTAAACAGAGTATAGAAAGCAAGATATCAGACATCAATAATCTGGCCGTAAACATTGCAAACATAAATAAACAAATCTCTGCCCTTAAGGTTAAAGGCATCGAGTCTAACGATTTATTGGACAAGCGGGAGGCGTTGTTGCTTGATCTCAGCAAATTAGTCAATATCACCGTTAATATTCAGGATAATGGAATGGTGAATGTATCAACATCGGGTGGAACTTTAGTATCAGGCACCAGCTTCACAAGTATCTCTTCGGAGATTGACTCATCCGGAGCCATTAATATTGTAAATTCCAAGAGTAATAATTCACAGTACATTTTTAAGACAGGTGAAATAAAAGGATTACAGGGCTTTTACAACGAAACTCTTGTAAATTACAGGAAAAAGCTCGACACGCTGGCATCCGGCCTTATAAAGGACATCAATCGCATTCATAGCGAAGGCGTGGGACTATCGGGTGGATTTGCCAGCATATTATCGGAGAAGGCGGTATCAAGCGCCACCGCCGCGCTGAACGCAGCGGGGCTGGATATAACACCCACGTCGGGAGATATTTATATTACGGTAATCAATACAAGCACGGGAGAAGTAACAAAGAACAAAATCTCTGTGGATGTTACAATAGATTCCCTTACCTCCGTTAAAAATGCTATTAATAACACCACAAGCGGCACCGCCGGAAACATTTCGGCAACCGTTGTGGACAATAAACTCCTTATCAAAGCTGATCCTGGTTACAAATACAATTTTTCATACGCACTGGATCCTGATCCCGGATCGCTGGGAAGTTCTACGGTTACTGTTTCCGGTAATTATACAGGACAATCTAATGATGTTTATACTTTTACCGCCCTTGGCACTGGTACCATTGGAATCGATGTCGGACTTCAGATTGAGGTAAAAAACAGCAACGGGGCAGTTATAGCGACACTTGACGTAGGTAGTGATTATACGCCCGGCAATATAATAAACGTAGCAAATGGAGTCTCTGTCACCCTTTCCGGCGATATGATTACCGCAGGTAATACACTTACACTGGATGTTATTAACGATCCGGATACTACCGATTTACTGGCTGCCCTGGGAATAAATACCTTCTTCAGCGGATCTGATGCTGCCAATATAAACGTAAATTCACGTATTGATAAAGATGTATCAATGATTGCCGCATCCACAGGTGAAGTAGGAAACAACACAAATGCATTGCGCCTGGCGGCATTACAGGACGACACCAGCGCTGTCGATAATACGACATTTGCTGATTATCTGCATCAGATTGCTTCATCATTAGGAGAGGAAGCCAGCAATGCCTACAAATCCGAAGAAAGTTTTTCTGCCCTGGAAACAAGTATGGGAAATCGCAGGGACGAAGTATCCGGGGTATCAACGGATGAAGAACTGGTTAATCTGATAAGATTTCAACAGGCGTATCAGGCTTCTGCAAAATATATCTCCATCATTGACGGGCTTGTGGAGAGATTATTGAGTTCATTTGGTTAATTACATAAGCAGTAAGCTTTCAGCAATTAACGTTTGCATCCATCTGTCAATTGCTAGCATTAGGCTGAATGCTGACCGCTGATAGCTGAATGCGTTCACGTGCATAACCATTTATAGCAAAATAATTGGGAGATCGAACCATGCCGTTTAGAATAGCCCAGGAAAGTATAAACCGGACAACCCTTTCCAATATAAATCTCAACTTTAAGAAGTTGCAAGAAATACAGGAAAAGCTTTCAAGCGGAAAACAAGTAAACCGTCCCTCCGATAACCCTTCAGGTACGAGAAAAATCCTTGGACTAAAGACGGGTGAAATTCAATTCCGACAATATTTAGACAATACTGCCGCTGCGAAGGAGCAAATAAACTTTACATTTAATACACTGGAGAATATACAGGAAATTCTTACTCAGGTAAAAAAGCTAACCATGCAAGCTGCAAATGACACGCTTGGACAATCCGAAAGAAGGATTATTGCCAGTGAGTTGAATGAATTACTGGAATCTGTTCTGCAATTTTCAAACACGGACAACGATGGTCGGTATATATTTTCCGGAACAAAGACCTCCACAATCCCCTTTTCGGCTGCACGCGACAGCAACGGAAAGATAACATCAATATCTTACGCAGGTAATAATGAAGAAATTAAATACCAGGTAGGCCCAAACACTTATATACAAGTAAATATATCCGGAGGTACATTCTTTCAGAATAACGGGGTTTTTTCAACCTTGATTTCATTGAGAGATGCGCTTGAATCAGGAAGCTTTGACCCTGCTGCTTTTTTAGACCTGAGAAACAGGTTGGATACTACAGTGGACACTTTATTATCAGAAACTACCAGATTTGGTGCAAAGGCGAACAGACTGGAGTTGACTGCACAGAGTCTTGAAAATTCACGGATAGCCTTGAAGGAATTGATATCGTATACCGAAGATGCAGATATCGCATCTTTGATAATGGATTTGAAGCATCAGGAAAATCTACTGCAATCATCACTTGAAACAGGCGCACGAATTATTCAACCTACCCTCCTTGATTTCTTACGATAGAAATTGTTTAAAAATTAATCGTTATTGTAAAGAAATTATCCTCAATTCTTCCCCTTTTACTGCAGTCCATCGGGAAGAATTTTCCCCCCTCCTTCCTAATAATGGTATCTTCAACAAAAACCAATAGTACAGAAAAATCTTTAACTTTTCTTATAGAAATACTATAGGACTTTATTCCCATATTGCTTATCGCAGTATCTCAGGATGGTATAGTGTTTGCTTTTCTACGGGCAGGAACTACTTCTGAAAGTAATGGGCAATTAACACTAAGTTAAATCTCTGGTAACTTTAATAATGTAATAGCGGTTCATGAATTGCCACCAAAATGGTAAGTTTGAGATTGCTAAAACATTTCATCAAATTAGCCCTCTAATTTTTTCTGATAGGAGTAAAAAATGTTAAAAATGGAAAACAGTCAACAAGAAAGCACAAATACACTAAATTTATCAACGGAGAAATTTGGCAATTTACGTATCGAAAAAGAAAACATCATAATTTTTGAAAGCGGGATACTGGGATTTGAAGATTTGAAGCAATTTGTCATAATTGATATTGAGGAATGCCTGCCTTTTGAATGGCTGGTTTCGGTGAAAGATCCTCTCATTGCTTTTCCCATCCTTAACCCAATGCCTTTTTATACCGACTATAATCCGTTGAAATCTATTGGTGATCTGTCATCACTAGGGACCAAAAATCCAAAAAACGTTGAAATATTTTGTACGGTTACATTAGGCAATAGCCCGTCAGACGTTACCATAAATCTTAAAGGCCCTATAGTTATCAACATGAAAAATAAAAAGGGGAAACAATTCGTATTAACCGAAGACTATTATAGTCTACATCATCCACTTCTTCGAACTTAGTTCATCAATTTTCAGAAAGGTGAAATATTGTGTTAATACTTACAAGGAAGTTAGGAGAAAGCATTACAATAGGCGATGAGATAAAGGTTACCGTTGTAGACTGTCAGGGTAAACAGGTCAAACTGGGTATCATTGCACCGAAACATGTTAAGGTTCATCGAGAAGAAATATTTGAAAAAATTCAGGAGGAAAACAGAAAGGCAGCAACAGTATCTAAATATGCCATAGCTGAAATCGCCAAAAAGTGGCGAAAAGACGCGAAGAAATCAAAAGAAAAGGAAATGGTTTCATCTCTATAAATTTTACATAAAGGAAAATAGCCATGCTGAATCTGATTAAAAAAACTTCATTACAAACAGTACCCATTAATGAAACTCTTAAAGACAACGACCGTGATTTTGAAACCAGTGTAGCGCTTGCAAATGCAAATATTGAAAAGGGCAACTGGGAAGAGGCTTATCCGTATCTAAAAAAGGCTGTTGAAATGAATCCCGATTATGCACAGGGACACAACCACCTTGGTATTTTTTACGCCAGAAAGAAAAAACACCAGGAGGCAATTAATAACTTCAAAAAGGCATTACAGGCTGATTTTTCTCTGACAGAAGCACATTACAATCTTGCAGTTTTGCATATGGAGCGCAAGGAATACAATATGGCGCTTTCACATTTTAAAGAGGTTGTACTGGCGGATCCAGGCGATCATGAAACCTATTATCTCATGGGATTATGCTGCGTTTATAACAATATGGAAGATGAAGCTGAATCCTTCCTTTCCGAGTCGCACAGGATAAAACCGGAATCCATCCCGACTGCTATTTCCCTTAGTAAACTGCTCATAAAGAAAAACTACTACGCAAAGGCCAAGAATATACTTTTGCATGTACTTATGAGTGATTCATCCCTCCCTGAAGTAAATCTCCTGCTGGGAATTATCTATAAGATTCAGAAAAAGTACACCAGAGCAATGCATTATCTCAGAAAAGCATTGCTCAAAGACAGAAACAACACAGAGGCTTACAATATGCTGGGCGAGTGTTGTGTGGAGTCTGGCATGGATAAGCAGGCAGAAACCTTCTTTGCGATGGCTGCTAAACTTGACAGCTTATACCCGGAGGCGTTTTACAACCTTGGAAACCTTTATTACAAACAGGAAAAATACGGTGATGCTATTTCCATTCTGGAAGAGTTTCTGAAAAACAAAGAGGCTTCTGACAGTATCAACTCACTCTGGTCAAAAACTTCCCAGTTCGATAATGACAAAATAGTTTCCATCTATAATTTACTGGGGCACTGTCATAAAATGGCTAAAAATCCTGTGAAGGCGCGGACAAACTGGGAAAAGTCGTTAGCTATACAGTCCGAACAGCAGGACATAAAAGCCGCAGTTGCTGAGTTGCCTCAGGCACTGCATACGCGCGTTAGTCTTACAATTGACTAGACTGAAGATTTTAAAAAGGTCACATGAAGATGGGCAATCAGATTCATACGTTAACGCAAAAGTTTTACAGGTCATTATACCGTATTCGCAGGGTTGAAGAAGAAATTGCAAGAATTTATCATACGGACAAAATTAAAAGCCCGGTTCATTTGTCAATTGGTCAGGAAGCTATTTCTGTGGGTGTTTGTGAAGCACTACGACCAGACGACACAGTCTTTGGAACTTACAGAGGCCATGCAATGTATCTTGCTAAGGGTGGAAATCTTAAGAAGATGATTGCTGAACTCTATGGGAAATCAACTGGATGTTCAAAAGGTAAAGGGGGGTCAATGCATCTCATCGATACCGCTAAGGGTGTCATGGGGACTTCTGCAATCGTTGGTACAACAATCCCCCTTTCTGTTGGTTATGCCTATGCACTGAAGTACAAAAAGTCAAATTCCATAGTCGTAAGCTTTTTCGGTGACGGTGCAGTTGATGAAGGGGCATTTCATGAAAGTATGAATTTCGCTGCCTTGAAAAGATTACCGATATTGTTCATTTGTGAAAACAACTTCTATGCAATACATTCTCATCATTTAAGCCGGCGGCATTCTGATAATATCTATGAACGGGCACAGACCTACGGCATGCGAGCAGAACGAATCGATGACGGCGACATATTCAAAATATACGAATTAACCAATAACTATATCAAACAGATTATGCTGGGAAACATAATGCCAGTATTTCTTGAATGCATCACGTACCGATGGCGAGAACATGTTGGCCCCAACGATGATTTCCATTTAGGATACAGAACCAGAGATGAGGCTGAATGTTGGAAACAAAATGACCAGCTTAAAAAACTGAAATCCCTTTTAGATACTGATATTTCAGGCAAAATCGAATCTGAAATTGAGCAGGAGATTAAAGACGCCTTTAAATTTGCTGAGGAAAGTCATTTCCCCGAGGCAAATGAACTTTATACCGATCTTTTTAAGGACTAAAAATGCAACGGATTTTGAGTTATCCGGAAGCAATAAAGGAAGCTATTGATCAGGAAATGACCAGAGATCCTTCAGTAATACTTTTGGGACAGGGCGTAAATGACCCCAAAGGCATTTTAGGAACTACAAAAGGACTTGCAGACAAATTTGGCGCTGAAAGGGTTTTCGATACCCCCCTGGCTGAAGATGGTATGACAGGGGTTGCAATAGGCGCTGCCCTTGCTGGCTTAAGACCAATACATATGCATATAAGAATGGATTTTGTATTGTTAGCTATGAACCAGATTATCAATATGGCAGCAAAAATGCGGTATATGTTCGGCGGAGAAGTGTTCATCCCCATGGTTGTCCGCTCTATAATTGGTAAGAGTTGGGGACAAGGGGCTCAACATTCACAGAGTATTTATCCGTTGTTTATGAATATTCCCGGACTCAAAATATTTGCTCCTTCAACACCATATGACGCAAAAGGATGTCTGATACAGGGCATTCGAGACGATAACCCTGTCCTATTTATAGAACATAGACTCCTCTATTACCAGCGGGGTTATGTGCCAACCGAAAGCTATACCGTACCCTTTGGAAAAGCAAGGATTCTCGCCGGAGGGGAAGATATCACCCTTGTCGGAATTTCACAAATGGCCATCGAGTGTTTGAGGGCGCGTCAATACTTGAAAGAAATTCATATAGACGCGGAGGTCATAGATCCTGTATCCCTCAGTCCTCTTGATATAGATACAATTTATGACTCGGTGTTAAAAACAAGAAGACTCATCGTAACAGACAATGCATGGATAACATGCGGGGCTGGCGCTGAGATAATTGCCAGACTTATTGAAAGAAATATACCCAGGGATGTGGTAATAAAGAGAATGGGGTTTGCGTCTGTCCCGTGCCCAACTACTCCTTCACTCGAGCAACATTTTTATCCTGATGCAAAAACAATCGCGCTCAATGCGTACCATATGCTATTTTCAGATAAAAGGATATGGTTGCCAATCACTGAACTGCAAATCGAGGAAGTGGAGTTCAAGGGGCCGTTCTAATTAATCCTGATACACCAAAGATACAACCAAAGATGTAACCTAAGACAACCACCCATCTTCCCGTTCTTTCCAAAGAGTGGTGAAGGGGAAGTAAAAAACTTTCTAAAAAGGAAGCCATTACGAAGTATTACTCTGGAGGGACAGCGCAGCATGAAAATTTTGATTACGGGCATAACGGGTTTTGTTGGCAGTCATCTTGCAGAATATATCCTTAATCTGACGGAAAGACACGATATTTACGGCCTGTGCAGGTGGAGGAGCCCGAAAGATAACCTGGCTACGATTTATAATAAAATAAAGATGGTTGAGGCCGACCTTTGTGACCTCAGCGGCCTGTTACGGTATTTTAAGATCATCAGACCTGACATCATCTTTCATCTGGCGGCCCAAAGTTACGTCCTGACCAGCTTCAATACCCCTGTACAGACCCTCTGGACAAACGTTATCGGCACGGCAAATCTGCTTGAGGCCGTTCGACTTTCTGAAATTAATCCTGTTATTCATATTTGTTCATCCTCAGAGGTCTACGGACAGGTTTCAGAGGAAGAAGTCCCCATTAAGGAATCCTGCCCTTTTAGACCTGCCTCTCCCTATGCCGTAAGCAAGGTAGGTGAGGATATGATTGCTTATCAATACTGGGTTTCTTACAAGATGAAAACTATTCGGACAAGGATGTTTACCCATACTGGCCCCAGGAGAGGTGATGTCTTTGCAATGTCGTTTTTTGGGAAACAAATTGCCGCCGCAGAATTGGGTCTCAGAGAGCCTGTTATACACGTGGGGAACCTGAAATCTATCAGGACCTTCTGTGATGTAAGGGATGCCGTAAAGGCCTACTGGCTTTTAGTAAACAAATGTAAACCTGGAGAGGTTTATAATATCGGCGGTGATACAACACTGACTATTGGAGATGCATTGGAAAAGATGCTCTCATTTTCGAAAAAAAAATGTGAAGTAAAGGTTGACCCTAACCTTTTAAGACCTTCGGACGTAACACTTCAGATTCCATCTACTGAAAAATTCAGGGAAGAAACCGGATGGAAGCCTGAGATACCGCTTGAAAAGACACTCAAAGACATACTGGATTACTGGAGAGACGAACTGTCTCGTTGCCCGTGGAAGGCTCTCACTGTTGAGAGATAATAAAGGGAGGATGGATGTACAAAGGGAAAAAAGTACTGGTAGCCGGCGGAACAGGTCTGATTGGCATACCTGTTGTGAAAATGCTCATCGAGCATGGGGCAAAGGTAAGAATTGTCTCCTTAGACGATCCCGCACTGGCTCACCCGGAAGCGGAATTTATCAAGGGTAATTTAACGAACTGGGAGTTTTGTAATAGCGTAGTGAAAGGAATGGATTATGTCTTCAACCTTGCCGGAACAAAAGGATCTGTTTCAACGGGAAAAGCCAGGGCTGCTAGTTTTTTTGTTCCCCATCTCATCTTTAACACTTTCCTGATGGAGGCCGCAAGGGTATGGAATGTTGAAAGGTATCTCTATACGAGCACTATTGGCATCTATCCTTCTTTAAATGAACCTAAGAAAGAAGATATCGCATGGGATGGCCCCCCTCACCACACAAACCTGTTTGCAGGCTGGGCTAAAAGGATGGGAGAGCTTCAGGCGGAAAGTTACAAAATAGAATTTGGATGGGATAAGATTGCAATTGTCAGACCGGCTAATGTTTACGGTCCTTTTGATTATTTTGATCCCTCATCTGCAATGGTTGTTCCCTCTTTAATCAGGCGTGCGGTAAAAAGGGAAAACCCTTTCACGGTATGGGGAGATGGTTCTGCAGTCAGGGATTTTGTGTTTGTCGATGATGTGGCTGAGGGAATTCTGTTGGCATTTGAAAAGGCAGCCGATTGCACCCCAATAAACCTCGGTTCCGGCATAGGAACCACTGTTCGGGAACTTGTAGATATCATATCATCCTATATTCCTGGATTGAATGTACGGTGGGATACATCAAAACCTGTCGGTGAAGATATAAGAGTACTTGATATAACAAGGGCCAGAGAAAAAATAGGGTATAAACCCAGGGTATCTCTAACGGAAGGAATTGGTAAAACCATTGAATGGTACCGGGAAAACATGAATAAATTGCCTCAACATTATAATGTATTTCATGAAAAGGCACTTATTGCTTCATGTTAACGAAAAATATTATGGATGACATGTGGAACGCCAGCAAAAATACGCACGACAAAATAAAACTGGGAATGGTTCAAATAAACAATAGCTTTTCCGGGCAAAACTACCTCCCATATTCACTTGGTTTTCTTCAGGGATATGCCCAAAAACATCTGAAAGACATAAATAAATTTGAATTCTTGCTGCCGATTTACAAGCGTATCCCAATCAAAACAGCGGTGGAAAGACTGCTTGACGCAGACATGGTATTCTTCAGTACGTATGTTTGGAATATAAGGATATCTCTCGAAATAGCAAGGCAGGTAAAGCAAAATAGGCCGGATTCAATCACCGTTTTTGGTGGCATGCAGGTTCCGAATATTGTGGAACCATTCTTACGAAATAATCCTTTTGTAGATATTGTCTGTCACGGCGAAGGAGAAATTCCCTTTCTGAATATTTTAAAAAATTGCACTACTGGTGATTGGGAAAAAGTTCCCTCCATAAGTTATATCAATGAAAATGATAAACTTATTCAAAATCAAAGATGCGAAAGGATTTCAAACCTGAATACCATTCCTTCCCCCTATCTTGCAGGGGTATTTGATCGTCTGATGGAAATACATTCCGAAGAACAATGGATTGTACTATGGGAAACTAATAGGGGTTGCCCTTTTTCCTGCTCATATTGTGACTGGGGAGCTGCCACACATACCAGAGTTTACACTTACGATCTCAAAAGAATTTTTGAAGAAATCGATTGGTTTAGTGATCGTAAAATTGAATTCATCTATTGTTGTGATGCAAACTTTGGCATTCTCAAGAGAGACATTGAGATTGTTAAATACGTAGCCGGAAACAAAAAGAAGTACGGCTATCCGAAGGCATTGTCAGTGCAGAACACAAAAAATTCCACGGAACGCTCGTATGAGATACAAAAGATACTGTCTGATGCCGGCTTGAACAAGGGAGTAACGCTTTCCCTTCAATCGATGAATAAAGATACCTTAAAGAGCGTTAACCGTCAAAATATATCAATCAATGTCTTTCAGGAACTTCAGCATAAATTTACCACTGACAACGTGGAAACCTATACTGATATTATTTTAGCCTTGCCGGAAGAGACCTATGAAACTTTTACAGAGGGAGTGTCCTCTGTTATAGAGAATGGCCAGCATAACAGGATACAGTTTAATAACCTGTCCCTCCTTCCAAATACTGAGATGGGTAGCCCTGAATATCAAAAAAAATATAATTTCATTGTCCGTGAAACGAAGATCATTAACATCCATGGGAGTCTCGACGATACCGACGAAATATATGAGACGCAACAGCTCGTTGTCGGAACGAATACCATGCCCCCCGAGGATTGGGTTAAGGCAAGGGTTTTCAGCTGGATGACGTCTTTCCTGCACTTCGACAAGGTCTTGCAAATACCCTTAATTATCCTGCACACCATGTGCTCAATCAGATTTAAGGATTTAATTGAGATTTTTACCGAAGAGACGACGTTACCGATATTTTCCGAGATAAACAAGTTTTTTATTGATAAAGCCCTCGACATTCAAAATGGAGGCGCTGAGTATTGTGAATCCAAAGAATGGCTCAATATTTGGTGGCCTGCTGATGAATTAGTGTTAATCAAATTGTGTACGGGAAATAAGCTAGATCTTTTCTATGTAGAAGCGGAAAAAGAGTTTGAAAGGTTTCTTGGGGAAAAAGGGTTGGACCTGCCTCCGGGGCTATTGCATGAGTCAGTTTCCTATAATAGAAATTTGATCAAATTGCCATTCCAGAAGGAGGATCTACCTGTAGAATTGTCCTACAACATCTGGGAGATGTACCGTGCAGCATTAAAAGGAAAGCCTGTTTCACTTGAACATGGGAAATATAATTATCTCATCGATCGTTCTAGTTTTACATGGTCATCATGGGAAGATTGGTGCAGAGAAGTAATCTGGTACGGAAATAAAAAAGGGGCGTATCTTTACCGTTGCAAGCAACGGAGTCCATATCATGAACTTCAAACGGTGTAACAATTTAATTTTTTGAAAATCTCATTAAATCATGCCTTCGGCGACTTCCCCTTCTCTCTCCCTGTTTACAAGGGATTATGGAGGGATAATTAAAATTCCTTAATCATTTAATTAGGTCTTTGGCTACTTTTTTATAACACTAAGGTAGGAGCCGTCACCTGACGGCGATGGGCAATATGCAACAGCGTACATGCCTGGTCGCCAACGGGAGTTGGCTCCTACCAATAATTTCATAACATCGGTGTAGGAGCCATCTCCTGATGGCGATGGACAATTCAGAGCTACTTGCAAGCGCACAAGTCGCCAACAGGAATTGGCTCCCTCGGGCTGGTTCAATCTTACAGATTGAACCGTATGTTTTGAACCAGTTATAGGCATTAAATCAATCCCTGTAGTTGGAAAATGCCAAATGTTTCGGTTCAATTGAGGTCAATTGAACCAGCAAAGACAGGGAAAAACAAGGAATTGGTGTGAGAATACTTACTACCGGGGTACTCAGTGGCATTGGGAAATACATCCATGAAAATCTTGGTGGGATAGGCATCACCAGATCAACATCCGCAGAAGAACTTGAGAAGACAAAAAGAGATGGTATGGATGTCATTATCCATTGTGCCTTTAATTCACAAAAGGATGTAACTTCTGATTTACTTTATCAATATTTTAAAGACAATGTATTCTTCACAAACGAGTTGGTGTCTGTTCCTCATAAAAAGTTTATATTTTTTTCAACGGTAGATTTATATCCGAAGAGTTCTGGCACTCATGCAGAGGATGAATTGATTCACATTAATACTATCAAAGGGATATATGCGATTACCAAGCTTATATCAGAATCTATTGTAAGGGAAAAAGGGCACAATTTTCTCATCTTAAGGCCAACGACACTTCTGGGCAAGTATTCGAGAAGGAATACACTCATAAAAATTATTGAAGGAGAAAAAGAACCCTTATTTCTATCGGGCAATTCGCGATTTAACTATGTTTTACACTCAGATATCTTAGATTTTATTACATTTTCAATACGCAACGATATTAGGGGCATATTCAATGTGGCATCAACGGATAACATCCTTCTCTCGGAGGTAGCTAATCTGCTCAAGAAGAAAGTGCTATTCGGAACGTATTTGTACGATGTTGGCAATATATCAAACAACAAGGTAACAGCCTTATTTCCTGCGTTTAAAAAGACATCAAGGGAAATTCTCCATCAATTTATTGAGGTTTGGGAAAGTGCGTAAGAAAAAAGTCCTGATATGCGGTGCTACCGGATTCATCGGAAGAAACATCGCTGAAACTTTTAAAAAGAGAGATGATTTTGAGGTCTATGGCACATATTTTCAATCCGAACCATTGCAGGATCCCAAAATCATGATGATACACGCAGATCTCACTCATAAGGAAGATGTAATCAGGGTAGTAAAGGGAATGGACATGATAATCCAGGCAGCAGCCACCACATCCGGAGCGAAAGAAATTATTACAAAACCTTATTATCACGTTACCGATAACGCTGTCATGAATTCCCTTATCTTCAGGGCTGCACACGAAAATAAGGTATCACATGTCATATTTTTCAGTTGTACCGTTATGTATCAACCAAGTAATCTGCCGGTGAAAGAAACGGATTTTGACCCAAACAAGGAAATGTATCCATGCTATTTTGGTGCAGGATGGACGAAGGTTTATATCGAAAAGATGTGTGAATTTTATTCAAGGATAGGTAACACCAAATATACTGTTATACGGCATTCAAATATTTACGGTCCGTATGACAAATTTGATCTGGAAAGGTCGCACGTCTTTGGTGCAACGGTAACAAAGGTTATGAATACAGAAAATAATGGAAAGATTGCGGTGTGGGGCAGTGGAGAAGAAGAAAGGGATCTTTTATATATCTCAGATCTTGTGGATTTTGTGGAGCTTGCAATTGGTAAACAGGGAACAAGTTTTGCTTTGTTTAACGTCGGCTACGGTAGCTCTATATCCATAAATGAACTTGTAAAAAAAATAATCGCCCATTCCGGAAAGAATGTAACTATAGAACACGATGCATCAAGACCAACAATAAAAACCAGGCTCAGTCTTGATATAACAAAAGTCAGGAATACTTTGGGATGGTATCCACAGGTTTCTTTAGATGACGGAATACAAAAAACTTTAGCATGGTACAGGGCAAATGTTACTTCGTGATTTTAAGGAGGTCTCCAGGATGATTATCAGCAGAACACCCTTTCGCATTTCATTCTTTGGTGGAGGAACCGACTACCCTGCATGGTTTCACGAAAATGGTGGTGCTGTTTTGTCGACTACCATCGATAAATATTGTTACATAAGTTGTAGAAAACTGCCCCCCTTTTTTGAATATAAACACAGGATTGTATATTCAAAATTCGAACAGGTTAATGAAACGGATGAAATCTTTCATCCATCTGTTAGAGAAACATTTAAATTTATGAATGTTTCTGATGGTTTAGAAATCCACCACGATGGAGACCTTCCTGCCAGGTCGGGGATTGGTTCGAGTTCTTCGTTCACCGTAGGGTTACTCCATGCATTGTATGCCCTGGAGGGAAAAATGGTATCGAAAAGGAAGTTGGCGATCGATGCAATTCATATAGAACAGGAAATGATAAAGGAAAATGTGGGCTCACAGGATCAGATTATCGCAGCATTTGGTGGCTTGAATAAGATCGAATTTTCAAACGAACATCACTTCGAGGTCAGTCCGGTAACTATCAGTCAGGCCAGGCTGCAGGAGTTGGAGAACCATCTGATGTTATTTTTTTCCGGTTTCACACGAATTGCCTCCAAAATAGCTCAGGATCAGGTTTCTAGGATAAAGGATAAAACCCAGGAACTCAAAACCATGAGAAGTATGGTCGAAGAAGCAATTACTATCCTGAATGGCAATGGCGACATAACCGATTTCGGGAAACTACTTCACGAGAGCTGGCAGCTTAAAAAGAATCTGTCGAATAAGGTGTCAAATTCCCACATTGACCATGTCTATGATATGGCCTGTAAGGCGGGAGCCATAGGAGGCAAGATACTAGGGGCAGGTGGTGGCGGTTTTATTCTGTTTTTTGTGAAACCAGAAGATAGGGAGAGGCTGAAGGAGACGTTGGGCTTTTTGTTGCACGTACCCTTCGGATTCGAGGCATCAGGAAGCCGTATCGTATATTATAGTGAAGAATCAGGAGATGAAGTATAAGTGAAGATACCATTTGGCACGGTAACAGTAACGGAGAAATCGAAGGAATTAATAGAACATGCACTAAGGTCAAACAGGCTATCCAGCGGGAAATATGTAAGAGAGTTTGAAAAAAGATTTGCTGAGCTTGTAGGCGTAAAAGAAGCCGTAGCGCTTGGCTCCGGGACCGATGCCGATGCTTTAGCGCTGGCAGTCTTACACGATTACGGCGCAAAACGAGGGGATGAAGTTATCGTCCCTGCCCTTTCCTTTGTGGCAACCGGTAACGCGGTTCTACAGGCTGGCCTCACGCCAGTTTTTGTTGATGTTGACAGAAAGACCCTGAATATCGACCCAGCAAAGACAGAAAACGTCATTACAAAGAAAACACGAGCAATAATGCCTGTCCATCTCATGGGTAAACCTGCAGAGATGGATATAATTAACGTCATCGCTAAGAAGCATAATTTGATCGTAATAGAAGATGCGGCGGAGGCCCATGGAGCCTTATACAAAGGTAAAAGTGCGGGTGCGCTGGGAGACATGGCGGCCTTTAGTCTCTATGTAGCACATATAATATCAACGATAGAAGGTGGAATAGTAACTACAAACAATCCTGATTTTGCAGAAATATTACGATCTTTACGAAGTCACGGGAGGGCATGCAAGTGTGAAAGTTGCGTTCTCAATACGGCATCTGCTTATTGTTCGAAGAGATTCCGATACGGAGAGAATGAAGACATACGCTTTATTTTCGAGCGAATAGGATTCTCTTCAAAAATGAACGAATTGGAGGCTGCCGTTGGTTTGGGAAATCTTGAAATATATGAAGATATCCTCAAGAAAAGAAGAGAAAATCTCTATTACCTTATAGAAAAATCTAAAAAATTTGAACCTTTCCTGGCCACCATTGAAAAAGAGCCCTGTGAGGAAATAGGCCCCCATGCCTTTCCCATGATCATTCAGGAGAACGTCAAATTTACGCGGGTACAACTGGTAAATTATTTAGAAAAAAATGGAATTGACACAAGAAATCTTTTTTCATCCATACCCACCCAGTGTCCCGGCTTTAGCTTCCTGGGACACAAGGTGGGTGATTTCCCCAATGCTGAATATATTGGGGAAAACGGCATACATATTGGAGTACATCAGGCTCTGGGCAGGAAAGAGTGTAACTTTATACTAAGTACGATAGAGGAGTTTTTACAAAAATATGCTTGAGCAACCAATACCAACTAAAACGAGTGATACCCTTACAAAAAAACTACGACCGTGGAAACTTCTTAGTAGTCAGGAGCGGTTTTCCGCCCCGCCATGGGTCAAAATACACGTGGATAAAGTCAAACTCCCCAGCGGGCGGATCGTTGATGACTATTACCGCATCCAGTTACCAGAGTACGTAATGATTTATGCACAAAGAGATACAGACAATAAGATACTGCTCGAACGCCAGTATAAGCATGCCTTGGGTTCCATTTCCCTGACTCTGCCAACAGGCTGCCTGGAAGAATGGGAAACCCCTATTGAAGCGGGAAAGAGAGAACTTCTCGAAGAAACCGGCTACAGCGCCCGTGAATGGCGATTTGCTGGCTCTTTTCTCGTGGATGGTAACAAAGGCTGCGGAAGGGCTCATTTTTTTATTGCACGTGGATTAGAAAAGGTTGCAGACAATGTTAAAGATGACATGGAAGAATCTGAGATTGTCTTTATAGAACCGGACGTGTTGATAAAGGCAGTTTTACGTGGTGAAATCCCCTTCCTTGCAACCGCCGCACTGATAGCTATTGCAGCACATCAGAAACTATTGTAAGCGTCTTAAAAAGGCTAATTAATTCCTGCTTTCGCAGAGCTTGCCGCGTACTGATTCGGGGAATAACACCTTACTTTTCGGTTCACTATAAAGAGTGTGATGAAATGAAGGCTATCATTTTAGCCGGTGGGTTGGGAACACGATTACGAAAGGTTATCAACGATGTACCAAAACCCATGGCGCCAATAGGAGGCAGACCATTTTTAGCATACCTGGTATTGCAGCTTGTTCAATGGAAAACGAAAGAAATAATTCTTTCCATTGGTTACAAGGGTGACGTGATTAAGGCGTATTTTGGTAATGGGAAAAGATTCGGGGTTAAGTTCAGGTATTCCGAAGAAAAAGAGCCTCTTGGCACTGGCGGGGCCATAAGAAAATCTCTAACTTATCTTGACGATAAACAGTTCATTGTGATGAATGGAGATTCTTTTTTAAATGTAGATTTTCATGAACTGGTTTCTTGCCATTCAGACTGGCATGCAAAGGCTACCATAGGTCTTGTACACACACAGAATACAAGTCGTTATGGCAGGGTAGAACGGAATGAACATGGAGAAGTTGTAAGATTTCTTGAAAAGAGTCCGGAAAGGGATGGTTTGATTAACGGCGGGGTATATATTTTCCATCGCGAAGTTTTTACGAACATTCCATCCGGCAATGTTTCCCTGGAGAAGAAAATCCTGCCTTCTCTTGTAAATCAGGGATTATATGGAGTAATTGTGAATGGCTTCTTTGTCGATATCGGAGTCCCGCACGATTACTTAGCGTTATATAAAGAACCCGAGAGACTGCTTGATACATTTAAACAAAATTAACTCGAACTCCCTAGTTCTTAGAGCGAAGAAGCTCTTCGCTCTATAATGAGAAAGTATCCGAGTGCCTAATTTAACCCCTCTAAAAACCATCGATCTTGATTTACATCATAGAGAAGATTAAAAGTAAGTCCTTCGTCTGTTTCTATGTCAAACCTCCTTCTTAATCCCACACCAGGAATTTCTTCATAGGTTTGATGTAATATCTCTTTGACCGTATATGTTTTTCCTTTGAAGATAAACCTGAGCGGCTTCTCATCCGCTTTGTATCCAGCGTATGTGCTTACTTTAATATCGTGAATATCGTGTAATTTCATAACTTAGCTGTTTTTTGTTAATCTTCCGTATAGTCTCTGACAGAGAAATAATCCTTTTGCCTTTTTGTCAGTCACATCAAGGGTATTTTCACATCTTTCAAATCTATCTGTAGTATACATTTTGTGGTACCTCCTTCTTGTTAACTGGCTCTAGTTCTCCAATATCCTCATTCCAAAGTTCTGGATTCTTTCGGATGAAATCTTTCATCAATTGTTTGCATTCATCAAGGTTTAAATTGACGACCTTTACCCCATGCGATTCCATAAATTCTTTTGCGCCTGCAAAGGTTTCTGACTCTCCTACTATGACCTCCTTAATTCCAAACTGTACAACTGCACCGGCACAAAGATAACATGGCATCAGGGTGGAGTAGAGTACTGTCTCGCGGTATCTGCCAATCCTCCCGGCATTACTCAGGCAGTCAATTTCAGCGTGCATAATGGGATTATTTCCCTGCACGCGTTTATTATGCCCCCTTCCAATAATCTTTCCGTCCTTCACAAGCACAGAACCAATGGGAATTCCACCCGCAAGCAGTCCGGTTTTCGCCTCATCAATTGCCGCCTTCATAAAGCTGTCCATAAATTTACCTTCCGATCAGATAATTATCTCAAAGAATTTTTGATTAGTGTCGGAGCGTTTCAGTTATCTGATTGGCTACAAATTGGGAGTAGCGTCGCATGGAAAGCAGGATAAGTTTCCAACCGTAGAGGGCGTTTTTCTGGTGTGTGCTTTCAAAGTAGTGCTTTACAAGTTCTGCAACCTCATTTTCATTGCTGTCAAAAACGCCATCAGCACTCCAGACGACGGTACCAGTATCGGTAGAAATCATACCTGCCTTAACGCCAAGCAGCATAGGTTCGTAGGGACGGTAGTGGGTTATATTCCCAAATACAATCGCATCTACATCATATTTCTTCCGCAAGGCTAAAAGGGTGGTTAGGTTGATACTTCCCTTATCCCATATTTCATATTCAGAAACCCGTTTTGTCGTGCTCCCGGAGGGAACAACGACTTCAAAACTCCCTATTTTTCGCAATTCTACGGCAAATGCTTCTGTTACCTCGTCTATGATGGCTTCTCTCTCTACATTATATTCGAATGGTAAGAGTAATACACGGCGTATGCATATCCTTTTGTATTCATCCGATTTGTTATAATTCAGGGTTGAAGAGTGATGTGGTAGTGTACCTGAACAGCCCATTATTGTTACTAGACAGGCAAAAAAGAGTATCTGCATAGATTTCATTTCATAACTCCCTGTGTGGCGTAGATGCGCACAAAGCACCTGTTGTAAGTTGAAAGTTGTCAGTTAAAATTACAAGCAATAACTTACACAAAAAAGACTCATTGAGAATTTTGCGGTTTTTGTTTCTTCTTTTCAACCAATTGTTCAATTTTTAGACCAATAAGTTCCTGTTTTGCCCTTGTCTCTTCAATCTGTGCCTTCGTTAATTCCAGTGTTAACTCCCTGATCTTTTTTTCGTAGGGCTCTTGTTTTTGCTCTAACAGCTTGCCTAATTTTTCATTTTCTATAATAAGTTGTTGGGTAGCTTCTAATTGCTTTTTTAGTTCTTCCAGTTCCGTTTCAAACGTTATTCTTATTGTCTTTTCGCTTTCCAGTTCCTTTTCGAGTGATGCAATTTTTCCCAGTGAAGCCTCCAAGTCTTTTCTTGTTTGGTCAAATCGTTCAAGTAAGGATATTCTTCTGTTTTCCTCGCCCGTATCAATATTTACCGTGGCACCGCTGGCTAAATAACCTTTACCTTTCGGTGTTGATACGGTTTCTCCTGAAAAAACATCGGCGGTAATGTGTCTATTACTTTCCCTTTTCATAAAGGATTCGCAACCTGTCAGTGTTAAAATAAATATACAGAAAGGAATTAAAGGTACAGTCTTTCCCATATCCCACCCTTTCCTGGCGAATGTTTAAAATTGCAACTTTTGCCGTGAGTATTAATTTTGGATTTATTAAGGCACAATAGATTTTTTCCTACCTAATAATCTCTAAGAAGGTAAGTTGTGATTATTTTGAATTGATTCAAAGCTGTTTTACCTCAAAAGTAAACGGTAGCAAACATTATACCACTCAAACTATTATGACTGGATATGTGTACGTGTAATGAGCAGGTTTTTAAAAGAACGAGTCGCCTGAGTAATATTATCACTACAAATAATTGCGGAGCAAATTGCTATACGATACCCACCGGCATGTAATATCTCATGAATATTATCAAGGTTAATCGAGCCTATAGCAACGAATGGGATAGTAATTTCCCTTTTTACCTGTTTTAGATAACTGAGTCCTACTGGAGGTTCGTGGACCTTTGTTGTTGTTTGAAATATGGGGCCAACCCCGATATAATCCGCACCTTCCTGTTGTGCCTTCCGTGCCTGAACTATAGTGTGGGTAGAGACACCTAAAATTTTGTCATAGCCGATAACCTTGCGTGCGTGGAAAATATCCATATCGGACTGTCCGATGTGCAATCCGTCCGCATCGACTTCTTTAGCAATTTCGGCGCGGTCATTTACGATAAAAATAGTTTTTGACTTTGAGGTTATTTTTTTAAATTCCCTGGCTAAGGCAAGGAATTTACTGTCAGACATCGTCTTTTCCCGCAATTGTATTGCATCGGCACCCCCACAGATAACATCCCATAATGTTTCCAGCGGTGTTTTTTTTGCAAGATTCGAACTTATTATGACGTATAATCTTACGTCTGAAAAACTCCTGAAAAGGCCTTGTTCTGTTGTTTTAGTCAATTTAGCTACTGGCTCACTCATAAATATAATATATTGACACTCATTCAATGTTTGATATAATTTCTAGCGTTATGTATTTCCTGCCGAATATATTATTCAACAAGCCTTACGAACCTTCGGCTCGCAAAAGGGCAATAAAAAAATGACGTAAGAATGCGCATTCAATCCAGATTTCCTGCAAATGGAGATATTACTGATAGCCTTTAAGGAGAAATCCTGTGCCACAGATTATTTTCGAGCCAGTCCTTTTAAGAGAAATAAAAATATACACGTTTTATTTTAATTTTTTATTAAACTAAATACAAGCTTTATACAGAACTTAGCAAATGGCGGATATATTTCCTTTCATAAAATTGAAAACGAGTTAAAAACTTACATCAAAAGGAGATGGATTGTAGAAAAATGTCGGATGTAGATGTAAAAGAATATTGCGGGTTGTTTGGAATTTATGGATGCGACAACGCTGCCGAGAGGGTATATTATGGCTTGTATTCTTTACAACATCGCGGGGAAGAAAGCGCCGGAATTGCCTCAACAGACGGGAAGGATATTGTATATCATAAAGGAATGGGACTTGTTAGTGATATCATAAAGCCACAGACGCTCAGATCTTTAAAAAATCCGGTTGCTATTGGACATGTGCGATATTCGACCATTGGTTCCAGCAATGTAGGCAATGCGCAACCCCTGGTGGTGGATTATTATAAGGGGAAAGTAGCTGTTGCCCACAACGGGCAACTGATCAATGCAAAAAGACTGCGCCAAGAATTTGAGGCTAACGGGTCGATATTCCATACTACATCTGATACGGAAGTCATTGTCCACCTCATGGCAAAGCCTTTGCACATGATGCAAAAAAATCTTTCTCTCGTACTGCAGCAATTACGGGGCTCCTTTTCACTGTTATTTTTGACTCCAGATGAGATGATAGGGGTCCGTGACCCCCATGGTTTCAGACCTTTAGCCCTGGGAAGGTTGAACGATGGTTATGTCATGGCCTCAGAGACCTGCGCCATGGATCAGGTGGGGGCAGAATATATTCGTGACATTAATCCAGGCGAGGCGGTTTATATTGGTAAAGACGGGATACGAAGTGAATATTATTGTCCCCAAAAATATATTAAACCAGCCTTTTGTGTATTTGAACTGGTGTACTTTTCAAGACCTGACAGCAAGGTTTATGGCGAAAGTGTACACTTATTTCGCAAAAGACTGGGGGCCAAACTCGCCGAAGAGTCGCCTGTTGATGCCGATGTGGTTATATCTGTTCCTGAGGGAGGAAACTCCGCAGCAATTGGGTATTCCCATGCCTCAGGGATACCTTTTGACAGGGGATTTATCCGTAACCATTATGTTGGGAGGACTTTCATCCTGCCCGAGCAGGACAGGCGCCATCGTATTGTTGAGCTTAAACTAAATGCCTTGAAAGAGACGGTGGAAGGGAAACGGGTTATTGTTATCGATGATTCCATTGTAAGAGGGACAACGTCAAAGTCACGGTTTGGATTATTAAGAAAAGCCGGAGCGAAGGAAATCCACGTCAGGATCAGCTGCCCACCGCATCGTTACCCCTGTTATTATGGAATTGATTTCCAGCAAAAAGGGGAACTTATTGCAGCCAGTCGGTCATTGGAAGAAATCCGGCAGTATTTAAGTGTCGAGAGTCTCAGCTATCTCAGTGTGGATGGGATGATGAGTTGTACGACACAACCTCGTCACTACTTTTGTAATGCATGTTTTACTGGTAATTATCCAACCCCCATCGATGAAGAAACGAAGAAACTCACGGAGAGGAAACTGTAAGAGTATATAGCATAGGAATTTTCACCTAATATATCATTGAGGAATTTCAAGATTCCTCGCTCCGCTCGGAATGACAGCTAAAGGGGAGATTTTATCCCCCCCTTTGTGACTGAAAGTCATGGATGTTTCATTTTATTTAACCGGGTTTTAGTGGTTATACTGGAAAACAAGTTTGTCCGTCTGTTTGGGAACACAATTGCTATGAAACTCTGTTTCGTTATGTTGTGGTATTTAAAACTCAAGTATACCCATAATTTTACTTGAAACAAAATTTCTTGCCAAATGCATTCCCAAACAGAGTTTGGGAACGAGTGTTGTATAACTCGGAATTTAATAAGTGTATTAAAATAATAAATGCTCAAAAATCCCCTCTATCTTATAAAAGGTATTGTAGGCAGAACCTTTTATATCATTCCTCAACGGCCAGAACGTATCCAGATAGAGATTACAAACCGATGTAACTATACGTGCGGGATGTGTCCCCGGGAATCCTTTAATCTGCCGGAAAAAGATATCCCGTTCGACCTTTTTCAGAAAATCATCGGCAGGATTGAACCACGTTATTATATTACTCTCACCGGATGGGGAGAGCCTTTATTGCATCCGGAATTAATGAGAATGATTGTTTATACAAAGGATAAAGGGCATAATGTTGGCGTGACCACAAATGGATTGTTGTTGGCCACGTTTATTGATAAGTTTATACAGGCGGTAGATAAATTAACCATTTCATTAGATAGCATAGAAGGGGGAAATGAGGTTGTTGGTGGTCATCCTTCCAACAAGATTGTCCAGAAGAATATTGAATCGTTCATTAAATATCGAGCCAGTAATAGTAAGCCGGTCATTACCATTCAAATAACCATGCATAATAAGCGTCAGTGTCTGGATACTGTCAGATTTGCCGGAGAAGCTGGGGCAGATCGCGTATATCTGGTACGATTAAATAATCCCCTGGGTAATAGCGATTTTAAGAGACCCAGTCTGGAAGAAGAACTAGAGATTTATAAAGAAGCCGAGAAAATAGCTGGGAGGTACGGACTGCAGGTCGATAACAACTACACGGCCTTTGAAAATGGTTTGTTGCGGTTATTATATAAACAACTGCGACCCTTCATGTATCGTTTTGATACGTACTGTCCCAAACCTTACGATTATCTGTATATTAACATCGATGGCAAGGCTACGCCGTGCTGTGACCTTCCCCGCTATGAGGTGGGTAACATATTAAAGCAAAGTATTGATGAAATCTGGCATGGGGAAAATATGCGCTATTTTCGTAAGCATCAGAATGATGTTTGTGGCAATTGCGATGCGTTAAGATTGAAACATCTGAATAATACTTAAGTAGCAAAAAGTTAATGCATGGATGGTTATTATGGCCCGTGTATGAAAACGACGAAGAAACCTATACAGGAACAGAACTTCATAGCGTATCTTTAAGAACACTGGTTTTGTTGGAATTAGTCTAATTTTGGGTCTTAAGGCAAGCGAGTGGGTAAAATCGAGCAGTTTTATATCTTCTTCAGCATACAAGTAAGAATTTTTAGCCGAAGATATTCCCCATATCCCAAGCCGTATACCCTCCTCTGTATTATCCAAATCTTGTTAATGAGATTTTGTTTACAGGTCTGCTGTAAGCTTCAATAAATCATCCCAGTGCTTCTCTATCATTTCTACAAACTTCTCGTAAGGCTTTAACCGTTGCCACTTCAACGATTCCTTCCGGTTATCGAAAAACTTCCTTGTCCATCCCTCTGTCCGATAGCCCCATAATTGTCCAAATGACTCCCTTAATCATATAAAGTATTGAATCGTTTGTTTGCCATAAGCAATTTCTTTAACGCCTTACGCCCATAAAGGGTAAGACTCTCTCTGTTTGATAAAAGCGTAATACTTCTGCCCTAAAGCCGTGCATATTCCATCTTCCGCACCACGTCCAACGACTCACCCAAATATCTCATTCCATAAAATTTATTATAAAAAAGAATAGCAGTCTGGGACACATTCTCTCCTATATAAAAACTTTCTTTTTCGCATGTTTTTTACCACCCTTTGCATTTTCTCCACTCCCGTCCGTCCCTCTCCATCAAATCATCGGCCTCCTGTGGACCCCAGGTGCCTGCCGCGTAGTTAGGAAACTTCCGGTGTGGCAAGGCCTTCCACACATCTTGTATTGTTGATACCACACTCCAGGCAGCCTCAACCATATCAGCACGCTGATATAAGGTCGCATCTCCCAGCATGCAATCATACAATAACCTCTCATGCCCTGTGCTCGGTGTTCTACCAAAATAATCCTCATACTTGAATTCCATATCAACTGTTCCCAAACGCACGAGTGGTCCTGGAATTTTAGCGCCAAAATTGAGCGAAATGCCTTCATCAGGCTGAATATGAAGCACGAGAAGATTTGGTTTCAGGTGCTCAACACTGGTTTTCCGGAATAACACAAAGGGAGCACGCTTGAATTGAATGGCAATCTCGGTAACACGACAGGGAAGCCGTTTCCCTGTACGCAGATAAAACGGCACGTTTGCCCAACGCCAGTTATCTATATACAGCTTTAGCGCCACAAAGGTCTCAGTAAAGGAATCGGCCGGAACACTGGGTTCCGCCCGGTAAGCGGGTACCCGCTGACCCTTAACAATCCCTTCGCCGTACTGCCCCCTTACGGTATACCGGAGAACTTCTTCAGGGGATACAGACTGAATGGCACGCAAAATCTTTACCTGTTCGTCACGTACCGCATCGGCCTCAAATGAAATTGGAGGTTCCATCGCCGTCAGGGTTACGAGTTGAAACATATGGTTTGGTACCATATCCCGCAGAGCTCCCGCTTTGTCATAATAGTCACCGCGCTCCCCCACGCCAATATCCTCAGCAACCGTTATTTGCACATGATCAATGTAGCGATGATTCCAGACAGGTTCGAAGATACCGTTGGCAAAACGGAAGACCATAATATTTTGCACGGTTTCCTTACCCAGGTAATGATCGATGCGATATATCTGGTTTTCGTTCAGCACCTTTCTGATCTCGTGATTAAGCGCACGGGCAGATTCAACATCACGCCCAAATGGTTTTTCAATGATAACCCGGCGCCAGCGACCATTTTCCTCGCGTGCAAGTCCGGCAATACCGATTTGCTGAACGATTTGTGAAAACAAATCAGGGGTTGTTGCAAGATAATAAAGGTAGTTTCCCCGCGTACCATGTTCTTTGTCCACTTCCGATAACAGTTCCAGAAGCCTCTGGTAAGCATGCTGGTCCTGAATATCCCCTGGCAAATAATAGAGCCGATGGACAAACCAATTCCACAGGTCGGGATCTACCGAACCAGTAGCGAACTCTTTTATGTCTTTACTGATCCTCTCCCTGAACTCTTCCTGACTCATTTCACTACGGGAAAATCCGACAACTGCAAACTCTCTGGACAATAGGCGCTCACTTGCCAGATTGTAAAGCGCAGGAATAAGCTTGCGTTTGGCAAGGTCTCCTGAAGCCCCAAAGATGACCATAACGCAGGGGTCACCGGTTTTCCCGGGTGGTTCAATGGCAATTTCATCTGTGCGATTCATTCTATCCCCTCTTTATTAATCTCTGCGATTGTTTAAAAACTCTTTTCCATCTCCAGAAGTGTTACCGTTGGATACTATCCCCCGAAGGACGTTCAACATGACCGCCAAATTTTTGCCGCATGGCCGAGAGCAACTTCTCGGCAAATGTGTGTTCCTGTCGCGAACGGAAACGTGTAAATAGTGATGCTGACAGCACATCGGCTGGCACAGCTTCTTCGATAGCAGCCATAACCGCCCATCGTCCCTCACCTGAATCCTGTACAAAACCTGTGTATCTGGATAGCTCCGGATCTTCAAGAAGCGCTATCGCCGTCAGGTCGAGGAGCCACGACCCAATAACACTCCCGCGACGCCATACCTCGGCTATATCGGCAACCTTGAAATTGTATCTATGTCCCTCAGGCAAATCCCTGGTGCCAGCATTCCGCAATATATCAAAACCCTCTGCATAGGCCTGCATCAGTCCATATTCAATTCCATTGTGGACCATCTTAACAAAATGCCCGGCGCCAATTGGGCCGCAATGAAGATACCCATACTCTGCCGTACAGTCCGTGTTCTCACGCCCATGGGTGCGGGGAATATCTCCACGCCCTGGCGCAAGTGTCTTGAAAATGGGAGTCAAATGCTGAATAACATCAGCTTCACCACCAATCATCAGACAATAGCCCCGTTCCAGTCCCCAGATGCCGCCGCTGGTGCCTACATCCACGTAATGAATATTCTTTTCCTTCAGTAACCTTGCACGACGCACGTCGTCCTTGTAATAGGAATTACCACCGTCAAGGATAATATCTCCGGCTTCCATGCGCCCCGCCAGTGACAGCACCATCTGCTCAGTCGGGTCACCTGCGGGAACCATGATCCATGCCACCCTCGGCTTTTTTAGTTTATTAACAAAATCATCCAGGGACATTGCCCCGATAGCCCCTTCACTGACCATAAGCCTCACGCTGTCGGGATTCCTGGCAAACACAACACACTCATGCCCTCCCCGAATCAACCGCCGCACCATGTT
This sequence comes from Candidatus Brocadia sp., assembly GCA_040048245.1. Taxonomy (GTDB): domain Bacteria; phylum Planctomycetota; class Brocadiia; order Brocadiales; family Brocadiaceae; genus Brocadia. Next base: position 61,743 of record JABRVT010000043.1, read on the forward strand.
TGCCCCCATTCTTCCTAAACCCACCATACCCAATTGCATGTCCGCGCCTCCTTTCAGAAAGAATTCATTTACCAGAGATAACGGTTTAGGCATAGAACGCACATCACAAGATGATTTTCCCTGTATAATAGGTTAAATTGGGCCTTCGGCAACTTTCCTCCCCTCTCCCCCGTAAACGTGTGGATTATGGGGATATTTGAAATCCTAATCATTTGCCCATATTTTCCTGGCGTTCGTTGCCCCCTCTTCTCAAATTTACTGTCAGATAGCTGTAACGAGTTTCCAAAGCCTTGATCTTTTCAAGCCTGCGTTGGTGGCGCTCTTCGCCGGTAAATTCAGCGCCTACAAACGCCCGAACGAGTTCTTTGGCCAGTTCAAGTCCAACCACACATGAGCCCAGTACCAGGACGTTCATATCGTCATGTTCCACACCCTGATGAGCCGAATACGTATCATGACAAAGCCCTGCACGGATGCCTGGTATCTTGGTTGCCGCCACAGAAGCGCCAACACCGCTGCAGCAGATCAGAATGCCCCGATCTGCCTGACCATTGAGAAGCGCCAGCCCAACAGCCTCGGCAAAATCGGGATAGTCCACCGCATCTTTGTTGTATGTACCCACATCCACAACCTGATGTCCCTGCCGGCGAAGAAAAGCAGCAAGGTATCCCTTCAATTCGAATCCTGCATGATCGGACCCAATAGCAATTCTCATATTTTTATCTCCGTTTCACCAATAAACATCAGGATAGTTATCAAACAACGATCTGTCAAGAAAATACAGGCTGAATACTTCTGAAAACAACAAAGAAATGATAGTAGTTTTATACGGATGGTTCCCCGGTTACAGTGAAAACGATACTATAAAGGAGGGGGAAGAGGGGTAGTTATTTCTGGTTACAGCTTTACTGGGCTGTATGTATATGTTCAAAATAAGTCCGCAATATCTCTGCAACACTCCATGCCTGCGAAATACATCCCCGGGGTGTATGGGGATAGTCTCCATCAAATATCTCAGAAATAGTCCCCAGACCCGCTTCAAATAAATGCGCATAAAACGGTTCAAATAATCCTTTGATATATTTTGGGGTATCTTCACTGCCTGCGTATGCCCTGGCGTAGGCTGAAATGTAAGGACCTATCAGCCATGCCCATACCGTACCCTGATGATACGCGCTGTCCCTCTCATAAACATTCCCCTGATATTTGCCAATATAGCCTTTATCCTTTGGCGAAAGAGACCGAAGACCAAAGGGAGTTAAGAGGTGTTCTTTTACTATCTCAACCACTTTTCTCTGCCTTTCTATGGACAGCATTGAATATGGCAAGCTTACAGTAAATATCTGATTAGGACGAATAGCCCTATCCCTTGTTTCACCGTCAATATAGTCATACAGATATTGTCCCTCTTCAAACCAAAAGACGTTATTAAATGATTCACTTGCCTTTTGGGCTAACGAATTATAATCATTACCTTCCTCGTTCAAATTCATCTCACGGGCAAAGAAGGCCATGATTTTCAAGGCATTATACCACAAGGCATTGATTTCCACTGCCTTTCCCCTGCGCGGGGTCACGACCCAATCCCCCACCTTAGCATCCATCCATGTCAGTTGCACCCCTTCGGCACCTGCATGGATTAACCCATCTGAATCCATATGAATGTTATATCGAGTCCCTTTCCTGTAATACCCAATAATCTCTTTTAACACGCTATAGAGATCCTTGCGGATAGTCTTCAAATCTTTTGCAAACCGCAGATACTGGTATACAGCATGAATATACCATAATGATGCATCAACCGTGTTGTATTCAGGCATCTCACCATAGTCGGGGAATCGGTTAGGGATCATTCCTTTGTCTACAAACTGGGCATAAGAAAGTAATATCTCTTTGGCTTCTTCAAATCTTCCCTGAACAAGGGTAAGTCCGGGCAGCGAGATCATCGTATCTCGTCCCCAATCCCCAAACCAGTGATATCCGGCGATGATGCTCTTTTTATTGCTTCCTCGCTTCACGATAAAACTGTCTGAGACAGATAATAAGGAATCACGTAATTGAGCAAGTTTGGTTATAGGGGTCGGCTGTCTGATGTCAGGGCTCAGGAATTTATGCCCAGTCACCCGATCTCCGATCCCTAATCCCCGATCCCTATTTTCTATTTGGCTGCAAAGGGGCTCTACTTCGTATACATTTTTTCTACGTTCGATTTCCTTGTTTACTAATCCAGGGATATCTAACGTGTCATATTCTTTTGTTGAGGCCATAACGTAGCAATCATTCCCTTTATTTAAATCAAAGTGCAGGGCAAAGGGGCTGAAGTGATCTTCGTGGGCATCCATGCCGCGTTCGATTTCCTTTGGATATTCCATATTTTTATACCAGAATGAAGCCTTATCCATTGACTGTGCATTAAAATAAAGATAGAGGGGTGGAAGCGCATCATAAGGTTGCAAACATATTCCATTTGCCAGGAATTTGTAATCAGTTTTAAAAGATGGATTTTCATGGGTAAGCCAGTGATAGTCTCGAAATGCTACCATGACCCTCACCTTCATAGTAAGGGTGAATGGAAGTTCTCCACTACGATCCACCTGATACAAGATTACGGTAGTGTTTTCCCCATGAACCATAAACACGATTTTTTTGATGTTTATTCCATTGATTGAATAATTGAATGTGAGAAAGGGTTTTAAGCTAAATTGGGTGAGATTCTCATATCCTGAAGGATAGATCGCATGAGGATAGACGTTTGTCGATAGCGGAAACTCTTTGCCTTCTATATAGAGAAATTCCTCTAACTTGGAGAGTAATAAGGTGCGTCCGAGGGGAGGTCTGGTGGCGGCCATAAGCAGGCCATGATAACGTCTTGTATTGGCCCCGATTATCGTAGAGGAGGCATAGCCGCCAATGCCATTGGTCTCCAACCATTCCTTTTCGATAGCCTTAGGGATGTCATGACAGATATCTTCATTGAATACTATCGTCATTTTACTTATTTTTGTCTACGAGCTTTAATCGCATCATCTCCGCAAAGAGACCTACTTCATATTCGATGCCTTTTAGAATATCATTCTCTACGGCAAAGTTAACACACTTCTTCATCTCTTTGAGCGCCCTTGCATCCCGTTCCAGGAGGGTCTTTGCCACAGCAATGGCATGATCTAAAACCTCTTTATGAGGCGCTATCTGGTTGACAAGACCCCATTCCAGGGCTGTTTCTGCGCGGATCATTTTTCCCAGGAATAGCATCTCCTTGGCACGGGCTGCGCCTATATAACGAGGCAGGCGTTGTGTGCCACCTAGACCCGGAATAATACTCAATTCAGGCTTTGCCTCCGGCAAACTAAAAAAGGAAAGTTCCGATGCAATGCGCAGATCGCAGAGCATGGCAAGTTCAAGACCTGCCCCAATGGTAACACCATTAATAGCCGCAATAACGGGTTTTTTGCAATTTTCGATTTCTACGAACATCTCATGGGCGCGTTTGAATCGTTCATAGTTTTTTTCTGCCACAAGGCCAGAAATCCAGGAACCAAAGAGCTCGTCACGGTCGGCACCGTCACTGAAGACCCCCCTGAGTTTGCTGGCAATGATAATAGCGCCGATCTTATCATCCCCCTCGTATTGATCCATTTTGTCGTAAATGGCGTCCAGAAGCCACGAACCTATGGAGTTTCGCGGAGGTTTTTTCATAGAGATAATGCCAATAGCCTTGCCATTATTTCCAGGAATTTCTTCAAAATCAATGTGGTTATAACCGGAGTTATCACCACGATTCATACGGATGTCTTTCATTTTTGTAACCCGATCGTTGGCTTATCGAAGTTTTTAAGAGCACATATATAATTATACTTTAGATACCTTTGCTGAAGCATGTAACCAAAAAATAAATAATACAGTTCGTTGGTAAATTCATAACTTCCTGGACCACGTTTTTTGTCCTTACGTATAACTCCCAGGTCTTCCATCCTTCTTAAAAAATTCTAATGGTACAGGAACCCCGGTGTAAATGGAGAATATTCTTTCATCATCTTATATTTTCAGAAAGACTTATATCCTTAACGCCACCTCAAAACCTTCATGGATTGCCTCAAGGGCTGTACGCACCTTTGCACAATCGCCAATAAAGTATGTTTCCGGGAATTTACCTTCTAACTGTTTCTGAAGATCGTTATTGGGGCTGTATCCTACTGCGATTATAACGGTATCGGCCTTGATAAAGTGGTCCCGCCCGTCCTTTTCATATATCACTCCACCATTTCCTTGTCCATTTTCACCGCCGTTGTTTACAATTTCTTTTACTTTTACTTCCGTTATCTCTTTTACCCCTGCATCTTTTAATTCCTGGAGCATAATCCATCGTGTGGAAATACCAAATCCTCCCCCTATTTTCCTCCTCATTTCCAGAATGGTAACATTTCTATTCCCCCTTGTCGTATATCTAACCGCATCCGTTGCATCAATTACCTTATGCTTGAGCAGAAAACAGGCTATATCCGGCCTCATTGCCCCCTGCCTGGCCACATGCAAAGCGACTTCGCACCCAACCGTTCCACCGCCAATGATGACTACGTCCTTCCCCACAGGCACCTTACCGTCCAATACAGCACTAGCGACATAAACATTTTCCCCTTTTATTCCAGGGAGATTAAGCATTACAGGATTCCCGCCTGTAGCCACAATGACCGCATCGGGACATTCCTCTTTTATGGTCTGTAAATCTGCCTCTTTTCCGATTTTTACATTTACCCTGAGCTTTGAAATCTGTCTTTCCAGATACGTTATAACATTTTGTATTTCTTCACGCCCGGGAGGAATAAATGCATATCGTAATTGACCACCCAGTTGGTTATTTCTTTCGTAGAGTGTAACGTTGTGTCCCCTTAATGCCAGGACACGAGCGGCCTCCATACCACCGGGTCCCCCACCTACGACCACGACCTTTTTGGGTTTACTCGTCCTGGTTATTCGATATTCACCCTCATGACCTGCCATGGCATTATACGTACAAGAAACAGGCTTAAAATTAAGCAAGGAATCAAAACACCCCTGATTACATGCAATACAGGTCCTGATATCATCAAGTTGTCCATTTTTATACTTATTCGGTAACTCCGGGTCTGCGATGAGAGGCCTTCCAATAGATACCATATCTGCCTGTTCATTATCTAAAATCTCTTCGGCCAATTTAAGATCGTTTATCCTTACCGAAGCAATCACGGGGACTTTTACCTGTAATTTGATCTTCTCCGAAAGGAATGCATATGCCATCCGAGGAATAGCCATCAACATGATAGGAGTCTTGCTCTCGTGCCAGCCGGGAGATACGTTAAAAGCGTCGGCACCCGCCTGTTCTAATATTTTAGCAATTTCCAAACTCTCATCTATCTTGAGTCCTTCCTCTACAAAATCATCCCCTGACATTCGAAAGATGACTGGATAATCTTTTCCTGCAGTTTCTTTTATTGCTCGAATTATTTCTCTGGCAAAACGGGTTCTGTTTTCAAGACTTCCACCATATTCATCGTCGCGTTTGTTGGTAGCTTTTGAGAGGAACTGATTGATAAGATACCCCATCCCACCATGAAGTTCCACGGCATCAAAACCTGCCTTTTTTGCCCTCATTGTGGCACTGACATAATTATCGATAACCATTTTGATCTCCGAAACTGTTAAGGCATGAGGTTCTTGCTTAATGCTTCTATGTGTCAGTTGAGATGGCGCAACGGGTTGCATTTTTGTAAAAAAAGATGAGGCGCTTCGGCCACCGTGGAGCAGTTGTGCTGCTACCCGGACGTCATACAGGTGGATGGCATCGGTTAATCTTTTTAATCCAGGAATGAGTTCATCCTTGTCCAGTCCGATAATACTCTTCCAGACCTTCCCATTCATTTCAGGATAACAGCCTCCTACAACAATGAAACCTACCCCCCCTTTTGCCCGCTCCGTGTAAAAATTGATAATCTGGTCGTTGATGGTGCCATCCGAGGTAAATCCCAGATCCATGGCAGACATAATTATCCTGTTTTTTAACGTCATCTGACCGATATTTGTTTTGTCAAACAGTTTGCTCATAATTCAATGATAAGGAATTTCAAACTAACCACGTAGTAACAATTCATGAATTGCCACTACTCAAAGTAACCAAAGGTATAATTTATTTCTTAAATTAATCCGGACGTTGATCTTCACATACGTGCAAAGATACACATTTTGACAATTACTTTTTAAAAACCTTGCTCTATCAACGTCTATACATTTTTCAAAAATACTGCTCTATTTAAAATTAAAGCTATTCGTGGTATTTCCGATTATGGAGTGGCCCTTTAATCGTTGAGATAGGCAATGACCGTTATTTCACAAAGGGCAAGGGAATAAATTGAAGATGCTTGAAGCAATGTATGTTATCCTTCTTTGAAAATTTCTATAGAAAGTACGTCAATTGCTGTAAGTTGTAACATGTTCTAATTCTGAAATGTTAAGCACTGTGGGATTATAAGACCCATATCCACATTTGTCAAGTTATAACCTCCCCTCTTTCCCCTCTTTCGCAAGGAGGGGATGAAGGGGTATAATGTACCCCCAAAAACCGCTTAAATAAATGAAACATCCATGACCTTCGGTCACAAAGCAGGATGATATCCCCCGCTACTGTCATTCCGAGCAGAGCGAGGAATTTTGAGATTCCTCAATGATATATTCGGAACAAGGATTTCTCCCGGAGTTTACCCTGAGGAAAAAGGATGCTTCACTTCGTTCAGAATGACTTGTACGAAGGGGTCGAAATGACAATTACCGGTGAAAATTCTATACAATGAAATTGCGCCCATAAGGAGTGGAATACAAGCAAAAAGAGGCGGGAAGCAATGAGGATGGAGAACCTACAAACAGTTAGTTTGATTCGCATTCAATCTTCAATGGTTAACACATCAAAGATGGATTTCTGGATAGTTTTATCACATTAATTTTGAATTTAAACGCATTTAAGCGTAAACGTCTACATTTTTGCCAACCCCTTCGGGATTGCTAAAACTCTCACTTGCCTGTTTCTGTTCTTCGATAAGCTTTAATACCGTTTCCCCCTGCATCTTCATTAAATCCATAGCTTTTTTTACCATTTCTACATCATTATCAACTGACATTCTTGATGTTATATTGTCGATCATAATAGTCGCCTCCTTATTTTAACAAGGATTTATGTAAACTGTAGAACCTTATTACACGAGTTCCCATACTTTTTTATCTTATTAAAAGAATATCACAAAGTATCTTATAATATCGGAATATTGCAGAAATTATTAATATTTTTCGTAAAAATATTTTGACATTTTAAGGAAACTTTTATCACAATAATAAAAACGAGTCGAGGCAAAAATGTTTTTATATAAGATTAAGCATAAACACTTATTGCATAATTTTCAAAGTAAACCTGCGTGAGCCTAAGGCTCGCAAAAGAGCATGAAAATATGTCACCCTCCCTTAATCCCTCCCATCAAGGGAGAGAAAGTTTCTTCGTCCATTGTGGGAAAGGATGAAGGTAAAAGGTATTTTTAGATGAAATATTACTGTGATTATCAACCCTGAACAAATAAAGACTTTCGTCAATACAAACTACCCTTACCTTGGTATAAATAAACAGCAAGAGGTCTCCAGGCTCTTGTTTGAGATTGCCAAGCGTGAACGCATCGATTATACAGAGGTAGCTGACAATCTGCCACAGCCGCCCAGTCGTTTTGTCCATATCAAAGATTATCTGCTAAAACGTCGTTATCCATCTCTAACTTCAAAAGGTTATAAAATCAGGCCGTCTTTTTACGACGTCACCATTAATCCCGAATTGAAAATGGATATTGCTTCGAAACTACTGATCAAGCCGAAAAATCTTTACATTGAAGAATCTGTTTTGCATACCGAGATGGCCAAAAGGGTAACGTCTCAATTTCCGGAAAGCACTACAGAAGTAATTAAGGCGTATAAAGAACATGTGAAAAAGAGACGTTTTGATATCGACGATTACAACCACAGACTGGAAAGTTTTTATCTCGTGCGCGAGAATTATGATTTTTACAAACGATGTCCGTGTTCAAATAAATCTGCATCCTGCGGTTATTTCGTAGTCAATCTGGGAAGCGGATGCCCCTATGAATGTGCCTATTGCGTCTTGCAGGATTACATTAATTCCCCGGGCATTACCCTACCCGCAAACATCGAAGATTTTTTTGCAGCTTTCAAGAATTTTAAGCAAAACATCCGTTGTGGTTCTGGTGAATTAACCGATTCCCTGGCATTCGACCACATCACGGGATATTCACCTCAGATCGTCGAATTTTTTCGACGGTACCCGAAGAGTATATTCGAGTTTAAAACAAAAAGTAACAATGTTGGTCTCCTGATCTCTATCCAGGGGGCAAGGAATATTATTGTTTCATGGTCAGTGAACCCAACAAAAATCGTGGAAACCGTTGAACACTTTACAGCTACCTTACCACAGCGATTAGAGGCCGCGCAAAAGTGCGCTGATTGTGGATATCGGGTAGCCTTTCACTTCGACCCGATTATTTACTATCCAGGGTGGGAAGTTGATTATGAGAAATTGATCAATGACATCTTTGATACAGTGGATGGAGGAAATATTGCATGGATAAGTCTTGGGACACTGCGCATGACACCACGACTGAAAAAGATCATTGAAAACCGTTTCCCCGACAACACTATACTCGATGAAGAATTTCTCATTGGCCATGACGGTAAGCTCAGGTACCCACGAGACGTGCGGGCTTCCATCTACAAAAATATGACGTCCTGGATTCGCAAACGCTGCAAAGACGCCCCTCTTTATCTGTGCATGGAAGAAAAGTCAATGCACAGAGATTGTACGGCTTAACTCATTACCTATTTTTATAAAGGAATTTTCATTTTGCTTAAGCGGTTTTCAGGTATCTTATGTAACTCAAGGCTTTGGCCTTTAGAATGCTGGGCTCAAATCTGAAGGTTTGAGTTACAATCATAACTTGACGCATAGGAATTTCAAAAATTTTTTGTGGGAGCCAACTTCCGTTGGCGAGCGGGTGCACGCTGTTGTGCACTGCCAGTCGCCGTCAGGAAACAGCTCCTACCTGAGTGCCATAAAAAAATTGCCGAAGTCCTAATTTAAGTAGTAGTATTAAATCCGACATTTGAATCCAATATGATAATTGAAATAAATCAATAATGGAGATATCTTGAAAACTCTACCGATAAATAGCCTCAAAATACCCAAAAACGTAGTTTATCTGATAACATGCGGTGTTTTACTTTTAAACATTTTCGGTTGTGCACGATCACCGCAGCATGATGGAATAGAAGCATATTTCAGAGTCCTTGATAAAATCAAAGTAACAAAGAAAAAACAAATAATCGATTATTTTCATAAAATAAAACAAAGAGTTGATGAGGTCAACAAGGACGAGAAGATATTACATTGTTTCAATGTAATGAGGAAATACTATGATTCAAATCCAACGTGTGCAGATGCTCCATCTCTTTATAAGTTAGAGTACGAAATGGATGTGCATTATGTGAAGAAATACGGAGATTTTTATGATATTCTCTTCGTAGACAATAAGGGTTTTGTTTTTCACAGCATCAAACATGAGGCAGATTACCACACAAATCTTTTTACCGGACAATTCTCTGGTACACAACTGGCAAAACACATAGAAAATAATCCTGAGAGAGAATTTGTGGATTATGAATTTTATTCCCCGTCAGACGAACCGGCAGCATTTTTTCTGAAACCAGTACAGGAAAACAATGAAATGCTCGGGTGGCTGGTGCTCCAATTCCCCATCAACAAAATCAACGCTATACTCTCCGACCATAAAGGTTTGGGAAGGACCGGCGAAGTCTATCTTGTAAACAAAAACAAACTCATGCTAACCGATTCGAGGTTTATTGAAGATAGTACTATTCTAAGACTGAAAATCGACACAGATGCCGTCAGATTAGCCCTTGACGGAGAATCCGAAAAGATGATCATAAATGATTACCGGGGTGTAAAGGTACTCAGTTCTTTTGAACAATTTGATGTCTTCGGTCATTCGTGGATTATCATCGTTGAGATTGATGAAGATGAAGCTGTTTCGAATCACTACCAGAAATATAAAAAATTCTACCTCCCCAGGATAATAGAGTATTATTCCAGTATAACTCCAAAAATTTACACATCTGGAAAGGAAATAAGCAAACCTTTGAAGGGGAAAAGGGTTGATATGAATGAGTTCTGTATGACAAGGTCAGGAGAAGTACTTGAAACGCAGGGAGTCGGACCATGTACTACAATAATCATCTATTATCCCAAAAGATTCGGGTATCTTGCCCATATTAGTCCAACTGATAAAATTTACCAAAAATCTTTCCTGCTAAAATATTTACCATGGGTGATAAAAACAGGCTTTCTGGAGGAGTTAATAAAGAAAATACAATACTATGACATATATCCATATCAACTGAATGACCTTCAATTTATCATAATTGCCACCCATGATAAGAGCCTCCAAACTATTATTGATTACTTATATGACATGGGAGTAAATTTAGCTCAGATAAAATTTTTGTTTAATCCATTGGCAAATTATGCGAATGTAGCTTTCAATCAGTCGGATGATTCTGTTTCTGTAGAATGGCTGACCGAAAACAGGAAAAATATATCCTTTTTTGAATACGCCTCCAATATTGATTCAATTGGAACCACGTTAAAAAGGATAGCAGCAAAATGATCGAGTAATAAATTATACTCAAGATGTTCAGTCACAAAGAAGAAATTATTTATCCCCCGGTCTCATACTTTTCGGCCGCACATCAAAAAAAGTTTGTGGCCCGTGGGGGTATATTCCCTGACTTACCATCCCCATCATATTGTGGTCATGAGCTATACTAATACCGGGACCATAATTGCATGACAGGCATCCTCGTTTGGCAGAATAATCAGGGATTTTGTACAAAATGTCATATCGCTCACCAGATCCAATAAGTAAAGTATCCTTTTCATACGGATAGCTGAGCTTTCTCCCATCCGTCCCGATTACCAACCCATGAAACCCGTGCGGGTGCCATGCAAATATGTGATTATACCCTACGGCCATTAATCTAATCAAAACTGTCTCTCCCTCGTATGCAACGATTCTCGTTTTCGGGTCGTTTATCGTTGATAAAGGATTACTCAAATTATCCATGTATATTCTGCCGTTGAGCATAAAATAATTCGGCTTCCAATCTAACCCACGCCGTATGTTGCCTTCGGCCCTGAGCATCTCCATATATTCGCTATCGACTTCGCTCATGACAAGGGTATATTCTCTATCGAATTTATATCCGTAGATTTCATCTGGACTTTTTTCTATTATCAATGGGAAATACATCCCCGCCATGAGATGATTGGTGGTATCCACATGGCAGTGCCCCATATAGGACCCTTCAATGTCTTCCGGTATCGTTAATAAATACCGGTATTTTTCCCCTGGGAAAACAGGAGAATACGGCAGATTCGGTACGCCATCGTAGGCGGGTATTAAATCTAACCCATGGAAATGGATGGTGTGCGGAACGCCATGAACTCCTGAATGCTTCTCTATTTCATAAAATCCTGCATTGTGTAACACGACAATATAGTTCTTGCCTGATCTGAGCCGTATCTCGTCGCCAGGTACTTTTAATGACAGTAATTTCTCGGCCCTTTCTTCTCTTGTTCTTATTTCTCCGACATCGGCAAAATCCTTCGCATGGGCAAACCCCCAGAAATAGATCAATTCACCGTCGGCCATTTCCTGAAAACCATCCGTTGCATACAGATGAAATTCCTTTTCTATCTGCCCATTTTTACTCAATTCAGAAAAGCCTTCCTCTAATTTTGAGTCTCCAGGTATGAGTATCTCTTCAGGAAAAGCCGTCACAGTAAAACAAAATAACGTCACAATGAAGAGATACCACAGTAAGTACTTTCTCTGCATACACTTTGTAATAAACTCGAAATATTTCTTTTTATGAGACACTGTGCCTTCCTTCAAATATGTCATGCTTTTGAAATAATTATCAAAAGATGCAAAAAAACTAAAAACAATTTTAATCATTTTACCCACCCCTTAAATCCCCTCCCAAGAGGGGACTTCTTCTATTCCCCTACTTGGAAGGGTGGGTTCCTACCCTCTTGAAGAGAGACGTAGATACGTCTTTTCCTTTTGCGACGCTATTATTCATCAGTTTGGACTTCAGTCTTTTACACCAGCTTAGCCGTCCGTTGCAGGCAAAAATCATTCATTTCCGTATAATTTCAACTACCCTTTCAACAACCTCATTGAGCTTATTGTCTGTAAGATTTCCAATTTTATAAAGAACAATATGGCTGTCCGCTGTAAATATGTGGTTAGGTCTTATATTGTTTGGCTGTTTTAACCCACCAGTTTCAAAGTCTTTATCGTCAATTGGAATTGCATAGTTGTCTTTAACAGCTTGACTGGTTATCTGGCAAAGAATTATATCATCACCCTCCAGTTTTGAAATGACTAATGCAGGGCGCCTTTTGGCTTGGGTTAGATCAGAGAAAGGGAAAGGAACAACAACGACATTGCCTTTTATAAATTTTGCCATGCCTCATCTTCCTCTGGTTTCAGCCAATCTTTTTTAAGAGAAGATTCACTTGCAATGGCAGTAGCAAGCCTTTCCTTTATTATTTTTGTTTTCAGAAAATGAACAAAATCCAAAACCTCGTCGAGAAAAGGCTCTGGAACTTGTTCAATCTCGCTGATAAGCAATTCCTTTTTGCTCATGATCAACCTCTTTCTTCTATCTAAATTTACCAACAATCAGCCCAATCATACTCCCAACAAAATTCATTTTTTGTCTCTCATATATGACAATTGAAAATATGAATGCCCGACCCTTAGAGACACTCAATCCAGCTATTGGACTGGACTCGTATTTCGATTCTTTCGCTATTTATTTTCATTCTGGAATTTATCATAAGCTTTCTTTATTAATGATTCAAAATATTGTATACTCGTTCTCGTTTTTGCAGAGAATTTCTTTGTTGCTTCGGTCGTTTTCAGAAATGCTCTTGCTTCTTCGTAGGCAGGCAAAATCTCTCTACCTATTCTAAATGCCGAACGACTATAATCCATCTATTGACTTCTCAAATGGACGGGACTCAATAAAATTAGACCACATCTGGTATCCTAAATCAAATTTACTTTGTTTCCATTCAATCAGTTTTCTATAAATAAAATATCAGCTAATACATACCATTTTGTATATTGAAAATATTCAGCGTCTCTTTTCGGCAATTCAACTTTCACTTTCTGTAAAATTTGGTCAATGTTCCAACAGGTGATATAGTTAATTACAACATGATTACCATAAATATCTTTATTAATTGCATTTTCATCAAAGATTTCATCATATTTGATTTCTTCCTCAAATAATTCCTCTACATTTCCTCTTACACCTTCGTGAGGTACATTTTTCTTACATACATAGTATTTTAAAGCAAGATTCCTCATTGTAATTGAATGACGAGCATTTCTTGCTTCTTTTGACCTTTTTCGAAAATATTTATATCCATTACCTATTTTCTCAAATAATTGTTCTAGCCTTACTTTGATATTCCATTGTTACAGCCCTCTTTTCTTTTTTTCGTTAAGAGTGATCCGATTAATAGTTCTACTAACGTATTAACACAAAAAAAAGGGGCGGGGCATTTATTGATTGATTTTTGTAGCGTATTAACTGAAGTAGCGATTGAGAATCTCCTGAACAAATATTAAGGGTAAATATGAAATAGAATCGCGGGTAACAAAATCGGCAAGTGTGCTGAGAACAGCAGTAGCTCCAAAAGGCCAAATTACTTTTCGAGCCATTTTGACATCATTTTCTCAACTTCTTCTTGAGTATAGACTCGTCCTTCTTTTACATCATTGTAGTCCACGCTCAATCTTTTGAAGGACATAAGGATGATAGTAGACATCCTCTAATGTACAATCATCTGGTAAACGTTTAAGAAGGTCACGTATCTCTTCTTTTACGGTAGGCATCTATTTCCCCCTTATGAGAATCCTGCGTTTAAAAATAATTTTTAGGGTGGATGTCACAATGAGGTGTGGCGCTCCTGCGAACAGGATTAAATGAGGCTCTATGGCCGTTGTCCCGACGCCCCAGGATTTCTCAACCTCGTTCCTGGTATTTGGACCGGTGATCATCCACCCCAGAAAATACTATATCCCTGTCTTTCAAAGGTCAAGATATTTTTATTAATAGAGGTACCCACGAAATACGCTTAAAACATTAAGGTCACAAAAAACAGACGCCCCCACAAATGACGCTAAAATACGCGAAAGGGATTTCGCATGTTTTGCGTGTTTCGTGGGTATCTGAAATATTACAATTATTGGGATTGAACCTGTTCTTTTATATCCTCTGCAATGGCCTTTCCAATGGTGGGCACCTTCATCAGTTCTTCGCTCGTTGCAGCTTTAATGTCCGCCAGCGTCTTAAACCCCGAGTTATAGAGATTCCTGGCCCTCACCCTCCCTATGCCTCTGAGAGATACGAGTTGAAGGAGTTCTTCTTTTACGCCATAGAAAACCCTTACCCTCAAAAATGATAGCGGTTTCTCGGCTTCTTTCAGGCTAAAGACCTTGCATATCTCACCGGCTGAATAGAGGAGCCAATCGGAAAGTTCTACCAGGGTACGAATGTCACCGGGTCCCACACCAAAATGACCCACAATCTTGTCTTCCGGTTCTTCCTCCATCCAGTGTATTAATAAAGAAGCTGTTTTTATTTCCGAAAGCATCTCTTCTGATGGATATTTTTCCTTTTCGGGGATTAAAAGCTCATCTGCGTGGGCATTGAAAATATCAAACATCTCCTCAGAGTCTTTTTTCCTCAATTGAAGTGTCATCATGTCAGGGGTATGGGCTATCATATGCAGGAGTGCAAATACCTCTTTTTCCTTTGGTTGATGCAAAGCATCTCTCATGATTACACCTGTCAAAGGATCCAGGTAAAGGTCTGAAACCCGGCGACCAAACCGTGTAGCTACAAGCCCCCTTTTTTCAGAGACCATTTCTTCACCTTTAAGGAAGTCAACGATCTTTTTCGTTATGGATACGAGGGACTCCATACCTTCCTGATGGGCGTAAAAAGTCTTCTGAAGGAAATCCGTTAATTCTGCCCTGCATTTTGTAAAGGCTCCCGCTATCGAAGCAAGGATGTGGGACCTGAGGGTAGACTCACTGGCAAGACGGGAGTTTATCTCTTCTGGTTTTCCATCTATGTAGTTTTCCATGAGGTACCTTTCGTCTCTTTCGTTTCTGGCAACGACGATAGCTTCGCCATACTTATCAAAGCCTGGCCTTCCTGCCCTTCCTGACATCTGCTTTATCTCCATAACAGATATGGGTTGCATTCCAAGCCTGGATTCGTATCTCCACCAATCCCTGACGATCACTCTCCTTGATGGGAGATTCAGTCCCATAGCCAGCGTTGTGGTGGAAACCACAAGCTTTATTTTATTAGCCCTGAAGGCGTCTTCCACAATCTTCCTTTGTGAAGAGGTAATGCCAGCATGGTGGAAGGCGACACTGTTGCTTACACACTCGGCAAGTTTTTTACAGAGACGAGTTGGTTCCGCAGATGCCTCTATGATTTGCTCTGAAAGGGTTTTCAGGAATTCCCTTTCCTGCGCTGAGAGCAATCCGGCAACATCGGCTGCGGCCTTGTGCGCAACAGACTCTGCCGACTTCCTCGTGTTGACAAAGATGAGGGTTTGTCCACCCTCCTTTATGGTACTCAGGCTGAGATTTACGATATCCAGCGAGTTTTCCTCTTCCACCCGTATTTCAATCCCACCATGAAAGGTTATGGTACCATTGAAATACACCCCTTCCCTTAAAGGTACAGGTCTCCAGGAGGATTCAACAAGCCGGGCGCCAAGCCATTGGGCGATTTCTGACGCATTTGGTATGGTGGCACTCAATGCGATAAACCGGAGTCCAGGATTTAACCATTTCAACCGGGTGAGGACTATCTCGAGGGTTGGCCCTCTGTGAGGATCTCCGAGGAGATGTATCTCATCGGCCACCACGAGGCTTACGTCCCTCAGCCATGAGGCGCGATGTCTGATGAGGGAATCCATCTTCTCATTTGTTGAGATAATGAAATCCGCGTCATAAAGCCAGGGGTCTGCGCTGTCAAAATCTCCCGTGCTCTGTACAATCTTCATCCCGGCGTCTTTGTATTTCCTTGAAAAGTCATCATACTTTTCCCTTGCAAGGGCCCTTAATGGCACAAGGTAGAGGACCTTTCCCCCGAGATCAAGAAACATCTTCAGTGCCGCCATCTCAGCTATGAGGGTCTTGCCTGAGGCAGTAGGTGCCGCCACGACAAAGGAGTCATACCCCTGTAAGAGACCGGCCTTTATTGCCAGGATCTGAGGCGGATAAAGTTCCTTAAGGCCAGCTGCAATCAGGGCTTCAACCAACCGCTTTGAACCACCATAGATAGGTAAATCGTCCACGACCATATAAAGATTATAAACCACAGAACGAAATGAAAACAAAATAAAACAAAAGAATTTCTATAATCCCTTTAAAATTTTTAGGCATGAAATTGGGTGACATCAATAAGCACCTATTTGAATAAATACGACAAATAGTATACTATATAACCAATAAGCAAGGGTTCACCGCCACTATGATCCTTCAAGAATGAAACAGTTAAACAAATGAACACAAAATTATACAGAGAGTTAATCTCGGCCACGAATTTTTACGATTTAACATGAATTTTCGTATCAATTTTCTTTTTTTATTTGTGCCCATTAGTGTCAATTAGTGGCCAAATAATTACTATTTACAGATTCAAAGAATGATCCAGGTAACAGAGGAAACTTTCGAACAGCTTTCACACATCGTTAGTGAATCACAGGAGATTGACCTTAAAGATGTAGCCTTTATTGATCCTTACGGTATGGTCGGTCTCCTTGAAATCGGGGTACTCTTAAAATCAAATGACGTTCTAAAAACCATCCTTCTTCCTGAATCGGAAGAAGTCCTCAAATATCTTGAAAGGATGGATTTTTTCAAATTTGCTAACGAATATTTCAGACTTGAGCCACCTAAACCACAAATATCGGGAAAATATCTGAGAAACATTAACTCAGATGTCCTGCTGGAGATCACACCCATAGAAAAGTCGGACGACATTCATTTCATTGTTGGAAGAGTCAAAGAACGTGCCCATGCAATCCTCACAAGACACCTTCATTACGATGAAAAGGCTATTCATGGCTTTATGGTGGCACTTTCTGAGGTATGCCAGAACATCATTGAGCATAGTGAAAATAAAGGGTTTGTGGGTATCCAGAAGTATCATTTCCAGAATATGAATAAAAATGTGGTGAAAATTGCCGTTATGGACGTTGGAATAGGCTTTAGAATGTCTTTATCAGAGAGGTTTGCTTTAAAAAACGATCTGGATGCAATAGAAAAGGCATTACTTCATGGGGCATCACGATATGCTGAAAAGGGAAGGGGGCATGGACTGGCCGTCGTAAGGCGTTTTGTAAATCAGTGGAACGGCAAACTCTCCATCCGCTCAGAAACTGCAAGACTCTCCATAATCCCCCAATGGGCATGGGGAAGGGAGAAAGAACTCAATCTCACCCATTTCCCCGGAGCTCAAATCAACATCCTCCTGCCGGAAGTTTAAATTCGGATTCTTTGTTTTACTTGATATGCGATTACGAATGTAGTATATTGTAAACATGGAAATTGTCTTTGACGCCTCAACGCTGATTCTGCTTGCAAAAATAGAACTGTTAAGAGAAATAACAGAAGAGGTAAAAGTTATTATTCCGGAGAAAGTGAAGTCAGAGTGCCTTTTAAAAGAGGGCATAGATGCTACACTAATTTCAACCCTTATCAACGAAAGAAAGGTTAGTGTGAAGAAGGCAGGAAATGCGGAAGCAATTAAAAAGATTCGGCGTGATTTCAGGATAGAAGCCGGGGAAGCCGAAACCCTCTGGTTGGCTAGAAGGCTTGATTGTGCAATAGCAGTAGATGATGGACCAACAATAAAGGCGTGTAAGGTTATCGGCCAGAGGTTTACAACTGCAATTCATTTTCTTTTAAGCCTTGCATCACAGAATAGATTGGAAAAATCCATGGCTTTGGCGAAGCTTGAGAAACTATCTATCTATGGCAGATACAGTAAAAAAATAATTGAGGACGCGACACAACGTCTGAAAGGAGGAAACCGATGGGAGTAATAAGCTTGAGATTAAAAGATAAAGATTTGGAGAGGATTGAAGAACTCTCCAGACTTGAACATAAGGATAAGTCAACAATAGCCAGAGAGCTTCTTGAATATGGCTGGGAGTTTTTGATGGTCAGATATTACAAGGATGGAAAACTATCACTAGCGGGATTAGCCAGAAAGCTTGATATTTCAATAAGCGAAGCAATAGATTTATTGGCCAAACTCGGAATAGAAGCACCGATAGAATTTGAGGACTATTTGAAGGGATTTGAGGTGTTTAAAGACAAATACTGAACCAATCTCTCCTCTTTTCGCACAAAGCATTATCAGTATAATGTACCCCAAAAACTGGACAGATAGATAAGATAAAATATCCTGAGTGGGAATTGTGAGTATGGAATTGGAAAAGGAGGATATTTTAGTGATGGAGAGGAAGAGACAC
>JABRVT010000044.1:0-29022 GCA_040048245.1 Candidatus Brocadia sp.
TATGAGCGAACAAAATCAGGCAATTCGCCGTGAAATAGCGTCTTTAACGCCCGGCTCAAATTTACCCCTTGTTTTCGACAGGTTGAGAGGTAATTACGAATGCGGCAGAAAATCCTGGCCCCGTCCAGAGAACGGAAAGAGCCCGATATCTTCTGCTGAACCTTTGTCATCATAATATCGCTTCCAGCCAAATTATTCGTGAATGGGACGTTTTTATTGTCCATGAACCTCAGGACATCATCCTCATGCTTTCGTAATCGTTCCAGAAGATTCCTGGCCTTTGTCCTTTTTACACATCCCCCTTACGGTTTGTTTCATCCACATTGCAGCACATCCAATTTGGACAGTTCTGCCTTGCTTTTCCACTCGAAGGCTTTCAGATATTCGCAGGTTCCCTGATTGAAGTTGTAAAGGGAACCCTCACTTACACGTATCGCCATCTGCTCTTCAAAATACTCCAGGATTCTTTTACAGGGTATTAATTGAATTGTGACATATATACTGCATCCGCCTTCAAATCCAGCCCGTACTGCACCAACTTTGTTACACCTTCTGGAAAGGGCGCAGTAAATCGCTTCCCTTTCGCGTCCTAAACTACCTCCTCGCAACACTCTGTCACCACCCCTGAAATCTTAATATCAAACACCCCTCCTGACGCTTTTCGTAACCCGCCTCCTTATATTCCCTGCGCGGCAACCTCTTCCAGTCTACTTTTATCACTTCCACTTTATCAGGATTCTTAACCCTTTCCAGCGTCATCCCCTGGCGACTCTTCTGACCTTCCGCCTTGTTCTTTCCCCTGCGGTTCGGGCCGCTCAATGGCGGTTTTACTACTGTTGCAGCCGTTACGGGTTTAAACGGTCAACCAGCAGCGTTATCACTAATACCAATAACTCTGCCATAGACATCATGGCCGGTGACAAGCCCTTTCTCTTTGGAAAGAAGCCCCTCTGCATTTTGGAGCGTTACCTCTATGTCTATATTTATTGTCTATCGTCAATGAATCTGCCTGTATGATCAGCCACTAACTTATCTGCTGCGGCTATTATATACAATAGGCTTTTTTCATACTTTTTTGCGCCATAAGGAACGTATTTCTGTTGCCTATAAGCTCCCCCCATATCTATCCTATCTCCGCATATAAACTGTGCCAACCACCTCTTACAGGCCGTATACACCACAAACTAATCCAGATGCCTCTTTAGCCCAAGTCCCCTGTCAAACAAATTTTAAAATATTTTCGCTGAATAATCGTGAAAAATCACACAAAGACACGAAGCCACAAAGAATAATGAACAAAATGAAACAAGAACAGTCCATGGAAATATAAAATAAACCTTTATGTCTTTGTGACTTTGCGTGAGAAAATAGAAAAATAATATTTCATATCAAGGAAGCAAAATACTTACATGATTATGTAATCTGGCTTCGGTTCAACGATGGTACTATAGGTGGCGTTGACCTGAAATAAAGAGCACCACGGCATTACATCATTTCCCTGTCTATAGTACAAACAAGGCATTGGTGTGCTCCTGAAGGTTGGCCGAAGAGGAACGTTTCGCTGATGTAGTCGTTACACGATGTGCATCGTCCAACATGTTGCAAAACGGGATTTTTTCCATAATATCCCACGGCTTCTATCTGTGTACGAACAATTTCCTTTCTCCTCTCGAATCCGTAGCAAGTCATTAAAAATTCCTGGATATGGAAACGTTTTGATGCCACCATTAAAAGGAAGAATTCTGCATCCGATTCTTTCACGCGTCGAGTTTTGCAAATCCTTGCATAAAGGGCAATGGCGTTCTTTTTGTGTTTTGTATCTACCTTGAAGATCACATGGCCATCCCTTTTTAACAGCGTGTGCTTGACATGGTTTGTGTGAAGATATTCACCCAGTTTTTGCTGGATGAAAGATGCCGTAAACTCTTTCGTGAAACATATCTTATAGATGATATAGTGGATATCCGGCATATCACCCTGATTTAAAACAAATTCCCTGATCCTGAATCCGCGGCAATGTTCTTGAATACTATTGAGTCTTTGGGAAAGGATGTCGTTATTCAGGAGGTCTTTTATTCTGTCGTTTGACAAAAACGCCAGGTGATAAACGTTGATACCATGTGTAAAATCAGCAGCGATCCTCTCTTCAGTAAAATCTCTCAAGTGCGAAGATACTGATTGATAATAGGGTACAGCTTCGGGCATGGCCAGCATAAGGGAGCGTGCAATGGCTACCCCAATAAATCGTTTCGGGACTAAACGAAGAGCGGGCTCGATCTCCACAACTACCCGTAATATAAGCAGGTTTTGTTTGCTTTTTGCAATCTTGTAAAGTTCTTCCAAAAGAAAGGGTTGAGAAATCTTATGGTGTGTAATCTTTTTAATATGCGCAGTCGTTGGACAGGCCCCGCATCCCAGGCATTGCGCCTCAATCTTTGGACGACCCAGGCAGTACTCACGCTCGGTAAAATGGATTGAACGCTCATATTCCTCCCACAAAAATTTCTTTTTAATGCCCAAATCGATATCATCCCAGGGGAAAATTGTGTCTTTCCCCTTTGCATAAAAGTAATTTTCTTCGGATAATCCTAAATCCGTTAAATAATTACGCCAGTTCCTGAGTATCTGCCTGGGTATGGTATTGTAGTAAACAAAACCATCCGTAATGGATAAGTGGATAAGAGCAGGGGTCAGCCTTCTATCGCCCATTGCCAGCAGTTGCGTCAGCCATATCTCTTCATACGAAGCGCTTTCCCGGAATTCCATGCCGTTGAATTTACAGATACGTTCAATCTCCCTTCGTATTTGTTTTGTATCTTTAATAGCCGTTAAACACTCGTGAAATTGCAGCGGGGTGTGCGGCGGATAATAGAGGGGCGTCAGGCTGAAAATGATGCGGACGTTGCTATCCGACATGCTTTTCAAGTTCCCCAGATGCTTGACAAATCTCCCAAATTCCACAAAATCTTCTGCTTGTTCCAACCCCGTACAGATTAAAAAAATCTTGAGTTCCCTGATACCCCTTTCAAACAAGAATTCGCAGGCCTTATAGATATGTTCCTCCGTAAGATTCTTGTGCAGGTAACGTCGCAGACGCTCGCTGATACCTTCCATCCCGCAACTAACCGTCGTCTTTCCGATGATCTGTTGTACCTCTGCAAGGAATCGGTCGGTGGACAAGAGATCGAATCGCTGACTCTTGAGGCTGATGTTGGCCATTTCCCGATAAAATGATAAGATCATGGGATACAGTTCCGTATGGGTATTGAAGTTAAAACTCAGGAGATTGATGGTATCAAGCCCTTGCCGTGCCTTTGCTGCCTTCAAAGATTCCAAAAGCTTCGATAAGGACCGTTCCCGGTATGGTTTTCTTTCCCAGCTTTCGGCGCAGAAGGCACAAAAGCATGGGCATCCGTTACTGATTTGTAAAGTTCCAACACCTAGACATTCTGTTTCATACCATACGGGACCTGATTCCAGTGTCCTTACCTGATCAAGGTCGTAGACGGTCGCACTTTTTACGGGATATGACACATACGGTTCTTTCGGTTTAATTTCTACTAAAACTTTTTCATCCGAAGTTTTTTCTGTTATTGTTTGTATTTCTGAATGCTTCTGTACAACCACTTTATACCGATGCTCGTATTTATCTGGTTCATAGAAGCCGTCAACCTTGCCGTGGCATGCGTTGAGGATTTCTGTTTTACTCAATCCCTGTGACTTTCCTTTTTTTACGATCTCCAAAAATTGTTTTATGGAATATTCTCCTTCTCCAATGAATACGGCGTCTATAAGTCCATAATTATTTCCAAACCCTTGTTCTTCTATAGGCCCATGTAATACCGATGTAACTGCGGAATTTGCACCCCCCAGCACAATCAGTGGAATGTCCTGTCTCATCATACGTTCATTTTTGAAGAGCGGAATGCCTGAAAAATGCAAAAGATTTGGCAGATTCAGTAACTCCAGCACAAAGGAATTGCTTATACCGAGCACATCGAATGAACAAGGGGGTTCTTTTGTGGTGGTACCTACCCAGAGGGGGATTCTGGATGCGGTCATCATTTCAAGGTCTTTCGGAGGGGGTAGAAAGGCGAAGTCGGTGAAAACGCCTTCAACCTCCTGTGCAATCTGGGCCACTAAGGGATGAGAGAGAGAAACGGATACATCGCGATACGTTGATAGCCTGCAGATCAGAAATCGTAGCTCTGCCTGATGAAATAGGGCAGGGCCCATGGTATTGGGTTCTCCCCCTTTTAACCATAAGCCAGATAGCGAAAGTAAGTGGTAATTATTTTCGTACCACTGCCTGATCTCCTGGGAGGATTTTAAGCAATCGTGTGGTTTGATATTAATCATGTTCATTTAAAGACGTATAAGTTTTTTGCATGTTCACGCTTAACGGTTTGGCATCTACTTTTTTAAGAAATGCATTGCAGTCGAAACCTGCTGTCGCTTGCGTATTGTGATTGCAATATAATTTGGAGAATATTAAAATACGTGAACAGACATTGATTATTATACATGAATTTAATAATTTCATATTAAAGAATTTCCAAATTAACTATAGAGAACACGAAGGGCATAGAGAGAAAATTGTAGGGGTGAACGGCCGTTTTCCCCTGCTCTGTAATCTCTGCACTACTATCCATCAACTTCTTGTTTTTTATGCTCGATTTTCAAATCGCGCGATCGTAATGTCCTATTCAGATGAGAGTTACGCAAAATTTTGAACATTGAGTTTTTTGGTAACAATTTAGTTTTTTGAAAACATTACGAGTTGAAAATGTCTTAGCGGTAAAATATGTAGTGGCAATTCATGAATTGCCACTACAGCGCCCGATAACCGCATTATTACTGAAATTTTTCAAAAAACTAAAATGTTACGCTTTTTGTCATTTGGGAATTGTTTCGTATTTCGAATTTGGTTGTGGCCAGAGGCCGCGCCAGGTGCTCTGTGGCCTGAAAGTAGGTGAAGTCCCGATTTAAGCAGGAGGTCTGATTATGACAGCTATCACTGATAAAAAAAGGTATACCTATAAAGATTATCTCAATATGCCAGACGATAAGAGATATGAATTAATAGGAGGGGAACTAATAATGATGACACCATCGCCGGTTCCTTATCATCAATGGATATCAAAAAATATCGAGTATGAAATAGAACGCTTTGTGAGAGAAAAGAGGCTTGGCAAGGTGTTTGACGCTCCGTGTGACGTCTATCTTGACGAGGAAAATGTCGTTCAGCCTGACATACTTTTCATTTCTCATGAAAGAACCCCTATTATTGGCAGAAACAATATTCAAGGCGCCCCTGACCTTGTGATTGAAATACTTTCAGAATCTACCGCATATACTGATTTAATAAAGAAAAAGAGACTCTACGCAAAATTTGGAGTTAAAGAATACTGGATTGTTGACCCTGAAAGAAAAACGATAGAAATATATTGTCTGAAGGAAGGGATATTGGTTCTTGTTAAAAGCTTTTTTGAAAATGATGAGCTGGAGTCACCGCTTCTTCAGGGTTTAAAGATAAGACTCTCTCCGGTTTTTGCTTTTCTGTAAGTGGTTCAGGTGCTCTGCTTAATTCTCTGATTACTTCATCCGAAATATATATGCCTTCGGCTATTAAAAATAAGTTTTCGAATAATTTTAGAGTGAAGGATTTATATCTATTCCTAATATTACAATAGGCATATCAAAAATAGATTTTAAATAATGAAATTCTTTGTAAGCTTTGTCAAAGTGCATCATACCAGAGTATGTCTTTCGGCCTCTTTTTAATGCTTTTTGTTTCCCAATCTCACAAAGTACATTAGCAAAACCTAATGTTGGAGTTATTAGCAATCCTAAATGAATCTGCTTCGAAAGATATGAGAGCATGAATTTTATATAGTCCTGATAATAAGACCTTGCGTTACCAAATTCAACCTCAACTTGCACGTCGTTCTTCCTGTAATCATACTTCAAGTCAAGTTCTGGAATTGCTTTTCCTTCCTTTTGCCAGTTCAATTCAGAGAATGCTCTCTCAATTTCTCGATTATAAAAAGACTGCCCTTCATCAATTTTAAAGTATATGCTTTTAATTATTTTCCCTACTTCAACGAAAGCATTTTTATGTTTCAATGTTTCTTCATCTATTTTATGGTACATTGAATCTGCGGTGTATAATTTCGCATTATGAGACATACCTATAGTTATAGGGATTATTTTGAAAACATCTGGAGATATTTTCTGAAACTCCAAGAATTCACCTATGCTTCCTTTTTTCGTTTCAACAAATACTTCGTTTAACCACTCTACAAAACATGCATGAGTTTTATTGGTATATTTAATTTGAACGTGTTTATGATCGTTGTTTAAACGTCTTAGAACAACTTTTACAGACTGATTATAACCATACAGAAGTGTGATATCTTTTTTCTGCCCAGATTCAGGGCTATCAAAAAAACTCTCAAAATTTTTGTGTATAGTAATGCCTTCTTTAAGTGTTGATTTTCCTATTAGATGTTTAAACGTCATACAGAAAAAATCAAAGTTTTATTTTAAACGATGACTTTATGCCTTTTAAAGAGATACTCAATTCATTTACAATTTCTTCAACGCTTGACAGACATCTATCTGTTGTGTCTTTGTGGTCGACATTGCATTCTAAAGAGGGTTTTAATGTTTTGATAATCGATGTGGTTCTAAAGTTTTTAGGGTACATTATACGGGCCACTTTGTCTGTTTTGCCCAATTAAACCAATTAAAATTTCATAAATTTAATTTAATAATATCTTCTAATAAACCATTTGTCAGCATCTTTAAATTTAATAGATAATTTATATGATTAAATGTTTCCTCTAGGGGCCTACGTGTAGTCTTCCATCCTATCCCGTCTGTAATCCATATAAATTTGTGACCTTGCTTGGTAAGAAAATCATGGGTAGCTTTATATTCACCTGCTGTGGACTTTAGTTTAGAACCGCCACCTCCATAGTAGTTCGCCTCTATAAGGTAAAGGGTTTTATTATTATAAATTCCAAAGTCAAATCGCCTGCTCGACTTGTCAACTTTGAGATTTATTCCACATTCTGCTTTTACTTTACCAGAAGTTACCTGATGCATATAAACAAACTCCTGGCTACTGCAAAAACTTTTTATAAAAGTTTCTACAATCTTCTCCATGGCAGTACCTCCACGGTTTTTCCTTCCATTACTATCTAACCCAACTTCAACGCCTATTGTATAATCTACAATATTTTTGATGGTCTTTTCTTTGAACAGTTTTAACAATCCTGTTTCATTAGCAAATTTAATAACTTTAGAAATTTCTGTATCAGAAAGTTCCTTGCTATTCTTGAATGAAAAGCTTTCGTACGTAAGGGTTCCAGTTGTAAAATCAGTTAGGATTTTGAAATTATCTTCTCTACAAGCAAGAAGAACAGGAATAAGTCTTACAGTCTGAGGATGTTTTTTCAAAATATATCTTAATTCTTTCTCAATATTGTTTTTGCCTATTAGATAGTTAAAGATATTTAAGTCGACTTCAAAATCTCTTATATTACCAATAACTTTATTCCAATTGACAAAATAATCCCAATATGTAATGGAATCATTTAGATTATTAACCAAATAGTCAAAAACTTCTTTGCTGTTATTACAATTTAACCTTTTTTTAAAAATAGTAGAAAATTTCATAAAACATAAGCATCTACATTGACAAACAACTTGGTTTTTTCTTCAATATGGCTTCTTCTAATCTTTTTATTGAAATGTCTAGATATTCGTTTTCTAGATCAATTCCAACATATTTCCTATTAAGTAAAACTGCCGCAACCCCAGTTGTTGAACTTCCACAGAATGGATCTAATACTAAATCCCCTTCTTTTGTAGATGCAAGTAAGATTCTTATTAAAAGTTCCAATGGTTTTTGTGTTGGATGCTTACCAAATTTTTTTTCTTCTCTTGGTGGCGCAGATATTTCCCAAAGGTTATCAATTTCCCTTTGATTTTTTTTAGTATCCTCTTCAGTAAATTGCCATAAGTTTCGCATTTGTTTCCCGAAGTTAAGCTTTTTCATTAATTGATAGTCAAAGTAGTGTTTACTCTTTTCATTTTTAGCAGCCCATAAAACTATTTCTGTTGAATGTGTGAAATATCTGCATGAAAGGTTTGGAGGAGCATTACGTTTATACCAGATAATGTCGTTAAGTATCTTGTATCTAAGTTCCTGCATGGCATATCCAACTGAGTAAATAATATGCGTCGTTCCAGAGACCCAGATAGTGCCATTAGGCTTTAAAACACGCTGGCAAGCCTTCAACCATTCGAGGGTAAATTTGTGATTTTCTTCTACGCCTCTTGATTTATCCCATTTCCCTTTATTTACAGAGACCATCCGGCCTGCATGGCAGGTAATTCCCCCATTCGAAAGGAAATAAGGCGGATCGGCAAAGATCATGTCGACACTGTCCTCCCTCGCCTGATTCAATATCTCAATGCAATCGCCTTTGAGCAGTTTTACAGAATGGAGTGGGTCATCATAATAAATAGTAAAGGGGCACTCTTTCTCGTAGGCAGGTGTTTCTTCGGAGATGTAGAATTCGATGAAATTTTCCTGGGGATGGTAAGTTTGTACTATTTTCTTCTTTGCTTTATTGGTTGATCTGATGGGTGTTTTTTTAGGCATCTTTTTTCAAATAGGATCATTAAATTTTTTCCTACATCTTAATAGGACTTTTTTCCATTGCAAGGAATTTCTTCTTTGTTTGCCGTTTGGAAGTTACTATATGCCATAAGAAACCGGCAGTAGCTGCACCTGCCGTATCCGCCAGCCAGTCGAGGATTTCTACCGAACGGTTCGGGGTAAAGATCTGGTGGATTTCATCCGATGCGCCATAGAGAGAAGTGATGCCAATGGCCAGGATAATTTTATATATCCACTTGTTTCCTATGGTGAAGGAAGAAAGCGTCCAGCAGATCATAAGGCATAGGAGACCAAATGCGACAAAATGAATGAGTTTGTCGCTGTACGATGGAAGGGGAACAGAAGATGTGTCTTGAGAGGATTGGTAGTATATAAAAGAGGCATATACTATAGTTAATAGGCATTTAAAAATCCAATGGACTCTAATCTTGCGATTCATACTTATCTATTTCTTGAAATATATGTATCCAGTATTGTGTCTCGTCGGCAGAAGGTCCTTGATATTTATAACGCGGTTCATCTTCCGTATGTGGTGTTTTCTTTTTTTTCCGTATTTGTGGCACGTGTGCCTTTACCGTGCATGGCTTCGGTTCTTCATCGGGAAGGTTTTTGAAAATGTCCCTCCAGTATTTTGCATCATCTTCCGAGGGGCCTTTCTGTTTACTTTCGGGTTCATCTGAAGTTTTTTTTTCGTCTTTATTTAAAGTCTCCAGGATTTCTTTGTACATTGCCTTTGGTTCAATGATATGGCAACCGCATTTTCTGACGTGCCGTTTTATTTCATTGTCATAGGTTACAATGTAAACATCATTTGGATTCTGGCAAAGGTTTGTGATATTTTTGATTTCTGTATCGGCATTTATGCCCGATTTTGAATAAAGCACGGTAATGCCGGAACAGGTTTGTTTTTTTGGTAAGGCAGCCTGGGTATAATTACCATCAAATACTACAATTACGTCGTAATGTTTTTTTTGTTTATACTTTGAAAACAGGGATATTATATAATCACGTACGGGTTCAATACGGTTTACCCCCACATGCTTTTCTAAAGCAGGTACGGTAAATATAAAATTATATCCATCGATGATGATTAACATACCATCCGGCCATTTTCAACAATTACCTTTCCACCAACAATGGTGGTTACGATCTGTCCCTTTAATTTCCAACCATGAAAGGGGCAGTTCCTGGCCTTTGACTCAAATTTTTCGACGTCGACTGTCCATTCTCTATTTAAATCAATAATGGCAATATCTGCCGGCATACCCACTGCCAGACTACCTCCGGCGACATTAAATATCCGTGCCGGATTGGTAGACATTTTTTGGACGGCCTCTTTCAATGACAGGATGCCAGGATGTACTAATTTGGTGAGAATAACACCAAGCGCATTCTCAAGTCCAACAAAACCCGACGCACCTTTCTTTATATCATCGTGGGTATGCGGTGCATGGTCTGTGGCAATGACATCGACTAAACCATTGGATAAACTTTTCTGGAGCGCCTCTCTATCTTCCCGTGAACGCAAAGGTGGGTTGGTTTTCGGTAGATTTCCGCTTGCATCTCTGAAGGTTTCATCCAAGAGTAAATGATGTGGCGTAACTTCACAGGAGATATTTGCAATACGTCTTTCTTTTGCCTGCCGGATAACCTCCAGGGTGCTTTTCAGACTCACATGCGAGACGTGCAGCCATCCTCTTGCTTGTTCCGTACATTTGATTTCCCTCAGAACAAAGTCAGTTTCATGGCAAAATGGTTTTCCGGGAAAATGGGCAACATGGACATTTTCTTTTGCCTTATCCAGAGAGATTTGAGAATCTTCGCAATGCGGACTTATAATAAGCCCATTCCTCGACGCGAGTTCGCAAGCCTTTTTCATTAACGGTTCATAAAATACCGGATTCCCGTCATCTGAGAGGGCACGCACCCGTTTATCTGTTGCCAGTCTGTCTATATCCGTTAATTCTTCACCCAATAATCCCTTTGTGATACATGCCTTTGTATAGATATTTACCACGCTTTTCTGATAAACCCTTTCCATGAAGGATTCCACCATTTCCAGTGAATCAATGGGGGGAATGGTGTTTGGTTCGCATATCAGGGTAGTATAACCACCCATTGCCGCTGCCCGGGAACCCGTCTCGATGGTTTCTTTATATTCCAGACCTGGCTCCCGAAGATGAACATGGCAGTCGATTAAGCCAGGAATTACATATTTCGAGGTTGCATCGATAACCCTGGTATTGTGACTTGCCTTAATATCATTTGAAATTGTTTGTATCTTGCCATCCTTGATAAAGATGTCTGCACGGCCATCGAGCCCGGTTGCAGGATCCACGACATGCCCGCCTTTTATTAATACCTCATTATATATCATTTTATTGCTCCAGAAATATCCACGGTCGTTTGCCACGATAGTTCTTGCCACAAAGTCACGAAGGCACTTAAGTCAAAAATCTTTTACTTTGTGCCATGGTGGTCGGTACTATCACAAAATTAGAAATTGGTAACCATTAGTTTTTTGAAAACGCCAACAGTCCAAAATGCCTTTGTGTCAATTCTGTAGCGGCAATTCATGAATTGCTACTACAAGATAAGGTATGTGCCTCCGTTGTGGAATTTTCAAAAAACTAAAATGTTACCAAAATTATAAGAAATCCCTTAAAGGACACGGTTCACAGACCTTTTTGGGCTTACAGAATCTCTTTCCGATGTTTACCAGTAAGGCATGGTATTCATTAAATAACTTTACATCTCTGGGAAGGTTTTCTTCAAAGAAAGACTTCATCTCGTCATAGGTGCTCTCTTCGGAAATAAAACCATGCCGTGAAAAAATCCTGTGTGTATAAGCATCGACAACAAATGTAGGCAGATTCCCTGCATACAGTAAAATAGAATCAGCTGTTTCTGGTCCAATGCCTTTAACAGAAAGCAGTTCATTCCGAAGTGACTGCAAATCCTGGTTGAACATTCTGGAGAGACTGCCTTTGTATCTGGAAAACAGCCAGTTGATAAACGTTTTAACTCGCCTTGCCTTGACGTTAAAAAAACCCGACGGACGGATGAGCTGTGCCAGTTCTGTTACACTTAATTCGTGAATGCCTTCGGGAGAAAGCCGGCCGGCGGTCTTGAGGTTTTTGATGGCCTTTTCAACGTTAGACCAGTTGGTATTCTGTGTTAATATAGCGCCAATGACAATCTCAAAAGGGGTTTCTCCCGGCCACCATTGCTGCGGACCCAGCGCATCGAACATCTTTTGGTATATTTTTATAATAGTTTTGGCTTTACTCATCTCCTATACCGATTTTTGAGAGAATACCCATCCTCAGTAAAGGCAACATAATTTCATGGTGGCCTGTAATCGCATATCCGTACCGGGTTGGTCTTTTTAAGACATTGGTCTGTGGCCTGTAATGCTGAATCATGTCCATGTTTACCGTTACGAAATTTTCAACCTTGTGGCCGAGGTTCCGTGCAATGCTGATTGCTTTCAGAAAGACCTCCGGCATGATGACGGCGGAACCCACATTGAGCCACACGCCTCCCTCAAGCTTTGAAACCACGTAGGCGAGAATTTTAAAATCAATATGGCTGGCTTCTCCTAAATCCTTCCCGGAAACGTTCGGATGCATGTGTATGGTATCGGTTCCCAGCGCAACGTGAACCGTGGTTGGGATATTCAGCCTTGAGCCCAGGGCCAGCAGGCTCAGGTCATTGTACGTATTTTTTTCTTCAATGATTTTGTCTCCCAGTGCCCGTCCAAGGCCCCTGCCCTCTCTTATCCCTTGAGCGGAGGCGGCCTGAAACGCCTCCGCCGTCTCCTTTGCCATACCAAAACTGCCGTCTTTTAAACTTTCAGCCACGTCCTCCGAAGTTGCTCCAATGAGCGAGACTTCATAATCATGGATCGCAGCAGCGCCGTTCATGGCAAGAGCAGTAACGATGCGGCGGTTCATGAGGTCTATAATTAAGGGTGACAGGCCACACTTTATGACATGCGCACCAAGCGCCATTACTACGTGACATTTGTTCTGATATGCACGGACTATTGCATCAATTACCTTCCGTAAATTAGCTGAAGCCAGGATCTCTGGCAGGGATTCGAAAAAGGCATGTATTCCATCCGTGGGTAAGACAGGTTTGGCGAACAGGTCGATATTTGAGAGATTCCTTCGTTCCTTTATTGAGTACGTCTTGATTTTGCTGAGGTCTAACGGCTGAAAAAAATTCGTCTCATCCTCACGTTGTCTCACCATTCCATTTTCTTCCTTAAAGGAATATTCCTATGAAACAAGAATCGCCTCAACAGGACATACCGCCACACAATTGCCGCAATCAGTACAGGTGTCTGCGCTAATTACCCTTTTATCCCCGGACTCGGATATGGCATTGACGGGACATTCACTTTCACATGCACCACAATTTATACAATCATCGGTGATTTTATGAGCCATTTTATTTCTCCTTTTAATTCAGAATGGCGTTGATCTTATTTTCAAAAATTTCATAACCCTTTACAATACAAATTTCCATCTTTAATGTCCACAAGGGGAAATCCCACAGTTCAGGGTCATTTCCCATCTTTACCCTGTCTTTTTGTGTAATAATCACTGCATCCGGCCTCACACGCAGCATCTCTTTATTCAATTCCCTCAATTCGGACGGGGTATATACATGATGGTCCGGAAATATACTAAACCCGAGCAATTCTCCCCCTAAACGTTCGATGCTTTTCCTGAATGATACAGGATTGCCTATGGCACAAAACGCAAAAACCCTTTTGCCGTATAACCAGGTGACATCCATTGTTTCAGCGCCATTTAATGATTCTAAACAGATGGGTTTGTGAACCGTTTCTACGATGGGAACGTGTCCAGCAATCTTGTGCAAACGGTCGATAACACCCTTGATTTTATCATGACTGCATTGGTCCGCATGGGTTAGCATAATCATGTCGGCCCGTCTGAGTTCTTCCAAAGGTTCACGCAGCATCCCCCGTGGGACTACATATTCATACCCAAATGGGTTCAGTGCATCAATCGTTACAATATTCAAATCCCTTGTCAGGCGAAGATGCTGAAATCCATCATCCAGTAATAAATATTCAGCCTGAAAATGCCTGATTGCCTCTAATCCGCTTTTCACCCTGTCTTTATTTAACAGATGAGGAATATTCGGGATATTTCCCCTAAACAGGAGATACTCATCATTGCAGACATTCTTTGTTAAAGAACTATTTTCTTGTCGTATGTTGGCTGCATATCCCCGGCTGAGGATGGCAACCCTTTTCCCTTTCTTTTGTAAATATCTTGCTATATATTCCACCACCGGTGTCTTGCCGGTTCCCCCCATCGTGATATTTCCCACACTGATTACAGGAACAGGAAGACGAACGCTTTTCAGAATGCCCTTCTTATAAAAAAAAATACGAGTTTTAACTACAAACCCGTATATTTTCGAAAGAGGGTAAAGCGCCTTCAGAATCACCCTAGAGCATATATCTGATTGCCCCCCTTCCAGGATCTTTAAATAATATTCTCTAAAAATAGTTATGGTTAATTATGAAAAGGAAAAATTTTGTAACAGTTTTGTTTTTTGAAAAATTTCAATAATGATGCGCTTATTATGCACTATAATAGCAATTCACGAATTGCTATTATAAGTACCGCTAAGACATTTACAACTCTCAATGTTTTCAAAAAACTAAAATATTATAAATTTCAGATTTACAACCTGCCGGGAACAGCTTTTACTTTAACGGAACAGACCAATACGCCTCGTCTAAAAATTGCTTCCAGGAGCGATATCGGTTTGAACGAAGCTTCAGGCTTAAGATGGGACTATGTTTTGGCTTGACCGGTTTACGTATTAACTTCATCTTCGCCTCTTCAGGGGTTCTGCCTCCCTTTAATTTATTACATTCCGTGCAGGCACATACAATATTTGTCCAGGTGGTTTTTCCGTTGTATGCCTTCGGTATAATATGATCCAAACTCAGTTCAGATGTTGGAAACCGCCGTCCGCAGTATTGGCATCTATTTTCATCCCGCGCAAAGATATTTCGCCTGTTAAATTTTACATTGGATTGCGGGTGCTTATCATAGAACAAAAGACGGATAATCTTTGGCACTTCAATTTCAAAAGAAACGGTCCTGATCCAGCTTGTCTCATCCTCGTCGGGTAAACCTAATTTGGCCTTGTAAAGAGAAACGTCCTTCCAGCTCTCAAAGTCATAGGAATTGAATTTCCCGTCATCGACAGAAACGACCTCTGCGGCTTCCTTGCATAATAAAACAAACGCCCTCCGCGCCGAAATCACATGGAGGGCCATAAAAAATTTGTTTAATACCAATACGCTGGATTCTAAGGAAGCAATTTGTTGCATATCAGTACGTCCTCAAAATAGAACCCGCATTTATTACGGGAAGCCTCAATTAAAATGATTTATTGCAAAGCCTCATAGCAGGAATATCCCGGAACAATTTTTTGTAAGATAAATTTCAGAATATAATATAAAAAAAGTATATCAATAAAGCCTGACCAATTCAAGGGAATTGTACTGCCCCAAACTGGTCCAGAGTGCCATATCCTTTGCCAAGGCTAAATGACCTCCTGATAGATGCTGTAACAAATCTCTTTGCCTGAACAATAGCATCTCTTGGCTCGTTTCCCTTTGCTAAATGAGTAGCTATCGCTGAGGCATAGGTGCAACCGGTGCCATGGGTATTTTTTGTCGGTATGTATTCACCTTCAATATACTCAAAGGATTTTCCATCATAGAAAAGATCGATTACCCTGTCTCTGTTTTTCACATCCCATGATTTTCCGGCATGTCCGCCTTTAATAAGCACGTATGACGGGCCTAATCGATAGATATATTTAGCGGCTTCTTCTGCATGGGATAAATTTTGTATCTGTAAACCGGCAATATACTCGGCCTCCGGAATATTTGGGGTGACGACAAAAGACAGAGGAAATAATTGAGATGTGAGGGTATTAACGGCATCGGTTGATAACAATCTCTTTTCATTCTTTGAGAGCATAACGGGATCGACAACAACACGTTTGATGTTATATTCCCTGATCTTCGAGCTTACCACTTCCACGATTTCCTTACACCATAGCATCCCTGTTTTAACGGCATCCGTACCGATGTCCGTCATTATGGCGTCTATTTGTTGACCGACAAAGGATGCAGGTACCTCAAGGATGGAATGGACACCCAGGGAATTCTGTGCGGTCAGCGCGGTAATAACCGTTGTTGCATATCCGCCTAAGGCCGTAATGGTCTTAATATCCGCCTGTATGCCAGCGCCTCCTCCCGTATCAGAGCCGGCAATGGAAAGGACTTTCGGTAAAAGCGGTTTTTGTTCTTTCATAATAAATTTCTTTTATAGTAATTATTGATGTTGCCGGATGAAATTGCTAGTATTTCATAATGCAACAAAGCCGCAACCAAAATAAACCATCCCATTTCTCCTTCTTACGAAGGAGGGGATAGAGGGGAGGTAAAAAACTTATAAAAAAGAAGATGAATTTAAATATTAAAAAGAGGGGTTTAAATAATGAATCATACTGGTTTCGTAATAATTTACGCAGTTGGCTTCATTGTTATGTGGGTAATGTACTTTTACATAAGCAAGCGCAAAAGGAAGAATAAACCGAATTAATAAACCACCAACTGCCTGTCCCCAAACCATGTGCTTAAATTAAGCCTTTGGCGAATTTTTCATGGTACTCAGGTAGGAGCTGTCTCCTGACAGCTACTGGCAGTGCACAACTGCGTGCACGCGGTCGCCAACGGGAGTCGGCTCCTACTAAAAACTTTGAAATTCCTTGTATGTATAATGAACTTGTTGAAGCATCTGTTTGGGAACACAATTGCAGAGAAACTCAGTTTCTCGTCCATTACACTCCCAAACCATGTCCTCACGAAAATGGGGAAGGCGTTTGGGAATGAACTGGTAAAAGACATCTTTGAAAAAAGTAAAATTGTTATAAATAATTAAACGTCTGGGGAATAAGATGGAGTAGTTTACCATATTTTTCCCCGTACTAGGACGTCTGCTCTTTCTGTCATTTCTTTCATAATCTTTTCTATCCGAAGCCGATAGTATTCTGTTTCTTCTTCGGTAAGGTTGGGTGGTATATGAATGGGTTCGCCATACATCATTAATGCCCGGGAAAATGGTTTTGGGATACGAAATTTGTCCCAGCTGGGAAGCTTCCAATAACGGGATAACCCAACGGTAGTGGGAATTATAGGCAATCTTGTCCTTTGACTGAGGTAGATGCATCCGGGTTGTACAACGAACCTGGGTCCTCGTGGTCCGTCGGGGGTAATTGCAACGAGATGCCCTTCCCGAATCTTATCAACCAGTGCCTTTACTGCCCGTGCGCCGCCTCTCGTTGTCGATCCTCGTACGACACCGAAGCCGAGTCTCTTAATTACCTGAGCAATATACTCACCATCAGAATGCTGGCTGATGAGTACCTGGATATTTTTCTTGCGGCCCACATAGGCAGGGATAAGTATCAGACAGTGCCAGAAGGTGTAAATGGCCTGGATTGTTTGTATTTTTTCATTAAAACCTTTGGGAGAATCATAAATACGGATGGTTAAGGCCAATAATCTTATGAGCCAGGCTCCCAGAATTCCTACCATAAAGAATTTTAATTTTTTCATTTTAACTGCAACCACAGATTTCACTGATTACACAGATAAATAAAAATCTGGGAAATCTGTCTGTAATCTAACTTATGAATCTTTTGTAACGAAGAGATTCTTCACCAAAATTTAAAAGTAACCCTACATTATGACGATTAATAATAAGACTATTTATTAACTGTGCTTCATCAACTTTTGTTAAAGACTTTTCAGATTAATCGTATTTTTTATCTGTGTCATCTGTGCAATCTGTGGTTTCAAATGTTTTTTACCTGCCTCACTAGCTTTCAACCATGGACAAATACAAGGCGCATTTATTGCAACTTATATTGTCGTTCTCGCAAAAATCCTTAAAGATTTGATACAACCCTTGTTGTCGCCTGACGGAATTGATAATTTTTTTTGATACATTCGGTTGTCCAAAGATACGATTACCCATGAATTTCGTCACACTGGTGTCAGGAAGCGGGGAATAATTTCTATACACAAGATGTAGTACCTTTTCCATCTTTGTGTTGTTATGCTTTCTAGCATAGATAAGTAAGATGGGGATAATAACATTGATGAAAATATTGGAAACCCTCTCTTTTCCAAGTAATTTAACGGGTTTTGTCAGTTTTTTCCCATACCATGTGTAATGGTATGACCAATAGTGGTCGTAACTATTAAGAAAGAGGGATTGTATATCCTCTCCAAAAATTTTGGTGATTTTGTGTTCTTCTTTGTAACCTTCCACCTTTTCAAGTACCGTTAAGAGGTATCGAAAGATACTGAGGGATGAACATCCAGAAAGGATATTGGCAATGGCAGCAATCCTTCTTTCCGGGAAATTCGCAGGTCTGATCCCTGCATAATTCCAGTCATTTTTTGATAAAGGGACACAACTCACCTTCTTTTGTATCTCGTTCCATGCATGTTCAATGTCGTTAACATATTCTGCAGTTTCCTTGTCATACGTTGGTTTTTTATCTCTTTGCTGAGGTAATAAACCCGCTGTACCCAGGAGTAACGCCTGCATATCTTTTTTCTTTTTTGGCGCAGGGGCATCTTCCGGGATTATATATCGGGCCTCTTCAAGTGGTACGCGGGAGGCTAACGCCAAAAACGGTTCCTTATTGTTTTTATAACCCAGCGATTCCATCACAGCCTCGAAAAGCACCTTCTCGAGGGTACCTTTTTCTAACCATTGTTCATACCTTTTCGCCTTTTGAAGAATGCGTTCGTCACCGGCGTAATCAAGGAAACGACCGATCCATTGATCATTTATCTTCTGATTTTCTCTTTCGGTCTGACAGTGTCCGGGATTCACCTTTTCCCCTTTTAGATAGGATTCAACGTCGATCAACTCTACCAGTTCATCCAGTTCAGTATCTAAATATTTGGACAGGGTTAATTGGAGAATAACCTGTCCACGATTGTTCTTCATATGTTCTCCGTGACCGTCATTCCACATAGCGACGTGCAGACATACAGTGTCGTAAGTAACTTGTTTGTCGTGCTGATGGCGTATCCAATCGGATGAAAATACATGAACTTCGACATCACCCTTTATGAGACCTTTGCCTTCAAGTAGAATTTCAGCGTGTTTGAAATCAGGCCCTCCTTCCGAATTCCACCATCCGGGAGAAAGAATTTCCAGGCGTGAGCCGTCATCGGCAAAGAGACTCCCCTTTTTGATATGCTGTCCAAACCAGATACATCGGACTAATTCTTCCTTAATCAGCCTTTCCGTGCCCTCCAGGACATGCAGGGGCGAACGGTCGTTCGCCCCTGCATCATTTGTATTAACACGAAGGGAGCCTATGATCTGTTGATAGACAGGTAAAAAATAGTTTGTGGGATATTTATCAAGGTTAAGCATTGAACGCTTTAAATTCCTTGTATAAAAATTTTCATTTTTCTCTTGTCATTCCCACGCAAGTGGGAATCCAGTATCCTTCGCCCCTTGTTCCTCTACTCTGGATTCCCGTTTACACGGGAATGACATTTAAAGAAAACCCTAAGATTTTTAAATTTCATAAAAATTCCCTCTATTATCAGAAAGGATTGTTAAGCGATGATTTTCTTCTGATTTGTGCGGAGTATAAGTCATTAAAATGTTTATTTCAATATATATTTTTTCAGTTTGGTGGCTGGCTACCATTAAACCAACCATAATGTTAAAAGGGAGATGTTTTTTCGTATCTCCCTTTTTTATTTACCCTTCTTTCAACCTATAATGCGCCCCAAAAACTGGACTGATAAATAAGACGAAATATCCTGAGTGAGAAATGGAAAATGGATTCCAAAAAAGGAGGATATTTCAGGGACGAAGCGGAAGAGATATAGCGGTTAGTTTAAGGCGAAGGTGTTGGTAGAAGCGATTATACTGAGACCATAAATAATGGGAACAGGTAAGAGGATAATTTAGTTTTTTTTGAAAACATTGATAGTTGTAAATATCTTAGCGGTAATTATATTGCATCTATAGCGCATTTCCCCCTGTGTTCCCTCCCCGTTTACGGGGGGATTATGGGGGGTACTGGAATTTTTCAAAAAACTAAATTGTTACGGTAAGAGGGAGAAAAATAAGGGTAAATATTTAAGGGGTATGTAAAGAAGGTGATAGGAAGACAATTCCTACCCTGGGGTAGGGTGCAAAAAAGCAAGACCGCATCCGGTTTTGGAGGTGGACAACGTGAAGGTGGTGGAGTAGTAATACTGTGAAAGAGGGTCAGATAACCTTTATCCGGAAACAAAAAATAAAGCAAAGGAATTGGCAATTGCAACGGGAGGTGTCAAAGAGGAGAAATCGGTGGCTGAGATATG
Source organism: Candidatus Brocadia sp. (assembly GCA_040048245.1). Classification (GTDB taxonomy): domain Bacteria; phylum Planctomycetota; class Brocadiia; order Brocadiales; family Brocadiaceae; genus Brocadia. Next base: position 20,169 of record JABRVT010000044.1, read on the forward strand.
CCGGGAGAATCAGATAAACCAGAATCAATACTACAAGTGGAGGGACAGGTTTTTGGAAGCGGGCAAGAGGGCGCTGATAAATGGCAGCACAGATCGTCTATAAGGCGGGAATTGAGAAGCTGTAGAAGATCATAGGGAAGCAGGCGATCCAGATTGAGATATTAAAAAAACGGAGGAGACCCTGGGGACAAGGTAAGACTGATAGACACTCTACGGGAAAAGGGGTATACGGTAAAGGCAGCGTGTTAAGCATCAGGGTTTCCCGCAGAGGGTATTATAAGGCAAAAACAGCCAAAGGAGGTGAAAGAGAAAGGGGTTAAAGACGCAGGACTTTTAGAGAAGATACAGGGGATAAAACCTGAGCATCCGTTTTGGGGGATATCGGCGTGTAACGGCGTGGCTTGTGCAGAGAGGAGAAGCTCGCGGTAAATCAAAAGAATGCCCCGAAGGCTGCGCGATGCGTGGGCGGGTTTTGATCTGACGGTGGGAAGGAGGTCTCGAACAATTGGCAACCATTTGTTCGATGGAAGCAAGCGTTAAAGGCCAAAATGCGCCTTGCCAGAAGATACTACGCCCACGACAACAATCATGTGAACTATTTAGAGGCATTGCAGATAAAGCTACCGGAGGTATTGCCAGGCCGGAAGATACGGGTAGTCACGAGAAAAAACTTGCTGTTCGCTGTAAAAACCAATAAATATAAGGCTTTTACAGTATTATTGTTTTTCGCCTTGGGGTGAACATCCGTTTTAAATGGTGTGCAATGTGTCAAATGTGGTACAAGTCCCAGGAAAGACTCCGCGCTAGTACTTGAAGTCGATCTTATCAAACCAGTTACCAGGGGGATGCACGGACAACCTTAAGAATCTTCAAACACTTTGTTGGTCATGTAACCAATGCAAGACAGATGCGGTTAATTGAGAGTGCAGGTCGTTGGGGGGCACACCTTGACAGGCTGTCAGAGAATTCAATGTCAATCTCAGACATATACTATATATTGCCTACTATTAATATGAATGATTGATATATAGTTTGGTATTTGATACCCAAATCAATTCTTGGACAACCTGTTGATTAGTGATTATTTATGGAATTGCTTTTAATTTTACAATTTTGGCCTGGGGAATAAGCGGGCTTGTTGGACAATTTCAGGGACGGTCTCTTCCCATTCCACGGCCATAATGTGGATACCGACAATGCCTTTAATTTCTCTGACCTGCTCTATGACCTCCAAACATATCCTGATGCCTTCTTCTTTACCCTTCTTAGCAGCTGAAGCTGTGGTCATGCGGTTCATGACCACATCAGGCACGTCCATGCCCGGCACATTGTGTTTCATATGCCTGGCCATACCAGCAGACTTGAGTGGGGCTACCCCGGCCAGGATAAACACCCTTTCGTGGAGACCCATATCGGTGACCATCTTCATCCACTCTTTAAATTTTTTTACGTTGTAAATAATCTGGGTTTGTATGAAATCAGCGCCGGCTGCGATCTTCTTGGCGAGTCTGATAGCACGGAATTTGAATGGGTCGGCAAAGGGATTTTCAGCAGCACCGATAAAGAATCTTGGTTCCGATGCCTTTAATTCCTGTCCGCTCTGAAATTTTTTCTCGTCACGAAGTGTCTTGACCATCTGAATGAGCTGGATCGAATCTATGTCAAAGACGCCTTTGGCCATGGGATGATCCCCAAATTTCTGGTGGTCGCCCGTCAAACATAGCAGATTTTTTGCACCCAGGGCAGATGCGCCTAAAAGGTCACTCTGGATGGCAATGCGGTTCCTGTCACGGCAGGTCATCTGAATGATAGGTTCTAAGCCTGCATCCAGGACTATACGACCTGCGGCAATGCTGGACATACGCACCACGGCAGTCTGACAGTCAGTGATATTGAAGGCATCCCCATAGCCTTTCAATAAATTGGCTTTTTTCTCTATTGCTGAGCGATCAGCGCCTCGTGGTGGGCCAAGTTCTGCCGTCACTGCAAACTGCCCGCTTTTCAGTATTTTTTCCAGATTGCTACCAGATTTTAAGTCCATATTTAATGAAATGAATTGTGAAATAAGAAAGAGTACTTCTTTATTTGTATCACTTTAGTTTTTTGAACTGTGACAACAGAAGGTAAATCTTGCTTACCGATTTAACCCTGACAGGGTTCCGAAACCCTGTCAGGGTTACAGAATAGATGGGAAATCATGTTTTTTCAAAAAACTAAAGTGATGCTTTATTTTAACTTCTTGTTTTTTATAAGATACCATTCCAAACTTAAGGTCTGTTCGTCTGTATCCCAATCTTCAACATTACTTCTGTTCTCCAATCTTCTGACGATTACAATAGTGTGATTGCTGGGAGAGTATCCTATTTCGTATCGTATATGAAAATTAGGATTAACATAAGTTTCATATGGAAGCATTTTTTTGTAGTCGTTTGGGACTTTACTATCGATAGCATAAGCGATAACTCCTGAATATTCTTTTTCATCTTTACCATGTGTTGTAGAGGCAATTCATGAATTGCCTCTACATTACTGTTAAGACGTTTACAACTTTCAACGTTTTCAAAAAACTAAATTGTTACCAAAAATATTTTGTAGCGCAGGCATCCTGCCTGCTTTTGAATTCCATAATATGCAGGCTGGAAGCCTGCGCTACCATCTCTTCCGATTCGTTCTGGTTATGAATTTTCATTTTGTGGCTCGTTCCCAGACTCCCAGTCTGGGAACGCAATTTTCTGCAAAACTTTCGTTTTGCGTGAAACAGAGCTTCACTGACAAGTGTGTTCCCAAACAGAGTTTGGGAACAAGCAGTGATAGAAAAAAAGCCGCAAATGAAGGCATCAGCCTGATTTAAAATGTATTGGGTTTAATTCCCAATACGCATGCCTGTTTATATGGATTTCACTTATAGGCAACTCAGGATTATTCTTTAATCTAAAGATAATCCATCTTCCAAGGCTTCTCTGAGTTCCTCTCTACATCTTTCAAGACTTTTTGCCTTTCCCCATACGCCTTGAAAGCCAGAAATTTCTCCCCAAGTATGTCCCTTCGTCTTCAATTATTTCATAGTGGGCAAGCCCCATTGCCTTCTGACTGCACTCTGTTAGCATGGATATTTCCTCTATAAAAATAGGGCGGTTTTTATTGCCTTTTCATGACCAAATGCTCAAGGACCATTTTCCGGGGGTGGTTTTCCATCCCGGTAGTCCAGTCCTTGGGTGGTACAATAGTTTCCAGAGTGGCTAAAAGCTGCTGGATATCCAGTTGATCATATATCTGATGCCACACACAGGGTGTTTCCTGTGAGACCTCGCACTTCCCGTTTTGTGAACCGCCACACGGTCCGTTCATGAGACTCTTTGCACATCGACTTACCGGGCACAATCCCCCCGTGGTTCCCAGGATACAGTTGCCACAGCCGGCACACCGTTCCCAGAAAATGCCCTGTTCGATGGGGCCACCCATAAAGGTGGTATTCACACCGGGGAAAATTCTAACCCCGGGGAATTTTTCGGCCATGTACTGTACACCAACGCCACAGGCAATGGAAAGGACGGCATCGCAGTCCTTGATCACCTCTTTGATATCATCGATAAATTCCCACTCACACTGCCTGAGTGTGGAATCTTCTTTCACTTCAATCTGTCTGCCTTCTAATTTCGCAGCAAGACGGAGTTGTGTGGCGAGCTCGGTAACCTGTTTTTCGCCACCCGTATGGCATATGGTCACACACGAGCCGCAACCCAGCACGCAGATTTTTTTGAACCCGGAAAGCATCTGCTTGATTTCCGTAAACGGTTTTGATGATGCTACAATCATTGCAATAATCCACTATAAATTTTCACGGCATTGACACAAAGATACCCCTCACCCACACCCTCTCCCGCAAGGAGCGAGGGAGCTTTCCCTCCCTTGATGCGAGGGATTAATGGAGGGTGATATATTTTCATGTCCTTTTGTGAGCTATTATGGCTCATGAATGTTTACACTAAAAACAATACAGACACCAAGCGACTCGTTGGTATACGTTAATTATAAATTTCTCAGTTCTTCAACCATGTTAAAAGCAATCTCAAGAATTTCTTTACCACTCTGTGAAGAAACAAAATGGGTCTGAAATCTTCTGATATCCATTTCCAAACCACTAAGAAGCTGAGTAGTATATTTTGCCCTTCTTTCAACCCACTCTTTTTCTTTGCAAAAGTGGCAGATATCATCCTTGCAGGCCGTTATCAGTACCCCATGAGCACCTAACTCGAAGGCCCTGAGATATAATGATGGGTCCACTTTACCCAATCCCAGAACACCTACCCGCATGAAATGAGAAGCGAGTAAATTATCTGTTGTACTTTCCTTTTCCTCTCTATATGCGCTATACTGGCAATAAAAATTAATAATAAGTGGTTTTACATCCTGGATAAACTTTTGCTGAAAAGCAGACTCCAGGGTATCTTTGCCACGGTCTTCTAAAGGGGTTTTAAAACTGATGGCCTTTGCAGGGCATTCCACAATACATAAACCGCAGGACTGGCAATCTCCATCAATGTAAGCTGTAGTGTCGCCCCTTTTAATCTTCGGTACTTCAAAAGGGCATATCCTTACGCAGGTAAGGCATCCCACACATAAATTATCATCCACAAGGGCACCGGCGCCGCAGTTCATACATCGCTGGGCCTCTTTCACGGCTATATTTAATGGAAATCCCAACTCTACCTCATCAAAGTTTTTTAGCCTTTCGTCTAAGGGCATGGTGGGCATTTCTTGTTTAGGTTCTTTCTTGATGAGGGACAGCCGTGACGCAGCGATATCAGGAACTGCAGGTTTTTCAACCCATTTCTCATCTTTCAGTGCCGTATTCCGCAAGGCATTGTGGATGGCAATCGCCGCTTTTTTCCCCTGAGCCATACTTTCGGTCATGGTTCCCCGTCCCAGCACGACATCACCGCCTGCATATATGCCATGCACAGAGGTGCTGAAGGTATCTGGATTGACGATGATCGTACCACCGCGCGTGATTTGAATACCCTCCTGTCCTTTTAAGAAAGAGAGATTTGACATCTGTCCTATTGCAAGAATAATCGTATCCGCTTCTATAATAAACTCAGAACCTTCGTAGAAGGCGGGATTGAACCGCTTTTGTTCATCGAAGACATATTTTACTTTAAGGGTTTCCAGCCCGGAAACCCTTCCATTCTTTCCAAGGATGCGTTTCGGGCCTACGGAGTTGTAAAGCGTCACGCCTTCATGAACTGCCTCCTCGATTTCGAAATCGGTTGTAGGCATTTCCTTGCGGGACTCAAGGCAGACAACGGATACTTTATCCGGTTTCAGTCGCAGGGCCGTCCGGGCACAATCCATAGCAACGGCGCCCCCGCCGATTACCAGCACATTTTTGCCGATTCTGGCGCTTCCTGTGGTATTTACTTCGTTAAGAAAAGATACACCTTTGAGGACGCCGTCGAGATTTACCCCTTCAATATTCAGGCTACGGCTCTCTGGCAGGCCCACACCAATAAAAACGGCCGCAAACCCGTCTTTTTTCAAACTATCAAAGGTAATATCCGCACCAAACGTTGTGTTATATCTGATTTCGACTCCTAATTTTTTAATATATTCGACATCATTATCAATAGCCGTTCTTGGGAGACGATAGGTTGGCACACCCATGCGGAGCATGCCTCCAGGGGTTTGATTTGACTCAAAGATGGTGCATGAATAGCCCAAAAGGGCTAAGTCATTCGCAGCGGCAAGACCAGCCGGGCCGGCGCCAATGATGGCGATTTTTTCCGGATATTTTTCGTTGGTTGTTTTCCTGGTTTCTTGAGAAAAATTATCACCGAGGAAACGCTTGAGCCATGCGATTGCAATTGGTGCCTCGGTGCTGTTTCGACGGCATTTTGTCTCGCAAGGATGGGTACAGATACGGCCACATGCCGCAGGCAGCGGATTTCTCTCCCTTACCAGTCTGAACGCCTCATGAAATCGCCCCCTGGCAATGAGTTGAACATAATCACGGGCATCCTGCCGTATCGGGCAGGCTATGGTGCAGGGCGCCTCTTCATTTACCTTTGTGTCGGGTTTTGTGCGCGGTTTGTCTATTACCATAATAAATTCATTAATCGGAAACTTATAAAAGTCAATAATTAAAGATGAAAAATCAAAATGACAATTTAAAACTCGATATTAGAGAAATAAATAATTGCTCCAAAGAGTAAGAGATTGTTTTTGCATTTTGATTTGTATTTTTGCATTTTTTATCTTTTACTTTTGATTCTCACGGTTTCCGGGAAGAATAACTACTCACCCATCACCTTAATAATCAGTCGCTTGCTGCGCTGTCCGTCAAACTCGGCATAAAATACCTTTTGCCAGGTACCGAGGTCTAATTTCCCATCAGTTACCGGTATGACTACCTGATGTCCGATAAGAAGGTTTCTGAGATGAGCGTCACCATTCACCTCTCCCGTCCGATGGTGATAGTAATCGTGACCCTCAGGAATCAGTTTCAGGAGCCACTCTTCAATATCGCGATGGAGCCCCGGTTCGGCATCGTTAACGAAGACCCCTGATGTTATATGCATGGCAGAGACCAAAACCATGCCTTCCTTAATACCGCTCTTCTGAAGTACCTTGTCGACGTCTCTCGTGATGTTGATAAACTCACGACGCTTTCGGGTATTAAAGGTCATGTATTCGGTTATAAATTTCATAGGAAAAACTTTGTTATTTCGATATTCAGAAATTTGTAATAATTAAGTTTTTTGAAAAATTCCGGTGATAATACGGTTAATATATACTGTAGTGGTAATTCATGAATTGCCATTACATAATTGCCGCTAGGACGTTTACAACCACAATGTTTTAAAAAAACGAATTATTACAAAAATTTTATAGTAGACGAAAAAGTAAGTTGTCGTTCGCCGCATCAAGTGCGGGACAAGCTCTGCGAAACTTATCTTCTTGAAAATAGACTTATTTGTTTCGTTTACTATGAATTAGGTATTTGGCAACTTTTAGTAACGTCAGGCAGGAGTCGATCTCCTGACGGCGATCGGCAACGAGCAACAGCGCGCATGCGCCTGGTCGCCAACGAGAGTTGGCTCCTACCAAAAACTTTGAAATTCCTTGTGTATTAAAGGTTTGAAACCTATACCTACCACAGGATACTCTGGATTCTGGAATGCCTATACTTTACAGGGTAGTCCCTTCCGTTTATTAAAAAGTTAATTTTATCAGTAATTTTAAGCTATTCAAGGAAATTTCATGATTTTCCATCATCCATCACCTGCGGTCATTTGGTTTTCAGCCTTGTCTATCCTTCGCGGTTCCTTAATTTATCTAAGGAAAATCTGCATTAATGAATTAAAATAGCAATTCCAATAATCGTTGAAACTAAGGTAGTTGTAAACCCCACCTTAAAAAAATCCCAGAATCCCACGTGAACATATTCCTTCGAGAGTTCCATGACTATCATGTTGGCCACGGACCCCATAACAGTAAGATTTCCGGCAAAGGTGCTGCTCATTGCCAGTACGTACCACATTGTTTTTGGATCAATAAATTTATCGATCCAGCTTGCCGATAACAGGACAAATGGCACATTAGATACAATGTTGGAGGCAATCACGGAAAAGATGCTGAAATGAATAATCTGGCTGGATGCGGTCTTTCCCAGATAGGGTTCAACGGCATTATGTGCGATGGTTAAAAAACCGGCCTTATTGATACCACCCACCACAATAAACAGTCCGCTGAAAAAGAGTAACAGCGTCCAATCAACCTTTTCCAGCACATGTTGCGGTCTCGTTCCTGATAGGATAATTAAAGCGAGTCCACCCGTTATTGCCGATAACGGAAGATTTCCTGTAAAGACAAACCCCAAAAAGATACAGAAAAGCACGCCGAGAGATTTTATGGTAAGTTTTCCATCAAGTTCGGGTTTTACCAATACAATCGAATCCAACTTTTTAAAATTAATGTCCTTTTTGAATACTATGCAAATAATAAGCACATTGGCCATAAGACTTAATATTCCGATAGGTATGAGATGTAGTGTAAAATCCAGGTAGGGTATCTTTGAAAAAACTCCTATGAGCATATTTTGAGGATTTCCCGTTAAGGTAACCACGCTTCCAATATTGGAAGAAGTTGCCAGGGCTATGAGATACGGTAGGGGATTAAGCTTCGTCTGGTTTAAGGCAAGGATCAGAAGAGGCGTAAACATCAGGCAGATGGTGTCGTTAACAAATAGCGCTGATAAGATACCACTGGAGAAGGATACAAAACACAATAAGAGAAAGGAATTCCTCGCATGGGTAATCAGTAAATAAGAGAGATATTTGAAGCAATTGGCTATCTTGAGGTAGCCAATAATGATCATCATACCCAGTAATAACAAAATGGTATTAAAATCCACTGCCCGGTACGCCTCGTCCAGCGTTAACACGCCGGACAAAACCATCAATACAGCGCCGAGCAATGCCCCCGAAGGCCTGTCAAGCTTATGCCATTTCATCTTCTGGGCGGAGATGATGACGTAGGTGAGGATAAAGATGAGTAATGACTTAATGAGCATTTATATATTTATGATGCACAATCTTTGCGTAATAACTCCATTTGTTCTATAACCGTTTTCTGTTGCCTTTTCCTGTTTATCCGTGGGATAACCATATTTGCGCAGGATTCGTTTTACAAGTGTTCTCAGTTTTGCCCTAATACTCTCTTTGACGGTCCAATCAATAGTTATATTTTTCGTAACTATTCAGCGTATTTTTGCTCGCAAATGCTATGAGCTAAGAACATCAGGCAATTCGCCGTGAAATAGCATCTTTAACGCCTGGCTCAAATTTACCCCTTG
>JABRVT010000045.1:0-36075 GCA_040048245.1 Candidatus Brocadia sp.
TCGCTCCAGATAACGCCTGACGTATAACCCCTGCGCTTGTCTCCATAAAAGCAGGGATTCAGAAACAAAACAACTGAAGAGCTGGGTCTCGTGGGTTTCACCCCACTACCCAGCTCTTCGTGTTTTTATGATTATCAGTATTGATTTTGTTTGATTGAGATTATAAATTATTATAATATTAAAATTACGGTTGAATTAAACAATACTTGTTTAACTCTGCGGAATTGGATTGTATGCAAATTAATGAGGAGATACTTTAGCTATGAAAGAAATTAAAGTATGCCTAATGGGAGTGCATTTGCTATTTATTTTTTTAGCATGCTCTAATGCTTTAGTAGCAGATACTATTATAGAGGATGAAAATGTTCACAACAAAAAAATTTCAGAGAAACCTAAAATAGTTTTTGAAGAAAAAATATTTGATTTTGGTAAGATTTATATTGGAGAGATTGTAAAGCACGGATTTAAATTTAAAAATCAGGGCTCTGGTGAGTTGATTATAAGTGGTGTTAAATCATCATGCGGATGTACGGCTGCATTAGCATCGAAGAGTAGGATAGCTATGGGAGAAGAGGGCGAGGTGGAGGTGAAATTCAATCCGGGCCGCTTTGTTGGTAAGATAACAAAATCAGTTACCGTGAACACAAACGATCCTGAAAATCCGGCGTTCAGATTAACTATTACCGGAGAAGTAATTGAAGAAGTTGTTGTTAACCCAAAAATGATAAATTTTGGTATCATAAGAAGGGGTGATTTCTGTACCAGGAACATAGAGGTAAAAATAACGCCTGGCTCGAATATTGAGGTAAAGAAGGTGGAGTCGCCGAATCCTTATATAACAATTACGCAAAATAAAATAGCAGGGAATAATATTTATAGTTACCAGGTTTCAATTGAGAAATATGATTATATTGGTAAATTTAGCGGAATCATTTTTGTTTATACAAATAGCAACAGACAGGAAAGGATAGATATCTCGTTTTCCGGAGAGGTTATCGGAGATGTTACTTTTTATCCGGAGATATTATCATTTGGAAATATTAAAAAAAATCAGGATGTTAATAAAACAGTTATCATTAATTTCGTAAACAAAGATGTGAAAATAGAGAGGATCGAGGCTGACCCGGGTTTAATAAATTATGCAGTGTCTGATTTAAATGATAGTAGCAAGAAAATAGATATCAAGCTGGGGAAAGATACAATAGTTGGGAAAATTATGGGTAGTTTAAGGATATACACAAATAGCGCTATTCAGCCGGTTATTCATATTCCTATAAATGGTGAAGTAAGGGGACAATAAGTATTAGTTTTCTATGAAGATGCGCCTCGGATGTCTTATTATTTTTCCCATTGTCTTTCTACCCATTGCGACTTATGCATTTTCGGCGGAAGTGTCAATAATATTCTCCGGGGAAGAGTTGGGGAATCTCGAACCATGCGGCTGTTTTGCGGGCCAGCTTGGTGGAATTTCCAAGAGGTATTCTTTTATCGAGTCCGTCAGGAAGGGAAAGAATGTGGTTTTGCCGGTAAGTTTCGGTGACCTTTCCATGTGTTGCAGCAGACAGGGCGAGATTAAGCTGGAGATTTTGTGCCGTGCAATGGGAGAAATGGGGTATGTGTTGCATAATCTTGGTGAAAGGGATATTGAAATTAGCCCACAGATACTCAGTTTTCTTTCCCAAACGGATAGAGTAAATTTTCTTTCAAGCAACATAAAAATTGTTGCTCCATTTCCAATAAAAATCAATCAATACATTTTAAAGGAATGTTTTAGTTCCGGACATTCTTTTAAAATTGCCTTTTTTGGTATCCTTTCTCAGTCCCTTATCAGTGAGCATGTGAATGAGTATGTGAATGTATCTGACCCAGTAAAAGCCATGAGGCCGCTTGTTAAACAGCTACATGGTAAGGCAGATCTCATAGTGCTGCTTTCGCACGCACCACTGGATGAATCTTTAGAAATCGCAAAGTGCTTTCCGGAAATAGGATTAATTATCAGCGGGCATGGTATAGAGGAACCAAATGATGCAGTGTATGTTAATAAAACTCCGGTTGTTTCTTCAGGGACAGGTGGAAAGTATATTGGGATTGCACGGTATTCTCTAAATAAAAAGGTTGTTGAAAAAAAGTCGGTTGAGATCATCCCGCTGGACGATAAATACAAAGATTCAAAAGAAATGATTTCACTGCTGAAGGAATATCAGCAAATACTGGTAGATGAAGATTTGTTAAGTAAAACGCCACAAGCACCCCTTCCGGATGGGTTGTCGTATGTGGGTAGTTTTACCTGCGGAATATGCCATAGGACAATATACGATCATTGGTACAAGACAGCACATGGCACTTCATATAATACCCTGGTTGATGCCGGTCATCAATACGATCCGGAATGTATTAAATGTCATACAACCGGCTACGGTGATACTTCCGGATTTTTGAATTATGAGAAAAATCAGAATTTAACAAATGTGGGTTGTGAAAGCTGTCATGGTGCAGGAAGCAAACATATAAAAAATATAAGTGATGCCTATGGGTCTACAGATGAAAGCAATTGCATGGTTTGTCATAATAGTGAACACAGTCCAAAATTTCAATTTAAGGAATACTGGAAAAGGATCGAACATCCGGAAGAAACACTCAAAAAGCTTCCTAAAGCACTTCAACAATAATGCTAAAAATTGCATTTTACTGGCATCAACACCAACCTTATTATAAAGACAATTTAACAGGCGAGTATTCTATGCCATGGGTGCGACTGCATGGGATAAAGGACTACATTGGTATGGCGTTAATACTGGAAGATTTTCCCACGATACGTCAGACATTTAATTATGTGCCATGCCTATTGGAGCAACTGAAAGATTATGCGGAGAACCGTGCCAGTGATCCATTCTGGAAACTGACAGAGATATCTGCCGGGGATTTAACGGAAGAAAATAAACTTTATATATTGGATAATTTCTTCTCCGCAAATCATCAAAACATGATCGATATTTATCCCAGGTATAAAGAATTATTAAGGAAGAGGAATTTCAGAAAGAAATCAGCTCGGGATGTCGTCAGGGTTTTTTCTAACGAGGACTTTCAGGATTTACAGGTTTGGGCAAATCTCGCGTGGTATAATCCATTGGTAATTCAAAAAGACCCACTATTATCAGAATTAGTTAAAAAGGGCAAAGGATTTACAAAGGAAGACAAGGAACTGGTTTTATCAAAACAGATTGATGTAATAAGGCAAATTATTCCGCTTCATAAGCGATTACAGGATTCGAAACAGATAGAAATTACTACCTCTCCCTTTTACCATCCCATTTTGCCTCTGTTGTGTAATCAGGAAGCTGCAAGGGTTATTTTGCCGAAACTGACATTACCAAAAAAAAGATTGATGGCAATCGAAGATGCAGTAATACAGGTGAAAAGAGCTGTTCAAACATACGAAAAATATTTTGGTAAAAGACCGCACGGAATATGGCCTTCAGAAGGTGCTGTCAGTGATGATATTATTCCGATATTAACAGAGGGAGGGTTCCGCTGGTTAGCATCGGATGAAGAGATATTAGCTTGTTCTCTGGGTAATAAAATATTGAGGGACAGATACGGGGAGGTTGTTGCGCCTGAGGTATTATATAAACCTTATCGGATAAGTATAAAAGGGAATGCTATTAATATGGTGTTTCGCGACCATACTCTTTCAGATTTAATCGGATTTCAGTATTCAAAATATCATGCTGACTTCGCGGTGTCTGATTTCATGAACAGGATTAGTAGTTTAAAGAAATATAAACATAATAACACGGGAAAACCGCTCCTTGTGACAATTATATTGGACGGTGAAAATGCCTGGGAACATTACCCAAACAGTGGTATTGAGTTCTTGCGAAAACTGTATCGTGAAATAAGCGACGATAACGATTTGGAATGTGTACGTATCGGGGATTATATGGATGAGTATCCCCCGGAGCAAACATTACAGCATGTTTGTCCGGGTTCGTGGATCGGACATAACCTGGCAACATGGATTGGTCATGAAGAAAAGAATGCAGCATGGGATTTAATAGGTGAGACACGCTCTTTTGTTGTGAATAAGACAGGGGGAAAAGACTTTTTATCTTCGGATGATGTTGCGAGTAAGGCGTGGGAAGAAATATTTATAGCTGAAGGCAGTGACTGGTTCTGGTGGCTGGGTGACGATCATTTTACCCAGTATAAAGACGAATTTGACAGTTTGTTTCGATTGCACCTGAAAAATATATATAAATTATTCAAGGCTGATATACCATGGATACTTGAGGTACCTATTTCAAGGGCGATTCGCAAGAAACCCTATTCATATCCAAAAAGATTCTTGTCTGTTAAACTGGATGGTCTCGTGAGCAATTATTTTGAATGGTTGGATGCAGGCAGATATAGTGCGGGCAAGGATATGGACACAATGCACAGGGCATCTGATCTGCCTGTTCGGGACGTGTTCTTCGGATTTGATATAGATAATTTATTTATAAGGGTAGATTTTCATGAAGATTTGTTTTCCAGGGATATGAATAAGGTGAGACTTGTGATTACTTTTATCCAGCCTGAGGAATTGCAAATTTATACTTCATTTTTTGCAGATAAACCGCTAAGGTTTAAAATAAAAAATAAAAATCATACGTATGGCAGAAAAGATTTTTATAGCATCTCGTTGGATAAAATAGTCGAATTGTCCTGTCCTTTTGCAGATTTGGGGTTTTTCCCCGGGATAGACGCAGAATTTTTTATAGAATTGGTAAAAGAGAATGAGGTTATTCAAAGGATGCCACTTCGAACGGTATTTTCTTTTTCTGTACCATCAAAGGATTTTGAAAAAATGATGTGGCAGGTGTAATGCTATGAATCCCAGATTTATTTTCTAGAAGACAATGGAGGACTATAAAACATGCCAGAGCTTCGAAAAGATCCCGTTTCTGGTCGTTGGGTAATTATTGCTACAGAAAGGGCTATGCGACCAACTGATTTTAAAACGGAACCACAGTCTATTCGAGGTGGTTTTTGTCCTTTTTGTGAAGGAAACGAAGATAAGACACCGCCTGAGATTATGGCGTACAGAGAAAGAGGCACTCAGGCCAATGCAAAAGGATGGCGTGTGAGAGTGGTACCAAATAAATTTCCCGCTTTGAGAATAGAGGGTAATTTAAACAAACATGGTGAGGGAATCTACGATTCGATGAATGGTATCGGGGCGCATGAAGTGATCATTGAAAGCCCGAAACATGTTACTTCTTTGACAGAACTTGATAATAAGCAGGTTGAGGAGATGTTGTGGACATACCGGGATAGGCTCGTGGATTTGAAAAAAGACAAACGGTTTATCTACGGATTACTTTTTAAAAATGTAGGTACGGCTGCCGGTGCTACCCTGGAACATTCCCATTCACAATTAATTGTTACACCTATTGTGCCGATAACAGTTATGCACGAGATGAACGGATGCGAGGAATTTTACAAATACAGAGGCCGTTGTTTATTTTGCGATATGGTTCACCAGGAGTTATCCACAGGAACACGAATAGTGATGGAAGGTGATACCTTTGTTGCCTTTGCGCCGTATGCCTCTAGATTCCCATTTGAGACATGGATTTTGTCAAAGATTCATTCCTCTCATTTTGAGAATTTGCAGAAGCTGGAGATCGAAGAATTGGCCCAGGTATTACGTGCAGTGCTTCTCAGGCTGGAGGCATCCCTTGAGTTTCCTCCCTACAATTATGTTGTTCACACAACGCCATTTGTTTTTGGAGAAATAGAACATTATCACTGGCACATTGAAATTATTCCACGTTTAACAAGGATTGCGGGTTTTGAATGGGGGAGTGGTTTTTATATAAATACTGTGACACCTGAGAACGCTGCAGAATTTCTGAGAAATGTGAATACAGAAAAGAAAGCAGTGGTAGTGCAGTCGTGAAAACTGTCTATTTGTCATCTGAAGTTGTACCATTTGCAAAAACAGGCGGATTGGCTGATATTGCCGGGGCAATTCCGAAAAGTTTACAAAAATTAGGTGTGGAAATTATGGTAATTATGCCCTTTTATGGGGTTATAAAAGAAAGCCCATATCCTATAACGAAAACTGATATACAGTTTGAGGTAAAAATCGGTGACCATCTCAAGAGGGGCTACGTGTATAAAGGATTTTTACCGGATACGCAGGTACCAGTTTATTTTCTGGATAATGAACAATATTTCAGTCGAAAGGGTTTGTATAATTATCCTGGTACAACAAAAGACTTTGAGGATAATAGTGAACGCTTTATCTTTTTTGCGCAGGGGGCTTTGGAGGTCATCGAAAAGCTAAAAGCGTGTCCGGATATTGTGCATTGCAATGACTGGCAAACTGGGCTTGTTCCGGTGTATCTAAAGACAAAGTATGCAGAAAGGGTATGTTTCAAAAATGCGAAAACGATTATAACTATTCATAATATTGCATATCAGGGTGTATTCTGGCACTGGGATATGAACCTGACAGGATTAGACTGGAGTCTCTTTAACTGGAAACAATTGGAATTTTACGGAAAATTGAATTTTTTAAAAGGGGGCATTGTCTTCAGCGACCTCATTACTACTGTTAGCAAGACATACGCTAAAGAGATTCAAACGCCTGAATATGGTGAGGGTTTGGATGGCGTACTGAGGGAAAGAGCCGGAGACCTTTATGGAATCATTAATGGAATTGACTATTCCATATGGAATCCGGAAACAGACAAATTTATTGTTGCGAATTATGGGTTGAAAAATCTTAACGGAAAACAACTCTGTAAAAGGGCTTTACAACGGAAATATAAACTATCAGAAAGAGACTGCCCTATTATCGGAATGATAACTCGCCTTACAGACCAAAAAGGGATAGATCTGATTGTCAATAAATTCAGCGAATTAATGAAGATTGACCTCCAGTTTGTTTTGTTAGGAACTGGCGATCAGCGATATCATGAATTATTTCATGGCTATGCAAAAACATATCCTGCAAAAGTAGCGGTAAAATTAACGTTTGATGAATGTTCGGCGCATGAAATTGAGGCCGGGTCAGATATGTTTTTAATGCCGTCACGCTTTGAACCATGCGGATTGAACCAGTTGTATAGTTTACGATACGGAACTGTTCCTATTGTCCGAAATACCGGCGGCCTTGCTGATACAATTATAGATATTCGTTCAGAGCCTCCTGGCAGTGGCAGGGCTAACGGATTCACTTTTAAAGAGTACGACCCTGATTTATTATTAGCTACTATTATAAGGGCTGTAGATTTATTTAAAAACAGGACTCAATGGATTAATCTTATGAAAAACGGGATGGCACAGGATTGGTCGTTGGAAAGAAGCGCAAGGGAGTACGCGGCACTTTATAAAAAATTGTACTTGAAGACGAATCACAGAAAAGGTGAAGAGTAAATTATGTTGTTATCTCATATTTTAAAAGAGAAATTCGACAATGTTGTAAATAACCTTGTGGATGCACTGGACGCGGGATTATCCGTAATGGATAAAGACCTGAATATTATTTGGGCCAACAAGAATCTTTTTAGAATACTCAATTTAAGAGATGATCCAGTAGGGAAAAACTGTCGTGAGGTGTATAAGTGTGAATGCAAGGAGGCTAAATATTGTTCTGTTCTTCAGGCGCTGTCGAGCGGTAAAAGACAGGTTACCGAGACGCAGCTGATTACAGAAAAAGGAGAAAGAAGGTATATAAGAAATATCTCAATACCAGTCAGACATGAGAATGGTGATATTATCCAGTTACTTAAGATCTCGCTGGATACCACAGAACAGGAAGAAAAAATCCGCCGACTTTCTTTGTTGCGAAAACTAGCAGAGTTGATGCAGGGAACGCAGCAAACTGATCGATTGCTTCATCTGATCCTGACCTGTGTTACCGCCGGAACTGCATTGGGATTTAATCGTGCAAGGCTTTTTCTTGTGGATAAGGAACGGGATATTATCTACGGCAAGATGGCCGTTGGCCCATCCAGCATGGAAGAGGCAAATAAGATATGGAGTGAAATAGCCAGTAAGTATGAAAAGTTGGAAGACCTTGTTAAGGCATCCGAAGACCAGTATCGCGAAGATACCCCTCTACATATGATTACACGGCTGATGGCTTATTCTTTAGCAGATGAAAAAGAAGTCATTGTTTCATGTGTAAAAACAAAAAAACCTATTCTGGAAAGAGACGCCTTTCATAACCCGAATAGTAACAAAAAATTTGTAAGCATGATTAATGCGAATGAATTCGTCTGTGTACCGTTAGTGGTTAAAGACGAAGCAATTGGGGTAATTTGCGCTGATAATGTTTACAGTAACAAACCAATAACCGAGGATCAGGTTGAACTGTTAAGTATCTTTGCTAACCGCGCTGCATTGGCTATTGCAAATGCAGAGGCATATAAGAAACTTGAAGAAAAAATTCAACAGCTCAGAGAAACCCAGGAAAGACTCATTCGTTCAGAGCGGCTTGCAGTTATAGGAAACATGGCTGCATATATTGCGCATGAGATCCGCAATCCACTGGTAACGGTGGGTGGGTTTGCCAGGGCGATTTTGCGGGATCCTACTAACAATAGCCAGACAAGACAAAATATAGAGATAATTGTTGAAGAGGTTAGCAGGCTGGAAAGAATCCTTGCGAATATTATGGATTTTAGTAAACCTGTAGAACAGGCGCCGGTTAAAGTGCCGTCCCAGATAAATGAAATATTAGAAAATACCTGCTCCTTAATGGATCCGTATTTCAAAAATAACCGCATTCATCTGATAAAAAGATTAGGCGCAATTATACCGAAAATTAATATAGATCCCACACAAATCAAACAGGTATTTTTAAATCTTATAAAAAATGCCGTAGAATCGATGACTAATGGTGGTACTCTGACAGTAGAAACTATGGTCGAAAATGAATACGTAAAAATTAATGTAACTGATACCGGCGAGGGTATGACGGCGGAAGCAATGCAAAATATCTTTATGCCATTTTTTACGACAAAGGTAGACGGAACAGGTGTGGGACTGGCGGTATCGCGTAAAATAGTTGAAGACCATGAGGGCACTATAAGGGTGAAAAGTTCATTACACGAAGGAACAACATTTTCTGTCTTCTTACCAATAAAATAAGGAGCATGTACAATTTTCGAAGGAGGTAAACAATGAAAACTATTCTCCTGGTTGAGGACGATAAAAATCAGCTTTTGCTCTATGAACAGGAATTGTCAATTGAAGGATACAATATTATCACAGCGAAGGACGGCCTGGAGGCCATCAAAAGGGTAAGGGAACAGTTGCCCGATCTGATCGTAATGGATATCAATATGCCTAAAATGAATGGAATCGAAGCAATGGGGAAAATCTTAAACGAGCACAGAAAGATTCCTGTTATTATTAACACTGCTTATAGCAGTTACAAGGACGATTTTATGTCGTGGGCAGCCGATGCCTATATTATTAAATCTTCAGACCTGACGGAGTTGAAAGATAAGATAAGGGAACTGATTCGGAGATAGCAAGGATATGCGCAGGCCGAGTGGTACAGAAACTAAAAAGACCTCCTTTCATTTTTCGTAACACTTTAGTTTTTTGAAAAACGCAAAATGAGAAAATGGCTTTGTGACAGTATGTAGAGGCAATTCACGAATTGCCTCTACCGTGTATACAACCAAGTAATTATTGGAATTTTTCAAAAAACTAAAGTGTTACCATTTTTCTAATGCAAGAACACGCTTCTTAATTAATAAAGAGAATTTCAAATACCTCCATAATCCCTCGTTTACTGGGGAACAGGAGGGAGGAAAGTTACAGAAGGCCTAATTTATTATTGTGAACATTTCTTAATTTGTGTGGTGTCAGGAGTTAACTCCTGACACCACATAGAATGTTATAGTTTATCTCTTAATGTTGACCTTCTCCATGATGATGTCCTTTCCTTTTTTCACATTTTTCATCATCGCAGAATTTGCAAGGATCCTTTTTGAATACAGACGCACAATCGTTACAGCATAAAGTAACAGTTTTCCCTTCACAGTCTACCTTCACTCCCTTATCCTTATCAACTGCCTTGCCACAGACCACGCACTTTGTATCTGACTTTTCGGCTGCCGTAGCGTCCTTTGTGCCGCAGCAACTGGAGGCATATGTCATCTTGTTGGCTGCATATGAGGTCAATAATACAAAGGCAATTCCCACAACACTTATAAAATATCCTATACGCTTCATACATTCACTCCTTTCAAAATAAAACCGTCAATTTATTTGCGCTAAGCAAATTCAAAGTTTTGATCATTTTGTATCCACATCCTTTGCACATCGGAAGCCTAATCCTAAATTAAACAGATTTGGTTGTTCTGATTTTCTTGTATGTGTTCGCACTTGAAATGGCTGTGAAAAACGCGAACCACCACGGATTGCGCGCCGAAAACCATTATCAGGGCCTTTGGGATTCCTGGAAGGCGCTTCCTGATAATATGTATCCAGATACCAGTCAGCGCACCATTCATAGACACTGCCCGCCATATCATAACAACCGTAGACGCTTTTTCCACCTTCGATGCTACCAACAGGTTTAGGCTCGCCACTGAGATTGCATCGTGCAGGGTCCCATTCATTCCCCCACGGGAATTTTCTTCCATCAAGTCCCCTTGCTGCCTTTTCCCATTCTGCTTCCGTGGGAAGCCGTTTCCCTGCCCAGGCTGCATAGGCGTAGGCATCATACCAGTCAATCCGTACAACGGGGAAGTCCGGATTATTATAATACTCATTCTCCCAGAATCGTGGTGTATGGTCCTTTCCGCTTGGCTCTCCTTCAAAGCATTTGCTGTGGTCATTTGTCTTTTTCATATAATCCAGGAATTCCCAGTATTGCGCATTTGTTACCTCATAACGATCAATTTCGAATGCGTCCAGGTAGACCTTACGCTCAGGATAGGTATCCTCTCTTGCTTCGTTGGAACCCATGATAAATTCACCCGCCGGTACCAGGACACTATTGTATTTCTGTTTTTGTTCAATGAGTGCCTTTTTCATGATTTCGTCTCTGCTTTTGAAAGTATCCATAACTTGCCTGCGTTTCTCTAGTGCATTTTTAAGGATGACAACGTAACTCTGCACCTCTGTAATATCACTGGCATCCGGGGCAAGAACAATATATCTTTGCAGATGATTAATAGCCAGCTCAGCATTTCCAAGTTTACCGTAAAGCCATCCCATATTGTAATGCAGTGCAGGAAAATCAGGGAATGCCTCTTCGGCCTTTTTATATGCCTCTATTGCCAGATCGTATGATTCTGCATCGCAATGGGCATTACCTTCCTGATAATACTTTTTAGCAAGTTCTTTTTTTTGTTTTAAGATATCAGATTCCGGTGCCAGGGAAGGGTCTGCAAGTGGCACGAGCTTCTTGCCATGTTCTTTACAGAATTTTTCACCTTGAATTCCTTCTTTTTTACATTCCGGGCAAATCATCTTCACAGGGATATCTATCAGTTTAGTTCCGTCTTCACCGCAAAATTTTGTTTCTTCTGAAAATAATTTATTGCACGTTGGGCATCTTTTGGTCAATGCCTTTGCGCCAGAGGGATCCGCATGGCGGAATGGAACTAAGACAAAAGATGATACAGTTACACAGCATAGAACGGTCAAATACAGTCTTTTCATAGCTCTCTATCCAAGGTCATTCAAAATAAGTTTTATTTTTGATATTTGTTCTAACAATTCCCTTTCCCGATTTTGTTCCATTGTTACCACATGGGCAGGCGCCCTTGCGCTAAAATTTTTGTTTTCCAGTTTGCGTCGTACTACAAGTAAGTAATCCTCCAGTTGTTTCAGGTGCTTTAACTGGCGTTCCTTTTCTGCAACCGGGTCAATGATGTCTGCAAGTGGCACGAAAGCCTGTATTTTCCCGACAACCTCAGATGCAGAGTTGGCAGGCTTTGTAAGGTCTTTGCCAATTTCTAAATGTTCAATATTGGCCATTCGTTTGAGCAAGTCTGAATGGTTTTCTAACCCACATTCGCCATCCCCGGAGACAGAGATAACGGCGTCCAATTTTTGTTTTTCCCTGATATTCATTTTGCTGCGTATATTTCGGATAGCCCGAATAACGTCCTGTAAAATAGCCATGTTCTCTTCGCAAACCTGATCTTCATAGCGTTTGTCTTCTTGAGGCCAGGCGTCACGTATAAGATACTCGTGGCGCATACCTTCCATAATGTCAATTTTGCTTTTAGAGGCCACCCCCTTGAGACTCTGCCATAATTCTTCTGTAATAAAAGGGATGAAGGGATGCAGCAGGTGTAATATCTGACCAAAAACCTTTGTAAGTATAGTTTGTGCTACCTTTTTGTCTCTATAACTTATCGGTTCGTACAGACGAGTTTTTATTATTTCGATGTACCAATCGCAGAAAGAATGCCATGTGAAATCATAGACCTTCATAGCTGCATCATTAAATTTGAATTGTTCCAGGTATAAGGTACATGCCTTGATAGTGGTATTTAATCGGCTGAGAATCCATCTGTCTTCAAATTGATAGTCTGCTGGTTCCAGACGAATTTCTTCAGGGTGTTCCTCCTCCAGATTCATGATAATAAAACGAGCCGCATTCCACAATTTGTTGGTGAAGTTGCGACCCATTTCAAACCTGCTTTCCGAGAGTTTTATATCCTGACCTTCTGTGGTGAGCACGATAATTGAAAATCGCACGGCATCCGCACCGTATTGGTTGATCATGACAAGGGGATCAATGCCATTACCCAGTGACTTGCTCATCTTCCTGCCCAGTTCATCTAAGATAGTTCCGTGAATGTAGACATTGGTGAAAGGGACATGCCTCATGATTTCAAGTCCCATCATGACCATCCGGGCCACCCAGAAATAGATGATTCCCCGATCGGTAACAAGAGTAGATGTCGGATAGTAATATCGTAACTCCGGTGTTTCCCTGGGCCAGCCCATTGTAGAAAAAGGCCACAGGGCAGAACTGAACCATGTGTCGAGTACATCCTCATCCTGTTTCAGGGTAATACTATTGCATTTTGAGCACTTCGTGGGTACATCTCGCGCTACGGTAATTGCGTCACAGTCCTGGCAATACCAGGCGGGAATACGGTGTCCCCACCAGATTTGTCTTGAAATACACCAATCACGTACATTTTCCAGCCAGCTCAAATATATCTTTTCCCAACGTTCAGGAAAGAAGGTGACTGATTTTTTCTTTGAAGCCTTGATGGCGGCATCTGCAAGGGGGCGCATCCTGACAAACCACTGGTCAGAAATATATGGCTCAATAACGGTGTGGCACCGATAACAATGTCCAACTGAGTGCTTATAAGGAGTGACCATTTCGATAAATTTCTTTAATTTTAACTCTTCTATTAAGGCATCCCTGCACTCAAACCGGTCCATTCCTTCATAATCCCCAGCAAGTTCATTCATAACCCCGTTTTCCTGTATTACGACGATCGGGGTTAGGTTGTGACGTTTACCCATCTCGAAATCATTGGGATCATGGGCAGGAGTAACCTTGACCGCACCCGTCCCGAAGGATGGGTCAACAAATTCATCGGCAATGATTGGTAATTCACGTCCCACAATGGGGAGGGTAAGGATTTCACCAACCATATCTTTGTAACGATCATCTTTTGGGTTAACGGCTACTGCGATGTCTCCCAGCATGGTTTCCGGGCGGGTTGTGGCCACCACCAGAAAGAGATGCGGGGCGTCCCTGAATGGATATTTTATGTGCCACAGGTGCCCTTCGTGTTCCTCATGTTCAACCTCATCGTCAGCCAGGGCGGTACGGCATCGCGGGCACCAATTGATTATGTATTTCCCCTTGTAGATTAATCCCCGCTCGTAGAGAGTTACAAAAGTTTCCTTTACCGCAGTAGAAAGCCCCTCATCCATGGTGAACCGTTCCCGTGCCCAGTCACAGGAACTTCCCAATTTCTTCAATTGTTTGATGATGGTCGACCCGTATTGATTCTTCCATTTCCAGACTTCTTCTATAAAACGTTCACGCCCCAGCTGTTCACGTTTGATACGTTTTGTCGCCAGTTCCCTTTCGACTACATTCTGAGTGGCAATACCAGCATGATCCGTACCCGGCATCCAGAGGGTATTGTATCCCTGCATGCGTCTCCAGCGAATTAAAATATCCTGGATGATATTATTCAGGGCATGCCCCATATGGAGCACGCCTGTTACATTAGGTGGTGGAATAACAATGGTGTACGGTTCTTTTGAAGGATCTGGCACACTATGGAAAAACCCATTTTCCTCCCAAAATTGATACCACTTGTCTTCGATTTCTTTCGGATTGTACTGTGTTGATAATTTTGTCTGCATAGTTTACTGCTGTTCCATTTCAAAAAGGGTAACTTCGCAAGAAATCTTCTTCCCGTCTCGTTCGATATCGACCGTGCAGGTATCACCAAACTGCTTTGTCTGGAGGTAATGAACCAGTTCCATAACACTTTTCACGATTTTCCCGTCAATCGAAAGAAAAATGTCACCTGCCAGGAATCCAGCCTTTTCAGCAGGGCTGCCAGGACTTATTTCTTGTACAACTAATCTATTGTCGCCTGTTCTTTGTATCTGAATTCCAAGATAGATCCTCTTTTCCTGTATCCCCGAAGGGGGGATAACCCACACAAAATCGGCCGGTTCTAACGGAATTTCTGATAAAAACAGGTCTTGATCGGCTACAGGTTTCATTCCGTGAAATTCGGCCGGATAAATTGTATAATATGGTAAAAAAGTTCGGCGAAACACCCGCTTCGGAATGCCAAAATCGTATATAATATGTCCATTTCCGACAAAAGTGAGAAATTTTTTGTCTTTACCCTCCCAGGAGGACAGATAGTTCACAATTGTCTGGGCCATATATTCTTCCCACAAACACTGCACATCGTTATACTTTTCTAAATCTGCTGAACGGTCAACCATATGCTCCCGAACGGCCCTCTCCAGATAGACCCGATGAAAGAAATCGGTCGTATCAATCTCAGGTAATTGTTTTTTTTCTTCCTCACTTAAACCTTTTAGACCTTTTTTGCTTACCATTTTTACTACTTCCCTTGGTGCATTTAAGGCGATTACAGGAATTTTCTTTTCACGGGCGAAATTCAGTATCTCTTTATACAGGTTATAATCATATCCCCACTCTTTATCCCAGTGTGTCTCTTCTAAGAATTTTTGCTCGTCTATTTCTCCGGCAATCCACTGATCCAAAAAAGGTTGGTATGGTCTTGTAAACATTTCCATGCCAATGGCCATATTACTTCCAAATTTCTCATAATATGCCTTGAGTACTTTCAATTGAACCTGATGTGCAGCCTTGTTGGCATGAGTTTCACCAACATAGAGGACACGGGCGCAATCGAAAAAATGATGCAGGTTAGAAAACTGTACCTTTTCACCTGTCGGGACGTGAATAATGTCGTCAAGGGCTACCTGTTCCGGAAAATTTTTTGTTCTGTCAGCTTCTGAAAAGGCATTTATTGGTAATAGAATAAATAAAGCTAAAAGTAGCAAGATGGCGTTGCTAAAACGTTTTAACCACAAATGTTTAAAAAGACTCCTGACCACTTGTATGGCATCGAATCCTATTGGTATCAGATTAGGAAGTTCAAAATCTGACACCTTTGATGAGGAGAGTGATTCACCCAAGACTTCTATTTTAGTTAAGTTTTGTTCTCCTGTACCGTGTTTCTTTGCCGTTCGCAAGAGAGGTACTTGAGAAGGAGGGGCCCCAAGAATATCCGCAACAATTCGGTCTATAGCAATGCAATCGTTGCCACCGAGGATTAAGGAAACCCGCCTTGGTATTCCTCCTGAAGGTCCGCGTTTTTCCATAGCCATAATAGCATCAACGATTGTGAAGGTAGGTTTTACAGCATTATAGTTGGCTAGCAACATCTCTGTATACCATTCCAGATCATTATTTGATTTAAAATGTCGCCATGCCTTCCTCTTGCCACTGACGCACCCATACATATTCTTCACCGCTGCGGTATAGAGCAATTGTACATGTGCCTTGAGCTTGGGGAGGTTAATGACGGCATCTGCATCCAACGCCCTGCTGGATATTGTGAGTAAAAAAGATTTTGTGCCACACATTGCCTTTACCCTGCGCGGGATGTCGAGCTCAACGATTTCTATGCCGTGCTTCTCTGCAAATTTGTTCAGACCTAAGCGACTGGCAATCTTCGATACGGCGCCAAAGGCGGGACTGTCGCCAATAATTGGTGTTGCGCCCATTTCCAGCACCTTTTTGGCTACTGTTTCTATGACTACTGGATGGGTAACGACGCATTCTTCAGGCGTGCTTTCCTTTATGAAATTTGGCTTTAATAATACCTTATCACCCTTTTTTATAATGTTACGGATACCGCCAAAATGGTCAAAGGTCTTGTCAATGGCCGCATAGACCTCTTCCCGGTCGTAATCAACACAGCGGACGATAGAAACACGTGTTTTGTTCGTCATGAATAAATGTAAGTACTGTCTAGAATTTCAAAATTAATAATGGCATGGACAAACTTGTTTGTCCGTGTTCTAACTGAAAATTGACGTCAGAATACTGATAAAATGTAATTCCAGATAGTATACCATTTTTCAGTTAGTAATCAAATCCTCATTTTATTTTCCGGTTTGACTCGATATGAAGGTGTCTATTTGTGTTTGTGATGGGATTATTACTATAGCGTTTATTCTTATATTGGTGTATTTTAAACAGTAAGAAGGTGATTAACGCTTTGTTGTACCCTTTTTATCAACTTCCTTTAATTTGAGATTCAGTATTTCCCGCTTCTTTTTTATTATTGCCGGTTGAACAAAATAAAAATTAAACAGGGCTTCCAGCACATCGAGATTCCAATCTGCCTCGCCTGGCTCAACGTCCACAAGCTCACCAGGCCGTTCACTCTTGATTGGATGGGCTGCAAAGTTGCCAATATTCCGAACATCATCAATGGACTCCGCTATATACGGCGGCAAACTTCCGCTGTCTAACACCTCCTGGATTTCATTTGCAAGATTAGATGGCTTAATATTTGCCTTTCCTCGTAACAAGCGTTGCAGGCAGCGACGACTTAAGGCAGCACTCGCCTTTGGACTGTCGGCAAGAACCATACAAGCCTCTCTGTATTCCCTTGCAAATTCCTCAGGGACTTCTTTTGAGAGCGGTACACGACTCGGGGCTCTGGGATAAATAAGACGCTCATCTTTGATGTACTCTAAAATGTGTCGGCCTCCAATGCTCCCAATTTTCCCGCTTCCCAGAACAAGTACCACCCGCTCACAGGATGGGCATTTCCGGCTAATGACGCCCCAGTCACCGCTTGCATCGTTACCAACCGGTATTACCTCGTAGAAATCGTGAAATGATTCCAGACAATGTGGGCATTTCATATAGTCATTCCTCTTAAAATGTTTTAAAACTCTAAATAAACCAATGAGCTTTTAGTTCATAAAAAAGCATCGTGAACGCAAAAACTGGGTGTCTATTCCCACTCGATAGTACTTGGCGGTTTTGTGCTAATGTCGTAAACCACGCGATTGACGCCTTTGACCTCGTTAATAATCCGATTGGAAATGGTTCCCAGTACCTCATGTGGGATGCGGTACCAGTCGGCAGTCATAAAGTCTGTTGTCTCTACAGCACGGATGGCGATGACGTTTTCATAACTCCTCTCATCTCCCATGACTCCTACAGTGCTCAGTGGCAAGAGCACGGCAAAGCACTGGGCAATGGAGCGATAGAGCTCCGCCTTACGTATTTCTTCAATAACAATCCTGTCGGCGTTACGAAGGACTTCCAGTCGTGGCTTTGTTACCTCGCCAATAATCCGGATGGCCAGCCCTGGTCCTGGGAAGGGGTGTCGCCAGATTAATTCTTCCAGCAGTCCAAGTTCTTCCCCTATTTTACGTACTTCATCTTTAAATAAAAAACGCAGCGGTTCTATCAGCTCAAATCCCAATTCTGCTGGCAGGCCACCCACATTATGATGGCTCTTGATAGTTACTGTAGGGCCGCCATGGGCGGGAATACTTTCAATGACATCGGGATAAAGAGTGCCCTGTGCCAGGAATTTTGCCTGAGAAATTTTTTTTGCCTCTTCCCTGAAGATCTCTATAAATTCATGTCCGATGATCTTACGCTTTTTTTCAGGATCAGTTACGCCTTTTAGTTTCTCTAAAAACCTGTCGCGTGCATCAATGGCGTGCAGGTCTACCGTAAAATTCTCTTTAAACGTTTTAATAACCTCGTCAGCCTCGTAGTTCCTTAAAAGCCCGTTATCAACAAAAATGCATGACAACTGATTCCCAATGGCCTTGTGGATAAGTGCAGCCGTCACTGCCGAATCGACTCCACCTGAGAGTCCGCATACTACTCTTCCATCCCCAACCTGCCTTCGGATGTCACTCACCGATTTTTCTATATAAGAATGCATCTTCCAGTCACCTGTGCATCCGCAAATTTCGTAAAGAAAATTACGAATTATCTGGCTTCCTTGAGGTGTATGGGTAACTTCAGGGTGAAACTGTACACCATAGAATGCCTTCATTTTATGCTTTACGGCTGCATAAGGACAATTTCTGGTAAATGCAAGTGACTCAAATTCTGTGGGTAATTCAACCACCTGATCTCCATGACTCATCCATACGGTGATGTCTCTGGACAGTGAGTTGAATAACTTGCTTTCATTGTTAACCGTGCAGGCCGTCTTTCCATATTCACGGGTAGGCGTGGGTTTTACTGTGGCGCCTAGCATTTGACACCCCAGTTGCATTCCGTAGCAGATACCCAATGTGGGTATTCCCAAGGTAGCTATTCCTTCGTCACACCGCGGGGCATTTTTTACGTACACGCTGGCTGGGCCGCCGCTGAGTATGATGCCCTTTGGATTCGCCTTCTGTATCTCCGCTGTGGTAATTTTGTGTGATACAATCTCGCTGTAAACGTTATTCTCTCTCACCCGACGTGCAATAAGCTGGGCATATTGAGAGCCAAAGTCGAGGATTAAAATCTTTTCTTTATTCTCTTCGATCATTTCATTTTCCTGTTTTTGTTCTCAATTTTTAGCAATAGCCTCGAATTCTTCCAATCCTATTCTCATTTGTTTTAATATACTTCTAAATGTCCCTAAAGGTATTTCTTTTTTATTCATTGGAAGAATTGCAATATAACCTTTTTCATTCTTGTATTTTCCGTGTGAGCCTTTCTGCGAAATAAAACGGAAATTTAATTTATGGTAACACTTTAGTTTTTTGAAAATGTAGGGACGGTGCCATTAACCCTGTCAGGGTTTAAAACCCTGACAGGGTTGACTCGCCCCCCTACTCTGCGCGGCAACACCTCTGTTATCGGAATTTTTCAAAAAACTAAAGTGTCACAATTTATGCAGCACATATTCCACATCGCGTGAAGAATACAATTTAGACATTTATTTTTTCTCTGCCTATAAATATCTTTTCAATTTCTGGAAGCGCTAAATCCTCTCCTTCAAAATACAATTCAACGGCTTCTTTCAAGTTATTTACTGCTTCATCTATAGTATCTCCAAAAGAAGATACATTAACATTGAGACATTGCGAAACATAATATTTACCTTCTTTCCAAACTACATAATCCATTTCCTTCATACATCATACCTACCTTTCTTTTTTGTCCTCGTTCATTAATTCCTGTCGAGAGCCGAAATCGAGTATTAGTACTTTTTATTTATTTGCTTCCATAACATTTCGTTGTCGTTGAGACAAGTAACGTTTTCAAAATATTCAAAATTTTAGTTTGAAATAAAGCCAATTTAAACACCTAAATTCATTGTTAGTAATCTTATCACATTTTCAGGCAATAAAAACATTTTTTCCTCTTTCTCTGTTTGATCAAAATTTGCTTCATCGCCATTTTCATCGGCAGAAAGAAGTTTACCTGTACCAAGGAGAAAGTTAAACCATTTCTCACGATTTTGAAGTACCCTGTGCATGCGTTCATCTCGTGTGCCCTTGATAAAGGGCCTGTAAACCTCTAACATTGGAGGAACTGTACCATTATCATGTGCATGGACCCTTTCCCGACTGTTCTTTGAACCAATTCTGTCAATCCTTCCTGTTTTTTGTTCTAATGCAGCGGGATTCCATCCAAGGTCGTACAAAAATACCCCTGAACATTCTTGCTGCAGATCTATACCTTCACTTCCTATCGATGTACAAATTAAGACCACAGGTCTAAACGGAGAATTAAAGGCCTCAAAATATACGCTTCTATTAACGTGGCTATCACCATGTATTTCTCTCACATCTTCGTCATTTCTGATGTCATTCAATCCACTGATTGTCTGTATTAGTTTTGTTATTTCTTCTCCAGCGTCGTCGCCGTACTTAATTTTCTCGTACTTTGCAGCAATTGTCTTAAGCCACCGATCAATCCGATCCTTTAGTGTTTCTGGTTTGGAGCTTTTATTAAATATGGTTTCTTCTGCATAAATTTTATTTATTACGCCTATCCACGTTTCATCTTCATCCTCGTATTTTGCACTTATAAATTTTTCTATAATTAAGTCTTCTCTGGTAATTTCTCGAATTATATATCTCTGGACTTTTCTTCTCAGTTCTAAATTATCGATCTCATGCAGGATATCTTTGTGATAGCTCCAGATATTAGGCCCATTTAAAATATATTGAATTGCCTTAAGTCCTTTTATATGCATAATATCTTCTTCATTAACTGTATACTTTATATGGTTATTATTCTGTATTTGATCATTCCGCTCTTCGTCATTAATGTATAAACCGTACTTAATATAGTTATTTGCCAGAACTCTTTTAATAATATTATCTTGTTTGTTAATTAATTTAGACTTTATCGCCTTTTTATAAAAGTGATGCTCCATCACTTTCAAAAGTAGTCTATAATCTTCACGAGTTTTTGTCTTAAATCTGTATCCATTTTCTCCAAGATATTGTGTTATCAGCTTCCAATCTTCTTCATCAGGTTCAATTTTGCAGTCCTGGGCAATAGATTGATAGTGAGTCAAAAGTAAATTTTCTTTGAAAATCAGATACCGGAGGTCGTTTGGGCTGGTAAATTTCTTTTGTGTATTCTCTATGTACGTGTCTAGATCGTCTTTCTTTGTTATTCCTTTCAGTAGGGTAACCCGTTCGTTATTTATGCGTTTCTTTATTGAATCTTTCAACGCCTCGGCTGTTTTTATGTAAAAAGTAAAAACCAACGATTTCTCACCTTTCAGATACCTTTCCACGACCTTCTCAACCACATCGTTTATTTTCGGATGAGTATCATCATTGGGGTGAATAAGTTCGCTTATCATGTTTCGATATTTAATAATCAGTGTGTTATTTTGAAATTCCTTAAGTGAAGAATCTCTTAACATTTTTGATTCTCTCAAAGTACTATATGCCGAAGTAGCCATGCTATCAGTAAGGCCTCTAAAGGTTCTGCTAATCCGCGCTATCTCATTTTCCAGTCTTAAGAGTGAGAAGAATAGCGGTTTATCTTTATCCGGAATATCAATACCACAATCAGATTTACCATGATTATTGCAAGAACCAAAAATTATGTTTCTGTGTTCTTTGGGTTTTACGTTCCTCACGGTTAATTTTCTTAGCTCAGGCTCTAATGCTTCTTTTGCTTTACGGGCATCCTGATATTCCCGGCAATCTTCTAAAAACCTTGCCTTTTCCTCTTCAGAAATCGCATTTCTTGATTTTTTAGAAAATCGTAACCATGCATATTCGAATTTTTCAACTGCCTTGGAATAGTTTGAAAGTAGTCCCTTTAATGTATTGATCTGAACATCAAAGTCCTTCGGACATGTTTTTGCGGCTTTGAACATCATGACAATGTGTAGGAGTTCGTCATAACAGAGTTGAAATGGAGTTGCGGTAAGAAATAGCATCTTTTCAAATTTGCTTTTCAGGGTGTGTTCAGGAGAATCCTCGTCATTCAAAAGCTTGTGGCCGATAACCAATGGATTTTTATAGTTATGCGCCTCGTCAATAATACAGAATGCAAATTCGGGAATAATCTGGTTTCTTATTTTACGGCAGGCATCCTTAAATTCTTTTTCTGTGCATCCATTGCGAATAGTTTCGTCAAATAGGCTAAAATCAACGTTTTTAATGGTTTCGTAGTCCACAAACTTTTTTAGATTTTTGACTTCAAACCATTTTTCTGGAGTCATGACCATAGATTCATTGAAAGTTCTTAAATCACACTTTTGCAAAAGGCCAAGCATCTCTTTTCTCTTTGCGGCAGAAAAGCCCCTCTTCCTGAAATAAGCGCCTATGTAGCACAAATATTCATCTTCTTTGGGTGTCCCTGCAACTCTATTGAGCGGTATAGTCAGTATCGGTATGTTTTCTTTCGTAAGAAGGTCTTTTATGCTGTCAATACCTTCGTCTTTTGCAAGCTTTTTAAGAGGTGATTTATCGTTATTGATACAAAAAATCCTGAAGGTATCAATATCTTTGTCCCACTTATCCTTTAGCTCTTTGCTTGGAGTGAGGATGAGGATTCTTTTGTGGCGATTCGCATTTGCAATATAAGTCAGTGCGGTTGCCAATGCAACAAAGGTCTTACCCATGCCAACCTCATCGGCAAGGATAACTCCGGGTTCTGTCTCAAGGAGTGAAAGCAGTCTGTTTACTGTCTTTATCTGTCTCTCTGCATCTTGCTGAGATATCTTCGCACCTAAATTTATATGTTCATGGATTCTCATACTGTGTCTCCATATGTTTAAGATATGTCTGCCATTCCATGGGAAGATCGGTCTTTTTAAATTCCGCAATTTTGTTTTTAAGGTTTCGTTTGTATTCTTCCAATATCCACTTTTTCTCTTCGTCTTTATAGTGTAATGAAATATCATTAACAAGTGTTTTCATTTCTGAATAGCAAAATAATTTTGTAAGTTTGTCATCTAAATCGTCTATGGTTTTAAAAATTCTATCTGCTCCGAATATACCGTATATCCTGTTCTTAAGCATTACTGGATTTGCAATCTTATCTTCCTTCAAATATTCCCGTACACCCTCCAGCCCCTTTACAAACATTTTTATTTTGTTCATTAATAAATCAGGCGTTTCAACGGGTTTTGTTGATTTACCATCGCCGTTCCTTGGCTTATCAATAACACCTTCTGGGATTTTTGGGCGTGAAATTCTGTTTAACCAATAGAGGATAAGATTGTCTGTATCAATCGAGATATTTTTGTGTCTTTCTTTGATCAACTGACTTGAGTCGTAAAAAAAGATGGGACAATAGTAAGTCCCGCTATCTATTCTTATCTCCAAATCCAGGGATTTTTGTGCCATATTGGAAAGAGGTATTTCTTTTTCAAATTTTCTCTCTTTGTTCCAACCGGAAGCATCTAAAATCTTCTCATCCATAAGGAATATCTCCCAATTATATGCTTTGTCATAACATGTGTCGCTAAGCTCAATCGTTAAACGCCCATCTTTATAGTAAGCGTAATAGATGATCTGGGGTAAAGGATTTTCTGTATCTTCACCTGTTATGTCTGGCTGAATGGGTTTTAGAAATTCAATTTTTTGTTCTGCGATATCAGATGGCAGAAAGTCCCTCAATTTTCTTTCATTCGGATTTTGAACTTTAAAAAGCAGATTTGCCTCAGCGTTCGGATTTGCCTTTTCAAAACCAAATCCCTTCTTGGTAAAATTGCTTGATCCTACAAGGAGATAATTTGCTTTATGCGTGCTGATAAAAATCAATTTTGCATGTATATCTCTATTTTCAGTATGCTCGGCAGTTGAAATTGGATGGAAGTGAATTAAATCCTGATATTTTTTGGCGTTTTCAAGTATTGTTTTATCCGATGGAATATGCCACTTTATGTCACCGCCTGATGCTTCTGATAAAGAAGGAAAATATATGCCTAAGTTTTGAACCCCTCTTTTGGTAAATTCGTCTATAAAATAACCGAAAAATCTGCTATCTTCCCGCTCGAAAAAGGGCGTCAGGATTTTTAATCTTTGTATTTTCTCATCCCCCAATTCATCGAATAATTGATCAACGATAAAATTTTTAGCAGGATTTGGATAAGCAAGGAATTTTATCGTAAAATCATTGCGCTTCCAATCATGGTCTAATTGCATTAAATCTAGCCAAGCTGCGATTTCGCTTATTTGTTCTCTTACCTTGCCTTTATTATCAGAAATGATTTCCAAATAGCTTAGAATATCTGATGCTAAGGAATTTGGTAAACCGCTGCCTTCCTCGAAATCGAGGAAACATAACGTTTCCAGGTTTTTGCAAAATGCGTTTTCTGTGAGGTTTGCAGAGCCAATGATTATTCTTATTAAATCCTTGTTAGCCAACAACGCAATCTTACTATGCTGGGTTCCATTGTATGGAATAAGGTCGTACCCATAAAGTGTCCTCTTATCGTGAATATTGCCCGACGCAATAATAGATATACTTTTATTTTGTAATGCGTCTTCAACCTCAAGGCGGTCATTCAAATCCTTAACGGCTTTTTTCCCCACTAAAATCGGCAAGAGTCTATCTTCAATAAATTCTCTATCAAATTCAAACGTGGTAAGAATGATATTGTCAAAGTCTCTGTCAAAACACTCAAAGATTCTTTTTTGTGGTTTAAATTTCAAGCTCATGTATCATTTTCCACGCGTTATGTGTCCTATAATTATGAACTGCCGTTTCACGAATTCTTTCGACATCTTCAGGATTTTTCCGATATTGTGTTAGAATAACGGTACATTTGCCATCTTTATGGTCGATCCAGGGTGCTTTAACCTTCTGTTTTTGATTTTCTACATGATGTTTTATCATAGTTTTTATACATTGTTCATCATCGTTTCTGCATTCTTTTAATTGTATAAAAAGTTCATAAGGACGTTTATCATATTTTCCAAGGAGTTGCTCATTGCTGGCGTGAAATTCTATATAATTATCAAGGGTCTTGCCTGTCATAATTTTTAAACTATCCTGAATATTGGCCTTTCTCAGAAAATCACGTATATCAATTTGGATTGCATCAATATTCATAAGTGAATAAAAAATATAATGTACCTCACGGTTGAGTCTCTCAAATCGGGTAATATAATCGTAGAGGGGAATAACGTTATTTTCGTATTCATTTGCAGGCCTGGCTTTTGAAATCTTAGAAATGTTATCAAATTCATATTCTTGCTCTTGTATATATTTTTTAATGAACACAAAAGCGGTTTTTCGCCTAATATTGGCACACAGGGCATCTCTTAGTTGTGCTTTTTCAGGTGCTTTAAAATTGCTCAACCCAAAAAATTCGCCTAATGTATCAAACTTTTTGCTGTGAAAATCTACCTTTTCTCCTTTTAGAATGCTTTTAATAAATGGGGTATGAGGGATTCGAAGTCCTGAGGTTAAATCCATTCCATATGGGGTAAGTGTATATTCATCTTCGTCTTCAATATATCCAAGCGCTTTCAGTAAGACTTTATAGGTTGTAAATGCGCCTACTGAGCCATGATTTACAAGGAAAGGGAAATGTTTTTTGTCTATAGAAAATTTATCCACACTTTTATTTATATAAGCCTTTGCATAGCGTTTCCCTATTAAATTTTCAGTTTGATAATCATTCCCGTTTTCGCTGTATCGCTTACTGATACAATACGCTGTGAGTTTCTCAAGATTCTTGATATGTTCAAGAATCTTATCTGCATTATCTTCTTGCAGTTCCTCTTTGATGAACCTTAACCATAAACAAATAAGCGTTAAGTATCGAATACGCCATGTTATTGTGGTAAGTCCTGGAAGTATCAACTCTGCGAGCTGCCCGGCAAACGTCTCAGTTCCAAGCGGGTCTCTGCTGGACGTTTCGTCGTTTTCTAAATCGTCCCTATCAGTCCAGAACAGGATTTCATTAAGATTCACGGGTAATCTTGCCTTTATTGAATTGCTATTGTGGTTTATTTGCCCAAAAAACTAGAAGTAAATATAATGAAAACTCCTACATAATCAAATTCGAATTATAGTAATGAAAATTTTTATGTCAATGCCTATGTCAATTATTCCTTGACTTACGCTAGACTATTTGTCAAACTAAAAAACTTGTTAATAACATAGTTAGACCATAAAAAATGCAGATATAGTATTCCTCTGTAAAAACCTCTTTTTTGTAAGTTTTTTAGGCAATTGAAAAGGAAACCACGTCTGAAAATGTCTATTGCTTTTTTGAAAAAATGGCAAAATATGCCCTTTAAATATCATTCGATCAAACGTTGAAAGTACCCCCATAATTTAGCTACGATATTGCTCAAGAAACTTCTCCATTGCTGTTCTCATCTATCGTGTATGATTCCAGTGGTTAGGAGTACACTTTAAAAAAATCAAATATACACTATTGGAGGACGGTTTTAAAGCTTCGGTTGCGGCGTAGCTGCGCTAAGGAATTTACACAGAACTCTTGACACTGCCTGTTTTTTTCCTATTGCGTGCCGTATAATAATAAGAAAACCTGTTAATAATATCGTTAGACCTGTGAAAAAAATCATAAAAATGGTTAAAATTAGATATGTATTTCAAGATAAAAGGGACGATTCGTGAGATTGAAACTATTGCAACAGGTCATGGAATAAAAAATTTGAACAGATTAAACAAGATATACGGAAAAACGAACTGGAGGAAATTAAAAGGAATCTGCTACGTAGAACTGGAAGATGGTGCTGTTCTTGAAGCAGAAGTGCATTGGTACGAGGGGCATGGCATCGGGAAGAAAGAAATAAAAATCAAAAGATATTTATGAGGAGACGGCTATGAAAAAACATTTTATGGTATGCGTCTATAACCGCGGTTATGAAGCATCATTGGAAATAAGAAAAATATACGAGGTGTTGACTGACAGGTTGGCAGAAAAACATCATCAAGTAAGGGTCATTGATGAATCAGGCGAGGATTATTTATATCCCGAAAAATACTTTGCTCCTATACGTCTACCTATTGTTACAAAAGAGAAATTAGAATTAACAGCGACATAAAACCTGCATCTTGCACGAGCGCAAGATGCAGGTTTTATCTTGCAAAGCATCTTCAACCACAAATCGGTCATTCAAATCTTTTACGGCTTTTTTCCCCACTAAAACCGGCAAGAACATTATCGGCAGTATCTTCTTTCAGTTCCTCTTTGATAAACCTTAACCACAAGCAAATAAGTGTTAAATATCGAACCAGCCATGTTATTGTGGTAAGTCCTGGAAGTATTAATTCTGCAAGCTGTCCGGCAAGCGTCTCAGTTCCAAGCGGGTCTCTGCTGGACGTTTCGTCGTTTTCTAAATCGTTTCTTTCAGTCCAGAATAGGATTTCATTAAGATTCATCGACGATCTTGTTTTACTATAGAAAATAAAAAAGTCTTATATCAGATTTTTGTACAGGACGACTAATACAATTTTCAACTTTATCCTCTATTATCTTGCGCCCGGTGTCATGTATCACGTATTATATGAGAAACGGTTAACTTGAACGATTAAGAATTGCAATCAGGTAGCAGCATCCCTTCAAGGTGCGTTTCTGGGGTATATATAGAAAGTTTATCACAAGTTCCACGCAGGCTAAAGCTAGGCAGCTACCATGCAAGATGCCGAAGACCTGATTAAATGCTAAACAATTAATACTCATGGTGGATTTTGCTTTGAATGACAATTTGGCACATACTTAATCAGAATGAATCGAAAATGGCAATGAAAAATATTACCTATAAGGTGCCGAAAAATGACAGGGAAGTCTTTGTTGATCCGTCAATAGAACGCATACCGGATTTGATACATGAAAATCGGCAGAAGATACGTAATTATCAATTCGAGATGAATGGCGTTCCTTTTCAAGCATTGCGGGATAAAACCCGTGAGGATTTGTTACGTATGGCTGCAAATTATACGGAGGGGATTAAATCCCTGTTTCAAAGAAATCGACACGGTCAATGCCTTTATATGCGGGATGGTGTTCAGAGAAACTCGTCATTTCATAGAACCCAGAGTAAGTTATCCAGCAAAGGAATGGATATGGATTACGAGACAATTAAGAATATTTCAATTATCCAGACGGGCCACGAACCCATTTTGTACTATCCAGGGGTGTGGATCAAGAATCATCTTGCACAATATCTGGCCAGTAAGATGGGCGGCATTGGTGTAAATATGATTGTAGACAACGATGCCTGCAATACGGGTTTTATGTATGTGCCAATGTTATCAGAAAAGCCGGCAACTATCCAGAAGGTGGCGCTTATAAAGGATAAGAATAATGTGGCATATGAAGAGATCGTATTTGGTGACCCCGGGACGATACACCAATTCAAAGAAGAAGTTTTAAACCTGCTTAAGAAAAACATTTTAGATGAAAAAACAAAAACAATCGTTGAATCTATGCAGTCCACATTTGAGGAGTTTATCAATCGTATTGCAGAGTGTTACCATAAAGGCTGTGTTGATATGGTGGGTTTATTAACGGCTGCAAGGTGTGCCATGGAATTGGATTTTTGCATTGGCAATCTTGAAATTCCCGTTTCCTGGATATGCAATACTGATGGATTTTATCATTTTTTGTTACATATTATTCATGAGGCTGAGCGGTTTGCCAAAATTTACAACGGGAAGTTGTCTGAATACCGCTGCATCCACAAAATCCGTTCAAAGGCTAATCCTCTGCCAGACATCAAAACTATTGGGAATTTAGTTGAATTACCCTTCTGGATATGGAAGTCAGGCGGCTCGAGGATGAAGTGTTACATGATGCGGGAAGGGCAATCGATAAGGATTACCGATGGAGAGGATGTTTTCGTTACACTTGGAAAAAGCGAAGAGGTCGAAAATAATATATCAAGATTAAAAGCATTAAAGGAAAGCCGCATAAAGATACGTCCGCGGGCAATTACAACAACCATGTTTTCCCGGCTACTCTTTTCAGACGTATTTATTCATGGGATTGGAGGGGCAAGATACGATACGATTACCGATGAGATTATCAAAGAATTCTTTGGCATAAATCCTCCTGCATTTATTATGAGTTCTGCTACGCTGTTTTTACCGTTCGATACATTTAATTTAAATTGGAGGACTTTACAAGTCCTTCAGCATGAATTTAGGGACATGGGTTATAACCCGGAGCGATATGCTTCGAAAGAGACACAAGGTGATGTAAAATTTATAAACAGAATCAATGAGAAAAAGAGACTATTAGAGATGATGACTGTTTGTGGCAAGGAGGAGAAAAGGCATTATTTCAATCAAATCAAAGAGTTGAACAAATTAAATTTGATAAGAATAGATACAGAGGTTCAAAGGAAACGGAAAGAAATAGAAACGGTTCGTGAAAGGCTTGTTTATAATGAAACCGTTCAATTCCGGGAATACCCAGTTTGTATATATCCTACGAAGGTACTGAGAGATTATATCCTGGGCGTTTTTTCCTGAGGGTGAAATAGAGGTATATGGCGGTGATACTCCCAATTATTGTTCCGATAATAATCAGGTTTGTTTTAAGGGAGAGGATGGCATAAAATGCCTCTTTTACATCCATTTCAATGAGTAATACCCAGTTGACATCTTTCAGATTTTCAAGTGGTGTATATGCGCTGATCACCGGTATATTCCGATAGTCTTTAACAATCTGAACATCAGTGTTTCCACGAAGGGCATCCCGCGTAGCATTTGTCTTGATTTCAAGTTTCAGGATGGTATTTTGTGTTATGAATCTTGACTTGGACCGCATAAAATAGTCGTCACCTACAATATAAATCTCTCCTGTCTCTCCCAGCCCGTCTCTCTGGGACAAAATATGATCAATCGAAGAATAGGGTGTTTCTGAAACAACGACGCCCAAAAGCCTGTTGGCAAGATCGTATACCGGCGCTGCGCTCATGAATATAAAATCTTTTGATTCTTCGCACCATGTCAGATCTGAAAATTTGATATTGTTTAATGCTTCTTTAAACAGTTCCCCTATAGAATAAGAACTGTATTCGCCGGCACGTAAATTGGTTCCAAGGTATTCATCTCTTTTGACACCAAAGACAACATTTCCTTCTGTATCTATTAAAAATATATTTTTATATCCATATTGTCTGAGGAAGTGCTCAAGGAGTGGGCCATAATAGGTATCTACCTGTTTGTAAGCGGGGTCATCGAATCCGCCGGACCGAAAGGCGTTTGAGAACCGTGGCAGACTCTGGACAACGAGGGGATTTTTTGAGAGGACATGGATATCTCCGTACCTTTCATGGAAAAAATTTTGAATTTGTAATTTTTTAATTTCCCTGACGGAAATCAAATGATTTACAAACTCTTCTTTCATGGCGGGAACAAGGGTTTTATACGTTAATGGTCCCATAATGACCAAGAAGGTAAAAATGGCGATACTCGACGCAATAAAAATTCTGTGAACTGGCTTCAAGGTAAAAATTCAAGATCCCATGGGGATACTTGTCCCGTTGAATGGCTTTAAGAATAACTTTGAAAAGAAGTCAGGATAACAAATGAATAGAACAAGATATTACAAATAAATTTTATTTTGTCAAGTTTATTGGTCAACGGATTGATACACTTCGATAAAAAAGTTTACATCTTCCACATCTCCGTTCATTATTTCAATGGTAAAGTGAGTAATTTGATTTTTTTTAAGAATGGAAATAATTTTGTCCATATTCATATCATAATCTCTGGAAAAATGCGAGTGTGTGTCGCCGTCAGGATGTTTAAGGTTCCAGTTAAGCGGTGTTCTGTTGGTATTCAGATGCACGCCAATTACCTGACATCGCTTGCAAATCTCGTCAAGCCCGGCGTAAAAGTCAAACTTGTTTAAAATGGCGGATGCCCAGAGGTGGCCTGTATCGAGCCAGATCGGGCAATCGAGATAGATTAAATGCGCAGGTGTTTGATTGCCATTGCCAATGCCAGGAAAGTCATTTTCCATGCAAAGGATGTAGTCGGGATACCTTTCCCT
Source organism: Candidatus Brocadia sp. (assembly GCA_040048245.1). GTDB lineage: Bacteria > Planctomycetota > Brocadiia > Brocadiales > Brocadiaceae > Brocadia. The sequence goes on from JABRVT010000045.1 coordinate 30,999, forward strand.
CAGATGTTTCATGTTTTTTTTCACGGTGTTTTGATAGTTTCTGAACTCTTCGGTTTCCAGGAATTTTGGGTCCATGACACGTGTATCTTTTAGCCGATATTTCTTATCAATTGCAGCGCTTAAGACCTTGCTATAGTTGGCAGGGTCATTTTTGATGAGTCGTTGAGTCATAAAAAAACCGTGAAATAATGCGACATTGCTTTGAAGAGACTGCATGACGTGCTCGGTGTTTTGAAATGCTGCCAGTACAGTGTTGAAATCATTATTTGCCAGATTGATAAAACACTCCGACATCACAGGCGCATGAATAGTAAACCCGGCATCAATACCTTTAATTTCATTGAGCAAGTCACTGGTAATGGAATTATGCAATTGAATGCCAAATTCGAAGCCGTGTGATTCAATCAAGTCCCTGCATCGTCTGATCTTTGCAAGGGTGTCACCATGGTAAAAACACATTGTACTCAGTTCAATCTTCATATCTGCTTTTCCAGTATAAAAACTTTTTTCTAAAATGAAAGATGAATTTGCAAAATGTGCTGAATTTTATTCCGTAGCCTGACAGCATCTTCCAAAAATAATTTTGCACAATACACAATTATTCGACACGGAGCAGGAAAAACATTCCCTCCCATGTCTAATCTCATATGATCTATTTTTTCTGTTGCTCTCAGAAGGTCTTTTATAACGATATGATATTAAAGTAATTTAGAAAAAATTTAAATTTGACCTGCAAATTATACTGAGAGGGGGGGTAAAGGTATATATTTTGCTTAAATGGCATAGGGGGGTATTTTCATATGCAATTTTTTTTAAAAAGGAATTGTACATGTTAGAAACATCCAGGGTACCGGTAAGCAATAAACAGGTGGATTTTAGTATCCAATTAGGCGCCTACGACAGTGCAGACACTTCTCCGTTTAAAGAGGTAATCTATGCTGAGATGAAAAGGCAGGATGCTGAGAAGGGGCAGCGTTGTGATACAGTGACAACCAGAATTGAGGGCGGCATTATATCTCAGCTTGAACGAAATAGTTTTGAGGCACGGGTAGTGCAGTCTGCGCCAAAAAAAGACACATCGTCAGTGCTAAAGAATCAGTTTAAAAAGTATAAGGAGGATCAATTATTATCAAATCCCGGAGGAGACTATTTCAATCTGGGTAAAGATGTTGAAGTCATAGACTACAGTACGGATCAATCCAAATTTTATGCAAGGGTAGGTAAAGATCTCAAGGATGCAGGGGAAAATTTTATAAATATATTAAGGGACATTGGCCCGGGCGCATCCTTTAAGTATCTTGATGAAGAAGGCCGCATTCAGGAAGGCAAGAAGGTTGGATTTGTGGGTAACCTGGTTAATTTTTTTAAAGACATTGCAAGCGGGTTAACGTTAGGCAAGTGTACATCGGCGGAAGGGGAAGACATACCCGATAACGCATTAGAAGCAGCAAAATATTTCCTGAAAAAAATATTTGTGGATGCCATATTCAAAGACATGGTAGTGGGAATTCCCAGGAGTGTTATCCATGTGGGAGAGAATGCCGTATTTACCTGCATTAATCTTGCAGAAACAATTCCAGATGCAACGATCGGCAACTTTAAGAAAGGGCAGGTTGTAACTACGGAAGTCTTTGATGATATGCAGGTATTAGTGGACTTTGTTACGGATGCTGTGCCGATGGGGGAAGCGAGTACGAGAACACGGACATTTACATTTAAAAAGGGGCTTAAGGGTTTTCCTGTCATCAACAATATTACCTCTCCGGAGCAGGGAACAAAAGATGAAAACTGGAAGTACGTGCGGAATACACCATTTAGGAAGGCCATTGAGTCAATAGCAACATTAGTCCCGGTTCGAATGTAAAGACCTAAGCGCAGTAAACTCTAAAATTGTATTGATATTTGGTCTATTGTTGATATAATCTTCATAACTGAAGCGCCAGTAGCTCAGCTGGATAGAGCATCGGATTTCTAATCCGGCGGTCGAGGGTTCAAATCCTTCCTGGCGCGCCATATATAAACTAATTCAGGTTACCAGTAACTTTACGCTGTGGTGAGCGTAGCTCAGCTGGATAGAGCATTAGACTGTGGCTCTAAGGGTCGCGGGTTCGAATCCCGTCGCTCACCCCAAATTTTGAGTCCCGCTCCAAAGTTTTTGTTGCGGGACTTATTTGTTTCATGAAATCAAATAGCCTGCCGATTTTATTGAATTGTTTTGTAGTTTATTCATGCGGGGGAATGAAGTTGACTTTTTTAAAAAAATAATTATAATTTATTTTTTAGCTATACATAGCGATATAAGTTTACAACTCTCCGATAACTACATTCGGAGACATGTCCGATTAATGACGCTGTGCATAATATAAATATATATATATATTTTTGTTAGCTCATTTCTGCGCGGTAAATTTTGCGCTCGTAGCTCAATTGGATAGAGTGGTGGACTTCGAATCCAACGGTTGCAGGTTCAAGTCCTGCCGGGCGCGTTATTCATAAAATCCTAAAGGATTTCTTTGCATTAAACTGCTAAGTGCGCCCTTAGCTCAGTTGGTAGAGCAACTGACTCTTAATCAGTGGGTCGAAAGTTCGAATCTTTCAGGGCGCACCATCTATGTATCTTTGTGGCGTCAGAGACCTTATTTTATCCCTTAATTTTGTTTTTCAGAGGGGAAAAAAGTAAGTTCAGGGATTCCGCCAGTGTCGTATTTAATTGTAATATTGGGCGAGGGTGGCGGAACTGGCAGACGCGCAAGATTTAGGATCTTGTGCCTCACGGCGTGGGGGTTCGATTCCCCCCTCTCGCACCAGAAAATAGATTTGAATTTGGATTAAGAAGCGGGTGTAGCTCAGCGGTAGAGCGTCACGTTGCCAACGTGAATGTCGTGGGTTCGAACCCCATCACCCGCTCCATTTATTTTTTTAAGATGGGAAAGTATTGCAGGATAATTCACAATGAATGTAACGATTGAAGACGCAGGGCCTTGTAAAAAGGTCTTAAAATTTGAAATACCAAAAGAAACTATCGAAAGCGAGTTTGAAAAAAAGACCGTTGAGGTTTGCGGTACTGTAGAATTACCCGGTTTCAGAAAAGGGCGCGCACCGCGAAAGTTGGTCGAGAGGCGGTTCGGACCTCAGATTAAAGACGAAGTAAAACAATCAGTTGTGAGTGATTGTTACCAGAAGACACTGGAAGAATATAAATTGAACCCTGTGGGAAATCCCAAATTTAGTGAAATAGAGCTGGAAGTGGGAAAGCCACTAATGTTCGATGTTACATTAGAGGTATGGCCGTCTTTTGAGGTCAATCAATACAAGGGTTTGAAATTAAAGAAGAAATCAGCCAGCGTAACCGATGAAGAAGTGCAAAAAGTGTTAATGGATATGGCCTTTCGAAAGGCGCAACTTATCGTTGTTAAAGACGGAATGGTAAAAAAAGGGGATCGCATAATCTGTGATTCTAAAGTAGAGGTTGGTGGAAATAGTGTATTTGAAGATGATGATGTTGAAATCCCTGTGTTGAACGGCGTTGAAGTTGTCAATACAATAATACAGGATTTAATCACAAAATTGGAAGGTTTAAAGTCGGGTGAAGAGTGTAAAGTTGATGCGAAATTATCTGACAATTTCGCTAAAGAAGAGTACCGGGGAAAAGATGCAAAGGTAAGACTCAAAGTAAAAGAGATTAAACGTCTGATTCCACCTGATGTTAATGACGATTTTGCCAGGACATTGGGATTCAATTCTTTGGAAGATTTAAAATCCAATATTCGTAAACGGATTGAAATTGATAAAAAAAGATGGGTTGAAGACGATCTGAAGAATCAGGTGCTTGATATCCTTTTGGAACAGGCAAAGTTTGAATTACCGCAAGATTTCTTGAATCAACATACAGTCCAAAGGGTATATAAACATCAATTGGATTTATTAAACAGGGGCGTTCCTTTGGAAGAAATTCAAAAACAAACAGAAGAGATTAAAAGCGCATCTGCTGAATCGGTAATGCGAGAAGTGAAAGCATCTCTTGTATTGAATCACATTGCTGAAAAAGAGAAAATATTTGTTACCGAAAATGAAGTAGAACAGCAGATTGCCAATATTGCGCGAGTGTATAACACAGATACCGCACGGGTCCGCAAGCAGCTGGAGCGTCAGGGGAATTTGTCCTATTTGCGAACGGATATGCGCGAAAATAAGGTGATGAATTTCCTTCTCAGGGAAGCTAGGATAGAAGAATAGGGACAAAACCCAGCAAAACCAAGAGACGAAACAAACCAAACGAAAGGAAGTTTTTGTGTATAAAGAGTATTTGTCGTATTTGGAAAACGGTGATTTTCCTGTTCAAAAATCTAAAAACTCATATGGCACGCTTTTCGTGCCATATGTTGTTGAGAAGACCGGATATGGCGAAAGGCATTATGATATATTCTCAAGGTTGCTGAAAGATCGGATTATCTTTATTGGCTCTGCTATTGAGGATACATTGTCAAACCTGGTTATAGCTCAAATACTGTTTCTCCAGAACGAGAACAAGAATCAGGATATTAATATTTACATCAATTCTCCGGGAGGTTCAATAACGGCAGGTTTGGCTATTTATGATACCATGCAATTTGTACAATGCGATGTTGCAACATTTTGTATCGGCCAGGCTTATAGCATGGCCGCCATCCTTCTTGCCGGCGGAACAAAAGGGAAAAGATATGGCCTTCCCCATACGCGCATTATGCTTCATCAGCCATGGGGTGGAATGAGAGGTACTGCGACGGACATTAGTATTCAGGCAGAAGAAATACTGCGGATGAAGAAATGTCTGAATGAAATTCTCGTAAAACATACGGGACAACCTTTGGAGCGTATAGAAGCAGATGTTGACCGTGATTTTTATATGTCTTCACAAGAGGCGAAAGCATATGGTCTTGTTGATGAGGTAATAGAATCCTTGCGAGATAAAAAGAAATAAATCGATACAATATACAATAGATATATTGCGTAATTGTGCTAAACACGTTGTAACATATTGCAAATAAATGCCTTAATGTGTATTTGAAAATTTGTCCCTAAAATAGCTCGACTACGG
>JABRVT010000046.1:0-3475 GCA_040048245.1 Candidatus Brocadia sp.
CTACCTCCAGGTACTGGACGATATCGGCGTAATCCTTATCCTCCTTTGTGATCTTTGCGCATTTCACCATCAGCGGATTGTTTGCAATTACACGAGCATTCTTCATCCTTTCCCGTATCCAGGTAGTTACCAATTCTGCTTGCTTATGCCCAATACCATCAAGGTTTCTTATAAGCACTTCCTGAAGATCCGCCTGAACTCTTGGATATGCTATAACCCTTAATAAAACAAACGGGAGTAGCGTAAATACAATGAGTAAAAAAATAAGCCGGTTTTTAATCGAGATATACATAATTTTCTCCGTAATTTAACAAATTACTTACCAAATCCATGAATTCACAACTCACCCTTTCCCTTTGCCCGTTACATCCCCATTTCTATCACCACCAATGCGTTGGATAATCCCTCTTCCCCATCTTATTAAAAATAACACCAATTAATAACAAGATAAAGGCGCCCAAGATAACGGGATTCAAAATAAACATATACCCGACTCCCAATCCGCCGGTCTGAACCGCCACATATGCCGTTGCACCAGCAGGCGGATGGATCGAATAAGTAACCGTCATAAGCACAAGTGCGAGGGCAACACCGAGCGCAATAGACCAAAACGTGGCGCCAAAAAAGTCATGTACCGTTACGCCAATACAGGCTGCAAGAAAGTGTCCCATCAAAACGTTCCTGGGCTGTGCGAGTGGCGCTTTATAAGCGCCATAAATCAACACGGCGCTGGCACCAAATGGTCCCAATAGCATGGGACATTTCCAGAGATACGCAAGCAACGCGGTAAATCCCACACCCAAAAACGCGCCCCATAAAGAAAGCCATACTTCCCGCGCCGGAATTATAGGCTGGGGGGCCCTGGGTAATTTTTTTACAAATACAGCAATTCTATTTATCTCGTCCATTACCGGCATGTTTTTCTTCTCCCTATTTGAAGACCTTTTAAAAACGCCTTTTAAGCGCGATGAAATACTCTTTTCAGCCTCTTCAAAACCTTCTTTTTTTACCTCAAACTTAACATCTATAACTTTTTTAACCTCGGTAGTCTTTCGCTTCTTAAACATCTATCTCCGCTCGTCCTCCACAACTTCTGTGTAAAATTGCCATAACATAATAACGAAAGATATACCAACTGTGGACAAAAAACAAAATACCACTTATATTCCTCATAAGTGGCATCAAACAAACATCTTATTACAACAGCAATATTCTTTTGTATCCCTGTTAACAGGGGTTTATCTGTTCACAAAAACATTCCATTATGCAACAATAGTTTCAGGATGAAATTATATACCAATCGTATCCGAGATTTCGTGTTGTGGTTTAATGCGGTATTTTTTTATCTTCCTCCAGAGAGTCGTTGTTGATATTCCAAGTACCTGCGAAACCTTTGTTTGGTTACCACCATATTTGTTCAGGGCCTCAATAATTGCATTTTTTTCCTGTTCTGCAAGCGTTGTCACTATAAATGATTTTCTCTTCTGATCTTCCAGTTGATCCGTGTCCAGTGCAGAAAATTCCTCCACGGGGAGGGGAAGTTCATCTATATTTATTATCTCGTTTTTCGATAAGGTAACGGTCCGCTCTATGATATTTTGGAGTTCCCTGATATTGCCTGGCCAGTCATAGTTAATCAAAGCCCTCATTGACTCCTTGGAAAACACCCTTTTCCCTTTTTTCAGTTTTTCCAGTACCTTTTCCAAAAAATATTCCACCAAAAGCGGAATATCCTCCCTCCGTTCTCTCAGGGGAGGAAGATGAATACGTATCACATTAATCCGGTAAAAAAGGTCTTTTCTAAATTTTCCTGATTCAACGGCTTTTTCTAAATTTTCATTGGTAGCAGCAATGACCCTTGTATCTACGTATATGGCTTTGTTTCCACCGACCGGGCGAATCTCACCATCTTGCAAAAACCGCAGAAGTTTTACCTGGGTAGAAGGTGAAGTCTCGCCAATCTCGTCCAATAAAATCGTCCCCTTTTGGGCCTGCAGAAATAACCCCACCTTGTCCTTGATAGCCCCCGTAAAGGCCCCCCTCATGTGCCCAAACAGTTCGCTTTCCTGCAAATTTTCAGGCAATGCACCACAATTAATAACGACAAACGGACCATCTTTTCGAAGGCTGTTGTAATGAATTGCCCTTGCAATTAACTCTTTTCCCGTCCCACTCTCCCCAGTTACCAGAACCGTGCTGTCAGTACGACACACATGTGAAGTTATTTTTAGCACCTCCAGCATGGCATTGGAATTCCCCACAATGCCCTCAAATTTATATTTATCCCGAATTTCTCCTTCAAGATACCTGACCCTGTCCTTCAAGCTCTTCTTTTCGATCGCTTTTTTTGCCACTTTCAAAATTTCCTGGTGGCGAAAGGGTTTCGTCACATAGTCGTAGGCGCCGTCCCGGATTGCCTGCACTGCCGTGCTAATAGTACCATAAGCGGTAATCAGCACCACCTCCGTGGATGGATTTGCCGCCTTCACTGCCTTAAGCACTTCCAGGCCGTCAACTTTTTTCATTTTTAAATCAGTAACTACCAGGTCGTACACATTCTGATTATCCAATTTCTGAATTGCCTCTTCCCCGCTCGCAGCACCCTCAACCTGATACCCCTCGTCTCTAAAAGCGATCATGAGGGATTCTCTCATGGCATCCTGGTCTTCCACTACAAGGATTTTACCGTTTTCCATAACTCTTAAATTATCCCATTAAAAGTTACTCTGAATTACCAACTTTTCATTTCCTACGGGTAACTTAATATAAAAGGTTGTCCCCTTATCCTTTTTACTCTTAGCATCAATAGTTCCCCCATGGTCATCAATAATGCGCTGGACCACCGAAAGTCCCAGACCTGTACCTTCTGTTTTTGTCGTATAAAAGGGTTCAAATATTTTATCCAGCTCATGGGCGGTCATACCGATCCCGGTATCTGATATTACAATCTCCACAGCATCCCTTAAAAAGAGATTGGTCTTCCTTACCATTATCCTGATTTGTCCCCCGTTTGGCATGGCCTCTAGGGAATTTACGAACAAGTTCCACAATACCTGATGAATTAAATCTGTATCGATGTACACCTTCGGCAATACGCTCTCATAAACCTCTTTTATCTCTATCTGCTCTGTAAACCGACTGTCCTGCTCTAACAGGAAAATGGTATTTTTAATCACTTCCCGAATATCCTGCAAAGAAAAAGAAGGCACGCGGGGATGAGCAAAGGTCAGGAAATCACTGATAATCCTGTCCAATCTTTCGGATTGTTCTACGATCATTTCCAATAAATCCTTATCCTGACCCGTCAGCTTCAAATGGGCATCCAGAATACCCACAGAGTTACATATCGCCCCAAGTGGATTTCTGATCTCATGCGCAATCGCAGCGGCAAGTTCACCCATAGAAGCCAATTTTTCTGACCGCCGTACCTGCTCCTCCATCTTTTTCCTTTCAGTAATATCCCTCACAAATGCCC
>JABRVT010000047.1:0-70602 GCA_040048245.1 Candidatus Brocadia sp.
TACGGCAACTGTAGCGGAGGCTGAGGCAAGTATTGCAGGTAGGGTGACGGATGCAGATACCGGCGATGGAATTGCCGGCGCTAATGTGGCATACGGAACGCCGCCTCAGAATATCATCGCCAGCACGACGACGGATGCGGATGGCAACTATAGTTTCACAGGCGTGGTACCGGGAACCTATGCCATCGGCGCGCAGGCGGCAGGTTATCAGTTGAAGGCGCCGCAGGCCGTTACGGTTGGTTCAGGGGAAGCGGTGACAGTCAACATTGCGCTGACTCCTCTTGTAATACCAACACCAACGCCAACGCCGACGCCGGTAGCTTCGCCAACGCCGACGCCGGTAGCTTCGCCAACGCCAACTCCGGTAGCTTCGCCAACACCGACGCCGGTAGCTTCGCCAACGCCGACGCCGGTAGCTTCGCCAACGCCAACTCCTCCGCCTTGTGAGGCCGATGAAATTACGGCTGATCCAAGGCCGTTGAGAATCGTGAGGGAGACGAGCGCTACCGAAACAATTACGGTAACATGCGCGGACGGTACCCCGGTTCCTGGGGTAACGGTAACGGCTGAGGTCAGGACGGGCAAGAAACGTATATCTGTCTCGCCGTCAAGCGCTGTAACCGATGCGAACGGTCAGGCTCTATTCACCATCACAGCCGGAAAGAAGACTGGCGATTCGAGGGTCAGATTTGAGGCGGATGGTTTGAGGACTAATGTGACCGTGAAGGTAAGAAAGAAGTAATCTTTTGTGGTTGGTGCACGGCGTCGGGAGGAAACTCCTGACGCCCACCAAAGGAGTTAATACCACACCAGAGATTGCGATATAGTGCTATTGTTGTCGTAGAGACGCCCCGCGGGGCGTCTCTTTTTTTTGTACGTCAGTTTGTTCCTCCTGATGCTGCAAATAGAAATAACCCTGCAGAGAGGCGCAGGCGCGTGCGTAGTTTCCATGGGGGCGGACATTGTTGTTCGCCCCTATTTTTTTATACACATTCAGAAGTTTTAAAGTTGCGCGGGAACCAATTGCCGCTGGCAGAACAGGGGTGCTGCAGGGGCAATTTATGAATTGACCCTGCTTGTTTGTCCTGGAAGGGGTGTCATGTCTAAGGGCGTAGCGCCCCTTTCTCTTTAAAATAGTTGTAAACTATCATAAGATATAGTAAAATAAGGTTTTAGTTTGTGTAAGGAATTTCAAAGAAAGGCGTCTTCCCACTGGTTCCCCGCTGGCGTGGGCGAGGGGAATGGGGCTGTATTGCAAAAATCGATATTTTAAATGGAAGAAACGCACTTCCGTCATGCTGAATTTATTTCAGAACGACTTGCTTTCAAGGTCATCAAAGTGTGTGAGATTCCGAAACTTGTTTCGGAATGACAATCCCCGGCCGGCGTGCCCCCCCATAACCCCACCGGTAAACTGGGGGACGCGGGGTGGGATGTACTGTAGAGGCAATTCATGAATTGCCTCTACATAATTACCGCTAAGACGTTTACGGCTTTCGATGTTTTCAAAAAACTAAATAATCGAATATACGATGAGTAGTTACAACTAAATTGTTACCTGATAATAATAGTCCTGATGAAGCAAATCTGTAGCGCAGGCTTCCCAGCCTGCAGCTTTCTTTTATTTTGCTTCGCGCGGGCTTGGAAGCCTGCGCTGCTTTCTAAGCAAACATTGCTTGATTTAACACGCATGGGAAACAGGGGAGAAAAGTCGCCGATGACATGTCAAAAACTGTCTAATTTATATCGGGGAAATTGTTCCATTGCGAAGGGATAAAGGTTTTACGCTTATTGAGTTAATCGTTGTTCTGGCTATAATGGGTATTATTGCCGGTGTGATTGCGCCCAGATATGCCGGTTCCCTTGACTCCATGAGATTCAGGAAGACGATGTCAGAGCTGGTGTATTTTCTCAGGGAAGAGCGTATCAGGGCCATGTCGACTGGCCAGATGGCACGAGTAACGATAGACCTTTATAAGGGACTCTGCTGGAATGACGATAAGAAGATACTGAGATTACCGGACACCATAGAAATGTTTACCGACAGGATAGAGGCGCGGGACGACCGGACGAAGGCATTTACGTTTTATCCAAACGGGACGGCGCTGGCAGAGAAGATCGGATTTGTTTGCGATACCATGGTGGCGGTGCTGCATGTTGAGCCTCTGGGGGGCCTGGCCTATTATAAAATCGGCGAAGAGATGGAACAGACCGTTCGGTATGCAAGAAGCGGAGGCGAAGAGGATATGGAAAAAGATATTGATAAATTGACAGATTCTGATACATTAGCCGGAAAGACAGGCAGGGCGTATTTAAGCGAAGACGATGAGGATTATGAAGAAGACGAAGGCGAGACAGGAATTTTTGATGACGAAGAAGAGGATGAGGATATGGAGGACGATTAGCCCGGTTTATGAGATTCAAAGTTTGTATCATAGCAAGCCGGACACCCCTATATAATTTCTTGTGGACGGGGGTAGGCAGGAAGAGAAGTAACCGTGGGGCATTGAGTTGATGCTTAGGGATTTCAATTTCAAACCAGTTGTCATGTTGCGCTAGCGACACCCGGAAACGATGAAAATGGGTTTTATAGCTGTATAATATGATATATTTATACCTACACTTTTTTATTGTATCTTATTTTTGAACCAGCTCTGTAGAGGCAAGTCATAAATTGCCTCTACAGCATATTGATAAGCCCATTATTGCTGAAATTTTTCAAAAAACTAAATTATTGTTGCAAATTTGTTGTTGCAAATTTGCGGATGTAGAGAGGCGGGCTGTCGCTCTATATAATTATATAATATTGAGAAAGTTGCCGAGGCGTAATAAAGGTGTGTTACGATAGGATAAAAGAGGTGTGTTTATGCCATCTGTAAAAGACAGGGTTGATACCCTTGAAAGGGTACTCGAAGAATACATCAAGAATGTTGGCAACGCCCAGATGCAGACGGAGAGGGAGCTCAGGGAGTTTAAGCAGGAGATGAAGGAATTCAAAGACGAAATGCGGGTGTTTAAGGATGAGATGAGGGAATTCAAAGACGAAATGCGGGTGTTTAAGGACGAGATGAAGGAATTTAAAGACGAAATGCGGGTGTTTAAGGATGAGATGAGGGAATTCAAAGACGAAATGAGAGAAGATCGGAAGAAGATGTATAAAAAATGGGGAGAAATTGCTAATAAAATGGGAACGGTGGTGGAGGACATTGTTGCGCCTAACATTCCGAGGATTGCGCAGGAATATTTTGGGTGCAAAGACCTGGAGTTTTTCGGATTAAGGGTGCACAAGAGAAATGCAAAAGACAGGTCGAAAAGCAGGGAGTTTGACATAATAGCCGTTAGTGATGATACGGTAATAATAAACGAAACCAAGTCATCGCCGCGGATTGATTACATAAACGAGTTCAGAGAGGTGCTGAAAGAAATATATGACTATTTTCCTGAGTATCGGGGAAAAAAAGTAATCCCTATATTTTCTTCCCTCACTATTCCGGGGAGTGTGGTGGCGTATCTCACCAAAATCAAGATATATGCTATGGCGATGAAAGATGACACGATGGAGCTATTGAATTATGAAGAGTTCGTAACAAAGTAGTTTTTGAAAACATTGAAAGTAGCAAACCTCTTAGCTGTAATTGTGTAAAGGCAATTCATGAATTGTTTCTACGGCTTTTAATTTTACTATGTGGTCTTTATTCAATTGTATGGAGTGATTGAAAATGGGAAATAAGCTGAAGTCGAGGTTATTGAGGCAGGGCGGTTTCACCCTGCTGGAGCTGTTGATTGTGATGATTATTATTGGATTGCTTGCCGCGCTGATAGGCCCCAAGATGATCGGCCGTGTTGGCGAGTCGCGGCAGACTGTTGCCAAGCAGCAGATAGAAGGGTTTTCAAGCGCCCTGGAGATGTATAAACTGGATACGACGAGGTATCCCACTCAGGAACAGGGTCTGGAGGCGTTGATAACCGAGCCGCAGGGGGTGATGAACTGGAAGGGTCCTTATTTAAAGAAAAAGATTGTCCCCAAAGACCCATGGGGTAACAACTATGTTTATATCTATCCGGGTGAGCACGGGGATTATGATATCATTTCATACGGTGCGGACGGTAATGCCGGCGGAGAGGGTGAGGATAAGGATGTGGTGAGCTGGGAATAAGGGGGTTAACGCCAAAGGCCAAAGTTCAAAAAATTCATAAGTGAGTCAGGTTCAATTGTGTGGCGCTTTTCATTGATCTGGGGCTTTGCTGGGAAATTATTTGGTCTTTGATGGTTTCTGTATTTTGTCATTTGACTTTTATATATTTATGAAACGGACGGTTCATAACAATAGTGTTGGGGACGTATTACTCGAGATTGGCAAGGTGACCCGCGCCGATCTGGACCGCGCCCTCGAAGTGCAAAGGCAGACGGGGCAAAAGCTGGGCCGCATCCTGATTGATCTGGGGACTGTGTCAGAGGAGGACATCCGGCTTGCCTACAGTAAACTGCTACAGATACCGGTCTGGGAGAAGAAAAAGGATGACCGGTATCCGCTGGTGGAAAATATGCCGAAGGTATTTCTCGTGGCAAACCGCGTGCTTCCGCTCAGCCTTCACGACGGGACGCTGGATATCGCCCTTGCAGACCCGCAGGATTCTCTGCTGGCGGAGACTATTGCCCTGGCCACGGACAAACAGATAAGGATTTTTGCAGGCTGTGAAAAGGATATTCTGGCTTCTCTTGAAGCGATTTATGAAGGGGAGGTGAAAGAGGAAGATACGGTAATATCTGGTATTGAAGTAATGGAAGACGTGGAGCACCTGCGGGACATGGCTTCCGAGGCTCCCGTTATACGACTGGTAAACAGCACGTTAACGAGGGCAATCGAGATGGGCGCAAGCGATGTGCACCTGGAGGTTTTTGAGAAGAATGCCCGGCTGCGGTACCGTGTGGACGGGGTTTTGCAGGAGCTTCCGCCGCCGCCCCGCGAGCTTTACAATGGCATTATTTCCCGTATCAAGATTATGGCGAAGCTGAATATTGCAGAGAAACGGCTGCCCCAGGATGGTAGGATCAAGATGAAGGTGGCAGGCAAGGAGGTAGATCTGAGGGTCTCGATTATCCCCATGAGCCACGGCGAAGGGGTGGTAATGAGGATTCTGGACCGGACGGCCGTTACACTTGATCTGGAAAAGCTGGGGTTCAGCGCCGAATTTTTAGGGAAATTCAGGCGTATGGTGAATAAACCCGAGGGCATGTTGCTGGTGACCGGGCCGACGGGGAGCGGGAAAACGACCACGCTCTACGCCGTGCTGAAGGAGATAGTGTCGCCGGAGATAAAGATCGTAACTGTGGAAGACCCCGTGGAATACAGCATGGATGGCGTAAATCAGATCCAGGTGAACCCGCAGATAGATTTGACCTTTGCTTCTGGACTGCGTTCCATTCTGCGGCACGACCCGGACGTTATTCTTATTGGCGAGATCAGGGACCGGGAAACGGCGTCAATTGCTATACAGGCAGCCCTGACCGGGCACCTTGTTTTGTCAACACTCCATACAAACGACTCGGCCTCCGCATTTACCAGACTGATGGATATGGGAATAGAGGACTATCTGATCTCCTCATGTGTAATTGGCGTTCTTGCCCAGCGTCTTGTGCGAAAGATGTGCGAAAGGTGCCGCGAACTCTATGTGCCTGGAGAGGACATACGCAGGACGGTAGGGTTAAAAGAGGGAGAATATTTATATAAACCCAGGGGCTGCGATGAGTGTAATAATGCAGGATTTAAAGGGCGAAAGTGTATTGCCGAATTTTTGTGTGTTGACGACGCCATACGGCGGCTTGTCCTCGCCCATAAGGACTCCAGTGAGATTATGAAAGAGGCCCAGAAGAAAGGGACAAAGACCTTATGGGAGGACGGGCTGGAGTCGGTTCGCCGGGGTGAAACAACACTGGAAGAATTGTTGCGGGTATCGTCGGATTTGTAGCCTTATCTCTTTACTTTTCCTTAGCGAAGGCTATTCATAAATCGCCTCTACCGCCTGGCTGGTTTGAAATTCCTCCTCGTTATTAGGTCTTTGGCAGCTTTTTCTGGCTGCATATGTAGAAGCTGTTAGGCAATTTCAATAAATACAATACCATTGCACTTTTTATTAAACTAATTATCACTTGTACCGATAATATTTAGTGGTAAAACACAATTGTGAAAAAATCTTCTGGCGCCAGGTTGCGTAAAACTGCCGTCCCTGACAATGGCGTACCTATGGAAGGAGTGATTATGAGTCATAAATTTCTCGAATCTATCGGTGTCAACGGAATAGATTTTAAAAAGTATCCGGTGGAACATCTCCCGCGCATACTCCATCTCAGTATGATTATTAAAAACACGTGTTTCTGGGCCAGAGGCGCCGTTGTGCCTTACCGTTTGTTATCAACAGAAGAGCAAACAAGTATCCTGGAAGAATACGTTCAATACATCGTTGCCTTTCAGTGTAAAGAGGTTAAGTAAGTCACTTCAAAGGATAACTTTTTCCTGCGTTATATTTTAAAACAGTCGTGCAGTGGCAATTCATGGATTGCCGCTACGCTTCCAAAGCAGCTGAAGACCTGATTTAATGACCGGATTCTATGATCTCACGGTAACGGGAGGGGTCCAGGAGGCTGCTGAATTCGTCCGGGCTGGATATTTCGATACGCAGAAACCATCCGTCGCCATAAGGGTCGCTATTCACCAGTTCCGGTTTTTCTTGAATCTGCCGGTTGATCCCTGTGACTTTTCCCGATAACGGCGCGTAGATATCGTAGGCGGCCTTTACGGACTCCACGACCGCACAGGCGGTGCCCGCCTTCACTTTTTTTCCTATCGGGGGCAATTCTACAAAGACGATATCCTTAAGTTGCTGTTGGGCGTTGTCGGTGATGCCCACAATTACCTCTTTTTGGTTTACTTTCTTTACCCATTCATGGGTCTTTGTGTAAAGGAGTTCGTCTGGTATATGCGTCATATACGGCATCCTGGAAAGAAAAAAATTTTTATAAATTTTCAACAATTTGTATGTTCATGAAAAATCCGTATATCGAAATTCAAAACAAATATTAAAATTCTATTTTTCGAATTTTGGATTTCGCGCTTCGAATTTATTTGTTGCTACTTTCTCAGTATTAGTTTTGTTTAAAGATTAGCGGCTTTATGTAGCTTTCCTTTTATAAAATGGGGTTTTTACAATACGTGCATGATAAGTACTATCCCTGATCCGTATTTGCAGCTCCTTACCTACCACGGCACAGCTGGATTTTATGAGGCACAGGCCGATGTTCTTGTTTGTAGTGGGACTAAATGACCCGCTGGTAACCTTCCCGATCGTCTCATTTCCCTTCAATACAGGATAACCGTGGCGGGGAATACCCCGGTCTGTCATTTCAAATCCGGCCAGCTTCCTCTCTGTTCCTTTTGCCTTCTGCCTGAGCAGGGCTTCTTTTCCTATGAAGTCCGCCTTATCGAATTTTACGGTCCACTCAATGGGGGTTTCCAGGGGGGTTATTGTCTCATCCATATCGTTCCCGTACAGCAAAAGACAGGCCTCTAACCGTAGGGTATCCCTTGCTCCAAGGCCGGCAGGACGCAAACCATGCTGCCTGTTTTTATCAAGGAGCAGATTCCATAGTTTTGTAACGTGTTCTGTATCTATAAAGATTTCAAAACCATCCTCGCCCGTATATCCCGTCCGGGAAATTATTATTTGTGTGCCATCCCACACAAAATCATCAAAGAAAAACCGCTTCAGAGAATCAAATTTACCAGCTAATGTGTTTTCAAGGATACTTTCTGACAGTGGACCCTGCAATGCTATGAGAGATATGTTGTCTGTCAAATCTCTTATTTCCAGGGGCTGATAAGCGGAGGATTGCCTTTGTAGCCACAGGAGGTCTTTCTCTCTGTTGGCACAGTTCACCACAAGCATAAAATGTTCTTCGTGCCGCTTGTAAACGAGGATGTCATCGAGAATACCACCCTGTTCATTGCAGATGGGAGTGTATTGTACCTGTTTGTCTGCAAGGGTTCCCGCATTGTTTGTGATGATGCGCTGAATAAACGGGAGCGCCATGTTTCCTGAAATTTCGAATCTTCCCATGTGAGAAATATCGAAAAGACCGGCGTTCTTTCTGACAGCGTCGTGTTCGCTGATGATGGTGTCGTATTGGAGGGGCATAAAATAGTCATGGAAGGACACCATCCGCGCCTTGAGCTTGAGGTGAGTGTCGTAAAGGGGAGTTTTCTTCATGGTTCACGGATGCCATTATTCATTATCATATTTATAACCGCAGGTGGATTTGAGATGGGAAAAAAAATCGTTTTCATTATAGGGATAGAGCGAGCACATGAGCGGTTTTTGATCGTACACCTTGCACAGGGAAAGGCCGTTTTCTTCGTATTCAAGATGCTGACATTTAAAAGAGGCGTGGCAACACCGTCCGCATCGCAGGCAGCTCCCCTGTCGATTTTTTAATGAGGCGTAAATTTCCTTTTTATTGAAGACGTAATAAATCCTCCTCCATGCCTGTAACAAAACTGCAGAACAGAATATGTCAATCCTTTGCGCTATTTGCTGTGCCTTTTGTGCAATGTGGTGAATCTTTTTTGTTTCAAGCTTACTGATGAATTCGGTCATGGATATTTGCCCTTGTAAATGGTCTGAAAATCAGAAATAATATCCGTATCTCATAACAAATTTATGTATTTCAGTCAAGTTAAATGCCAGCAAACTGAAATATTATCATGTGTCATGTGCGGATTTGTGGGTTGTTGTTATACACAGTATTTTGTACAGAAGGGTGATGGGTTAATATGATTAACAGCGCCAAGGTATCAGGACTTCTGAAAACAGGGGTCGTGTTGTTTTGTTTTATGTGTCTCTTTTTTGCAACGTATATGGCCTCACTGTACGAGCATCAGAAAGCCAGAACGGAAATTCAAACCATGAAAGTAAGGGAGCTTGAAGAGAAGGTACACGAATTGTCGGCTGTGAATCGGGAGTTAATGAATATTCGTTCTGTACTGGTTCAGGAAAAAGGGGAGATGGCAAAAGAGATCAGCGCTCTTCGGGAAAAGTGTCTTGCGTTTGAAGACTGGAAGCGTGCAGTTGGTGAGGAGACGTTAAGAGATGCTGCTGCTGCAAACCGGCAATCGACTGACAAGGATGAAGAAAACGAAAGGCCTTCCGAGGTCAAGGACTGAATTGTGGCTGATTTGTACATCTGGCGGTGTCAGGCCCTGCGATATGAAAAAAAGATTTTGGGACAGGCAGTTTGTCCGCAAGCGACAATTCATGAATTGCTACTAATTGGGTGAGATAACCGCATCATTAGTGGAATTTTTCAAATGATTATTTGTTTGCCTCCTTTAATTTTTCATACTGGGCAAAGGATTTCCTTGCCTCTTCTTTTAGTCCCTTTTTTTCATAAAGGGTGCCAAGGATGCGATGAATATCTATCGCTTCCGGATTGATTTCCAGAACCCTGGAGTATTCATAAATTGCCTCGTCCAGACTGCCTCTTTGCTCATGGATGCGGGCAAGCGCAAGGTGGGAGGTAGCATATGCAGGGGCTATCTCAACGGCGCGTCTCAGGACCTTTACAGCGTTGTCGGACATGTTTTCTTCCTGATACGCTATACCAAGACAGATATACGCCTTGATATTGTTCTTATTTAAAGATACCGCATTTTCCCATTGTTCAATTGCTTCATCGTATTGTTTGCTGTAATAGGAGATGAGACCCATTTCAAAATACGTATCGGGCTTCAGGGCAATGTTCATTTCTTCAATACTTTTCAATTTGTCTTTTATAGCGACCAGATTTTTTAATACGGCGTCATTAAGCCTCCTGTTTTGGGTTTCCTGGAGGATCAAAGAGGGGATAGCGGCCTTTTTTCTTTCCAGCGGGAGAGCGCTTTCCAGCGATTCTTTTTCCCTTTTGATGAATTCTGTGGATTCCTGAAGCGACGCCTTCAGCTCTAGATTTTTGTCTTCCAGAACCGCGGCTTTTTGTTCCAGCGCCGTGATTTTTTGCTCATATTCCTCCTTTGCCAGGTGTTCTCTTGCTGAAAATTCTTCCTTGACGCGACGCTCCGATTCTGCGATCTGCCTTTGGTGTTCCTCACCGGAGATGTAATTATCCCGGTAAGATGAAAGTTTTTGTTCGTAGTCGTTTACCCTGTCATCGTAAATTGATTTAAGAATGTATTCGTCTTTTAATTTTTTTTCGTAGGCGTCTACAACATTTTCGTAAATCTTCCTTTGCTTATCGCGGGTAAATTTCAGATTCCTGATTAATTCGTCTTTTTCGGCAAGGAGGCTGTTATAATAAGGCTTTTCTATAAGAAACCAGTAACAGAAGAGGGTAACAGCAGAAACTCCGAAGACGATGATAAGGATGGTGGAAAGCTGTTTGTCCGTTTTAATAAAGGTCCTTTCAGGCGAGACCTTTGCTGCCCTTTTAAAGCGTTCGAACAGGTCGTTGAAGATAGGTCTTGACGGAAGAAAGCGCCTGTATTTTTCGTTCTGAACAGAGGGCGGGACATTGCTTTCGGGATTCGCTGCTTCAGGCGCAATTATTGTATTCGTGTCTTTGTTATCACGTATCTCTATTTCAGACATGTTTCTTCAGTAAATAAGGTTAAAAATATTCAGCGGAAAATTTACCCGACGTCAAGTTCTGTAACCGGAGACATTTCACTGGAAATTTTGCTGACGGGCTGTTTTTTGAGTATGAGTTTATCAGCCTCTTCCTGGCTCATCGGAGCAACCTCGACGATTCTTTGAGGCGCGTCTTTTTTCACCTGTTTTACCAGGACTTTTGAGGAGGGCAGCACGTGTGATTTTGCATACCTTGCAGTGAGCCTTGCCCCTGTGTGAATCTTTTCTTCGGTGACGTCTCCACGCAACAGGGTAAGAGGACCCGGCATATCAACCATGCTTAACAGGAAATCCCCTTCCTGTGAAAGGGATTCGATCCTGGCGTTGTCCTCTTCATTTCTTCCGACAATGGCCTTTGTCTGGGAGTCGAGCCTGAAGTGTCTTCCCGTCTTGAGCAGGTTTACGTCGTTTACGCTGGCATCGCAGGTACTGACCAGGTCTCGCATACGATGAGCAAACTCAGGGTCGGTGAGCAGGCAACCTCCCGCAGAGCACGGATAATCCCTGATCTGAAACACATCGGCAAGCTGTATCTGGTCTTTCCGGGAGCGTCCTCGGATCTGAAGGAGCTGTTCCCTGTCTACAATGCCCAGTTTTTCAGGGATGGTAGGCTCCATGTGTCTGGCGCATAAAGGTCTCAGTACAAGCCCGGTAAGATTTGCCTCTTTGTCTATAAGCTTCATGGCTTCTTTTCTCTGAGACATTGGCCTCTGTCCAAGCACCTCGCCGGTGATGATGAAATCAGCGCCTATTTCCCGCATATATTCACCGGCGATGCGGAAGATATTGATCCGGCAATCGATGCAGGGGTTCATGTTTTTCCCATATCCAAATTTCGGTTTTTTCACTAGTTCCAGAAACCGTTCCGTGGTATTGATGACCTTGATGGGTATTCCGAATTTTTCAGAAACCTTCACTGCCTCAAGTTTGCAGCTGCCGTGTGAGGTACAGCGGCAAAATACGGTCACAAAATTCAGCGCAATCACTTCAATTCCCTGTTTCTGGATGACACGGATAGCCAGGGTGCTGTCTAAACCTCCGGATAATAATGCTAATGCCTTTGCCAAAATCTAACTCCTTAATGACGGTGAATTCAGAATCCAAGAGAGAATTTTAAAATATCTTGTAAAATTTTAAAATATTGCACAGGTATCTTTCAAATAAAAAATGGAATTTACTCAATATTGAAGCATAGATGCCGAAACGGAGGGCATAGAATACGCCGGGTTTCCCGTTCATTAAGGAACAACGGGGGGCATCCCCGATTTTTGGTGAAATACTGCAAACTATTGACCCTGTCAGGGTTAAGGGTTGTTCGTCCCAATCCCATGAACAGTTATAAAAAATTGGGGATGTCCCCGGGAACACGGGAATAATTGCCAGCGATTGCCCTAAAAGAAGTTTGACTGTTTCGGAATGTTATGGTAAAGTAAAAAATGTTATTCTGACTCGTCCGGGTTGAGGCAGGAGGGGTACGATGATAAGACAACCGGCTGTGGCAGGCAGTTTTTATAGCAAAGATGCGGCGCGGTTAAAGGGTGAAATCGAGGGTTTTGTGGTCAGGGATTGTAAGAAACAGGCCGCATTGGGCATTCTCTCACCTCATGCCGGGTATATGTATTCAGGGCGTGTTGCAGGGGATCTTTATTCAAGGATTAAGATACCCGATACCGTGGTTATACTGGCGCCGAATCATACGGGTTATGGTGAGCCGTATTCCATCTGGCCCGGGGGATTGTGGCGCACGCCCCTGGGTGATGTTGCGGTTGATGAGGAGGTGGTGGACGAGATGGTTCATGTATGTAATCTCGCTGAAAAAGACCGGGATGCCCACCTTTATGAGCATGCCGCTGAGGTGCAGATACCTTTTATTCAGTATTTTAATCCCGGCAGTAAAATTGTTGTTATGGTTCTGTCTTCCGGGGATATTGCAGACCTTAAAAATATAGGGAAAAGCCTGTCGCTGGTATTACAGAAATTGCGTCCTGATGCCCTTGTGGTAGCCTCTTCTGATATGACCCATCACGAGCCACAGGCATCGGCTAACAGGAAGGACAGGATTGCCATTGATGAAATCCTGGCCCTGAATGAGGACAACCTATATAACAAAGTGCACGAAATGCATATTACGATGTGCGGTATTTATCCTGCTGTTACCATGCTGGTGTGTTCCAAAGAACGGGGCGCCAGGAAGGCGGAACTCGTGCGTTACGAAACCAGCGGTGACATTACAGGTGATTATGATCAGGTTGTGGGGTATGCAGGAATTATGGTAAGTTAAATAGTGCGAATTTTTACTTGGATGCGGACAAACAGACTGTACCCGGATTCAGCTTAATACGAGGAGAAGGAAATTATGGTAATGGTTCCAAAAATTAAATTAAATATAGACGGTAAGACTGTAGAGGTGAATAAAGGCAAAACAATCTTGCAGGCAGCCAATTCCATCGGTATTCGTATCCCGACTCTTTGCCATGACCCGCGTCTGGAGCCTTTTGCGGCGTGCCGCGTTTGTATGGTAGAGGTCGAGAGGGGTAATTCGAATGCACTGATTACGTCCTGCAATACTGAGGCTGCTGACGGCATGGTGATACGGACTGATTCTGAGAAGGTTTTAAAGACACGGAAGATGGTTTTGGAATTAATTCTTTCTGATCACCCCAGGGATTGCATGACCTGTGAAAAATGTGGTTCCTGTACGTTGCAGAACCTTGCATATGAGTATAAGGTAAGGGAAAGCCGGTTCTTTGAAGAACCCGACGGGGGTGTTACAGGAGATGAAAATCCTGTTATTCAGCAGGATACCAGCAAGTGCATCCTTTGCGGCAGGTGTGTTCGTATCTGTGCGGAGGTACAGCAGGATTACGCTATAGATTTTAAGCATCGTGGATTTAACACAGAGACGGGTACTCCTTTTGGGAAACAACGGAAAGATACGACCTGTGTCCTGTGTGGCCAGTGTGTGTCTACATGTCCAGTCGGTTCGCTGGTGGAGAAACAGGCCGTTGGAATAGGCCGGGAGTGGGAATTTAAAGAGGTAAAGACTACCTGTGCATATTGTGGCGTGGGCTGTACACTATATCTGAACGTCAAAGGAAATCAGGTGGTCAAGGTAACTTCAAAGACAGGATCTATTCCCAACGACGGCAACCTGTGTGTAAAAGGTCGGTTTGGGTTTGACTTCATCCATCATCCCGACCGGTTGAAACAGCCTCTCATAAAAAGGGACGGAAAATTTGAAGAGGCAACATGGGACGAGGCGCTGGATCTCATTGCCTCTAAACTGGGCGAAATAAAGGCAAAGTACGGACCTGACAATATTGGCGTAATGAGTTCTTCCCGGTGCACCAACGAAGAAAACTACCTGGCAATGAAGTTTGCGCGGGCGGTCATTGGTACCAATAATGTTGACCAGTGTGCACGGACCTGACACGCTCCTTCCGTCGCCGGTCTGGCGATGTCCTTCGGTAGCGGTGCGATGACCAATTCCATCAGTGAGATCAAGGATTGCAAGCTTATCTTCCTTATCGGTGGTAATCCGACAGAAGCCCATCCCATCGTGGGTTTGGAAATGAAAAAGGCCCTGCGGAAGGGGTGTACATTCATCGTTGCTGACCCCCGTAAGATATGGTTTGCCCAGCATGCAAAGCTGTACCTCCCGGTCAAGCCGGGATCAGATAACTGGCTCCTGAATGCAATGGCGCACGTTATTATTGCCGAGGGGCTGGAAAATAAAGAGTTCATAAAGACACGCACCGAAGGTTATGAGGAGCTCAGGGAGTTTCTCAGGGATATTACCCCTGAAAGGGCCGCCGAATATACCGGCATCCCCGCAGAGGATATTCGGCAGGCTGCCAGATTGTATGCCACTTCCGAAAAATCTGCCATATATTATACCTTAGGGATCACCGAGCATACCTGTGGCACGGATAACGTGAGAACGATTGCAAACCTTGCTTTGCTGACGGGACACATTGGAAAACCAAGCACGGGTGTCAATCCCATCCGCGGACAAAATAATGTGCAGGGCGCCACCGACGTTTGCATACCGAACAAAATGCCCGGCTACCAGGACATTACCGATAATGCGGTTATGGAAAAGTTTGAAAGGGCATGGGGCGTTAAATTATCAAGGACCCCAGGGGCAACTGCGCCAACCATGTTTGAAAGGATGAACAGAAACCAGTTTAAGGCGCTGTATGTAATCGGGGAAGACCCGGTTCTCAGCGAACCGAATCAGGATTATACCATTAAGGGAATAAAAAACCTTGAATTTCTGATAGTGCAGGACATCTTTATGTCAGAGACGGCAAAATATGCAGATGTTATCCTGCCTGCCGCAAGTTTTGCTGAAAAGGACGGTACCTTTACCAACACGGAGCGGCGTGTGCAGCGCGTGCGGAAGGCCATCAACCCCATCGGGAACACAAAACCTGACTGGCAAATTATCTGTGAAATATCAATGCGGATGGGTTATAAGATGGATTATCCGTCCCCGAAGGAAGTCTACGACGAGATTGCCAGTCTTACACCTATATTCGCAGGTATTAATTACGATAGAATCGAGCAAAACGGTATTCAATGGCCATGCCCCGACATAAAGCATCCCGGTACCAAATTTCTGCATGAGGGTAAATTCCCAAGGGGTCCAGGAAAGTTTTTTGTATTGCCCTACCGTGCACCTGCCGAGAGTCCGGACAGGGAATACCCGTTGCTGCTTACCACAGGACGTACCCTTTACCATTATAATGCGGGGACGATGACCAGAAGGTCAAGTGGTATTATCCATAAGACAAACGATTGCTTTGTCGAGGTGCATGAGGCGGATGCAAGAGAACTGGGTATATTTGACGGTGAAATGGTAAGGGTTGCATCACGTCGCGGTGAGGTAACTGCCCGTGCCGAGGTTTCTGACAAGGTAACGAGGGGTGTCATCTGGATGCCTATGCACTTTGCAGAGGCAGCCGTGAACAGACTGACGAAGGATGCCTATGACAACATTACCCAGACGGCTGAATACAAGGTCTGTGGGGCGAGGATTGAAAAATTACGTTAGGATTTGAGATATGAAGGTGAGAAAGTTTTTTGCTGGTGTTACAGTACCGGTAATTCTTTTTATACTCGGAAATGCGGTGTTCGCACAGGATGCACCTGATAAACTGAATATGCTGGAGATTGTTATTTCAAATCTTATAGCACGGGTTGAGGCCCTGGAAAAACGGGTGAGCGCATTGGAAAAAAATCTTTCAGCAGGCGTCTCGAAGATGCCTAAAAAAGAGTTTTCTGGCAGGGTGCCTGCAAAACCTTCTGTGGCGGATGGGTTTGAGGATATCGGAAGCGGATTTTTTGTAAAAAATGTGCGGTTCAATCCGTTTGGTGATAATATACTTTTTACCGGCGAGATGGCGAACAGGGCAGGCAAGAACTATCGCTTTGCTAAATTTATACTGGAGATATATGATGACCGCGATTTGCTTGTGAAAAAAGAGGAATTTACCATACCCGATCTCCCGAAAGAGAGTGTAAAACCCTTTGAAGCCATGCTTGCAGGGGTGGAAGCCGGCAGCATTTACCGATATGTGATTCGTGTTGCGGATTAATTTCCTTATAGGCTGTCAGGAGGAAACCCCTGACAGCACAGGAAATTTAGCGACAACCCCTGAGTAGAGCGAACTTTAGTTTGCAGTGCGGCGCATAAATGTCGCTCTGCGTGTTCTGCTTGTTCGGATTAAGGATGGTATTCTTACTCCAGCACTTCATTCCTCCTCCATCGTACCTCTACCTCATGGCCCAGGGGGGTGTCTCGCCAGGTTCATGGCAGGAGAAATACTTTCATCAGTCTATAAAGTACATAGGAAAGGATGATACATACGAAGAAGAGGAGCACAATTTCTCCAAAGACAATCTTATCTCTTTTTTTTATCCTTTCCTGAACCTTTCTTATATCCTGCGGTCTGAGCCATATTCCTTCCCAGGGATATATTCCTTGTTTCCTGTATTCTTCTGATTCCCTGAAAAGCCCCTCCTGTACCTCCTTCCTTGTTTTCTCCTTCAATTCCCTGATCTTCAGAGTAAGGACATCATCTTTTTTCATTTTGACCATAGAAATGTGCAGTCCTTCTTTTAAGACGCTATAACGCTCCTTGCAACTACAACAGTTTAGCCTACCGCAGAGAGCGCTGAGATTGCGGAGGATGTAATAGGGGATTGCGTAAAATCCCTATTTCCTTTAATATTCTCAACGTTCTCCGCACCCTCTGGGGTGAATTTTACTCCCATAGTTAACAAGTTAGTTTTTTGAAAATATTGAGAATTGTAAATGTCTTAGATGTAATTATATAGTGGCAATTCATGAATTGCCACTACAGCATGTGATAAGCGCATCATTACTGGAATTTTTCAAAAAACTAAATTGTCACCTTCCATTAAAACTGCAGATGCAACAGGAAAACAAAAAGTAAAAAATTAAAAATCAAAATGAAAACTCCCAGAAATATACCGAAAAGGATACCACCCGTATATTGCAACGCAGGAGTCATCTTCTTTAAAAGAAGAAACGGCGTAGGCGGTATATGCCCTTCTTTTTCAGACTGCGCCTGAATTTGGTTCAAAAGGCGCCTCTTCTCCTTTTTTTCCAGGATGGCCAATATTTCTTTGTCTGTCATTGTGTCTCATTCTTTATGGATTCAAGCGTCTTCCACAATCTGTATATTCTCTTTTCCCTGGTTTCTTCCAGATAATTCAGGAAGAGGCAATAAAATATTCCACCTAGAATACCTGCCGTCCCGGCTACAAGTATATTCAACCATAAAATGGGAAAGGACGGGTTTGCTGGCGGGATTGCTTCCTCAACCATGACGGCTACCTGGGGAGTCCTTCTTGTCTGTGCCTTAACCTCTTCCAGGTCGATCCTGAGCGTATCAATGATCTTTTTGTATCTCTCTATTTCCGTAGTAAGGGCATCGAGTTGGTTTTTTAACTCTGGTATTTTAGTGATCCTTGCATCTATGCCCCTTAGGGCTTTCTTTGTGGCATTTATGGCAGCCTTTATTCCTGATTTATCTATATAGAGATTAATCAATTGCCTTCTCAGATTTTCGTAAAAGGTATTATGATCCTTCGCCTGACTTTTTATTATACTGTCAATTTCTTTATCGATGTTTTTTTTGATTTCGTCATAATTTTTCTTTAAGGTCATATACGCAGGGTGGGATTCTTTTATTTCCACTCTGAGGGAGGCCATCTTCCCTTCCGTGTCTACCAATTGTTCCTTTAGTTTTTCCAGAAGCGGACTTGTAATTACAAGTCCGGAGGCATTAAAGGTGCGGAACTCCTCTTTGAGCTTCCTTTTCGCTGTTAAAACCCTCTTTTTGTTTTCATGGTATGAAACCTGATACGTCTCTAATTGCGATTCAAATACGGTCTTCATGGAAATAAGTTGCCTTGTTTCCTCATCCATATTAGCGGTCTTGTTTTTCTGCTGGAAGGCGCTTAATGCCTCTGTAGCCTCCAAAAGTTTCCGCTCATTACTTGCAATGGCGTCTTCTATGGTGGCCTGTTTTTCTGCCTGAGAGATAAGGGAATAGCCGTCCATCAATTGCCTGAAATATTTTACATAGGCGTTGGCAATGCCGGCTGCCCGGCAGGGATCCCGGTCTCTTGCATAGACTTCTATCATATACTCATTGCTCAGGACAAAATTTATATCCCGTCGCATAAGGTCTGTAATCCTTTTATGAGGGAATTCCTTCTGTACCCGTTCGGCGATGGTCCTGCTCTTGAGGATACCGATGTACGGTCCTTGCGTATCTTCCTTTGCCTCAGGCGCAAACGGTGATCTTGCTGTTTTTCCTCCCGGGGCAAAAAAGGTTGCGGTATCAGGCTCTTTCGGGACAAAAAATACCGCCTTTGCTTCATAGACAGGAGAAAGTATTTTTGAAAGCCCCCCGGCGGTTATCATGGCTGAAAGGGTTATGACGAGGATTATTATTTTTTTGTTATATAATACGAACCAATATTCCAGTAAGTTCTTTTCTGCCATGAGTTCCTGATCTGTGAGGGTGCTTTATGGTATCTTATAAGAAATATTTTGATATTACCAGTATGTTTTAGCGAAAATCGACGACAGACGAAAGACGGGAATGAGATGATAAGAGGTGTCTGTCGTCTGAGAAAGATGTTTCCTCCGGTTTATTCTGATTGCGGTCGTTCTATGAGAAGATTATTTAAAACCAGATAATCCACCTTTGTCTTCAGGAAACAGGCTACTGCATCTTTGGGCGAGCATACAATAGGTTCCTGTACGTTGAAGGATGTATTCAAGAGAACCGGTATTCCGGTGCGGGTTTCAAATGCCCTGATAAGCTCCCAGTACAGTGGATTTGCCTCTTTACTTACGGTTTGTGGTCTTGCAGTTCCATCCACATGAGTTACCGCTGGGATATCCTTTTGCCTGCCCGGATTTACCATGAAGGTAAAAAGCATAAAGGGGGATGGGAAGGGATTTCCAAAGTATTCGTAGCTCTTTTCCTCCAGTACAGATGGGGCAAATGGCCTGAACAACTCCCGCTGTTTTACTTTAAGATTAATAATATCCCGCATTTCCGCCCTTCTGGGATCAGCCAGGAGACTCCGGTTCCCCAGTGCTCTGGGTCCCCATTCCATACGGCCCTGAAACCAGCAAACAAGCCTGCCTTCGGATAAGGCGTCGGCAATTTTACTGCATAACCCTTCCTTTGTCAACTCTTTATAAGAAAGACTAAATTCATTGAGGGTATTGATGCATTCCTGGTTAGAGTAGGACGGGCCCAGATAGGCATCCTTCATCTGATATTTTCGGGGCTCCCGGGTGTACTGATGGTATACGTAAAGGGCTGCGCCAACGGAAGCGCCGGCATCTCCGGCGGCTGGCTGTATAAATATCCGGGAAAACGGCGTATTCGTGAGCAATTTCCCATTTGCCACGCAGTTCAGGGCGACTCCGCCGGCCAGGCAAAGGTTATTGCTTTCTGTTTCCCGGTGCAGGTGGTTTGCCATGTGGATGAGCACCTCTTCAAGCACTACCTGGGCGCTTTTTGCGATATCCATATGCCGGTCTGTAACCTCTTCGTCCGGCAGTCGGTTTTTCCCTAATACCCGTAAGGTTTCTTTCAAAAAGATGCCCTGTCTGGCAAGATGATAATCAAGGAATTGAGTGTTAATGCGGAAGGTACCGTCTTTGCGCACATCGAATACCTCGTTTCTAAAAAAATCGGCGAAAGTAGGTTTGCCGTACGATGCCATCCCCATAACTTTATATTCATCGGACTGTACCTTAAAACCAAGAAACCCGGTTATCGCTGCATAGAACTGGCCCAGTGAATGGGGAATTTTTATAGAAACTATACGCCGTATTACGGTTCCATCGCAGTTCCAGAAAACTGTTGTGTCCTCTTCTCCGGCCCCGTCCACGGTTAATGCGGCCGCCCTTTCGAATGGGGAGGCGTAAAAAGCGCTGGCTGCATGGGACAGATGGTGGTCAATATAATGCAGCTTGAAGCGTCCCCTGCCAAAATGCCGTTCAATGAGCCATTTCATGGTAAAGAGCTGATACCATTCATTTCCCATCTGACCCATTCCTCGGTTTGCTTTGGCTTTGAAGGCGCTTTTTGAAAAGGAAGCGGACTTCAGGGCGTTCAGGAGCCTAGTTTTCAGTACCCACGGCCTCCAGGACAAGACTGCTGCATCCAGGTCCTTAATAGTTATGCCTGCTTCGTTGAGGCAGTACTGAATGGCGCTGGCGGGAAATCCAACGTGATGCTTGAGCCGGCTGAATCTCTCCTCCTCTGCGGCTGCTACCACGCAGCCGTCCACGACAATGGCTGCCGATGCGTCATGCATATTGTTTATACCAAGAACGATCACGGATTCTGTTTTCCACCTCCAATCTTTTCCGTAATAGATTGCCCCCTTGCCCTACAAGCACTAACTGAAATGATGGATCAAAGTAGTCGTATATTGAATGATGAATAACGAATATCTAACAAAAAATTTCGAATTATGAGATTTTCTTATCCTCCTTTTTGTTTCCCGGTTTTTATGCTTGTTATAAAAATGGTAAAATCTATTGAGATCGCAGGGGCGTATTGCAATACGCCCCTGCGACTATGATTCTTCAACATTCATTAATTCCCTGCTCGATATATCGGTATATTACAAGTCTTCTTCTTCCGCAGTTTCTTCCACTTTATTTTCTGTCTTCTTTTTTATTTCATCCGCGGTGACAAATCCATCCTTATTTAAATCGATCTTCTGGAAAAGTTTGGCAGTTCTTTCTTCTGCTTTCTTCTGAACAAAGGCGATTGCTTCATCCCTTGAAATCTTTCCGTCCTTGTCGGAGTCAACGTCGTCAAAACGAACCTTCAGTTTATTTTTCCCTTTGAGCTCTTCCTTTGATAAACACTTATCGCCGTCAGTATCCAGCCTTCTAGCCTTTTCAGCAAACCTTTCTTTCGCTCTCTTTGTTATAAAGGTAACCAACTCTTCCCTGGACACCCTTCCGTCCTGATCAGTATCAATAACTGAAAGCCTTGGCGGTAATGCCGGTGCTTCGGCCTGCGGCGCCTGGGATTCAGTCTGCGCTGAAGTTTCTGGCGAAACAGTTTCCAACGTGGGTTCAGGCGTTACAGGCGGTTCTTCGGCATAAGATACAAAGGTAAAGAAAGGCAAAGACAACGTAACAGTTAATAAATATCTGAATTTCATGTTTTTTTCCTCCTTTCAATTTGATTGGAAATTATTAAGCATTATAGTAACATCGTTCGTATACCAGTTGGATACAGCCAGGTCAGGCATTCCGTCTTTATTGAAATCTCCAACTGTCACTGCAGTAGGCCTTGCTCCTGTTACATAATCGGCATGAAAGTTGAACGTACCATCACCTCCTCCTCTGAAAATTGAGACTGTGTAACTGTGTTCATTGGAAACAGCCAGGTCCTGATGCCCGTCATCATTAAAATCTCCGGCACAGACGACCGAAGGCATTTTTCCGGCAGGAAACCGGTTTGCAGCACCGAAGGTCCCGTTACCAAGTCCCTGGAGAACGTAAACCTCATTGGTTCCAAAACAGGCTCCTGTAAGATCTGTATTCCCGTCCTCATTGAAATCCCCGATACTTACCGAATAGGGTTCGGGGCCTACCTCGTATTGTATTGAGGGACTGAACGTTCCGTCGCCCTGTCCCGGGAAAACAGAGACGGTTGAATCACCGAGGTTGCCTGCCGCCAGATCTTCCCTCCCGTCATTATTAAAATCCCCCACTGCTACTGAATGCGGTTGCTTACCGGAATAAAAGTGTCCTTTATAATTAAAAGTTCCGTCGCCTTTTCCAAGCAATATGGATACAAAAAAACTGCCATACAGGGCAACCGCCAGATCCTGATTTCCATCGTTGTTAAAGTCCCCGATTCCCACTGCTGCCGGTGCCGGTCCTGCAATGAACTTCGCGGGTTTTTCAAAAGTTCCATTTCCTCTTCCCATAAGAACCGAAACACTATTACTGCTGATATCGGAGGTTACGAGGTCCTGTAAGCCGTCATTATTGAAATCACCGACGGATACTGTATGCGGGCTTGCGCCAGTCTCAAAATTTGTAAAAGGTTTAAATGTGCCGTCCTTTTTCCCAAGAAGTACTGAGACGTTGGTACTGTTAAGATTAGCGGTAACCAGATCGGGGACGCCATCACAATTAAATTCACCCACAGAAACCCAGTGAGGTCCTGCCCCCGCCGCGTAATTATCAGAAAAACCAAAAGTGCCATCACCCTTCCCCTGTAACATGGAAAAGTTATTGCTGCCTTCATTGACCGCTACGATATCTGAAAAACTGTCACCGTCAAGGTCAGATACGACAAGAAAAGCCGTTCCCACGCCGGCTATTGTTTCATAATTTTTTCCAAAGGTTCCGTCGCCTTTTCCCGTGAAAACTGAAATGGTATTTCCACCTTTGACATCGGCATTAACACCATAGTTTCCGATAACCAGATCCTGAAAGCCGTCATGATTCAGATCGGCGTTTGCCAATGCCCTGGGATGTGAACGTATCCGCGGGTTCCTGTCTACTTTAAAGGATTTAATGTCATGAAACGTTCCGTTGCCTTCGCCCATTAATGCAACAATACTATCATTTCCTAAGGTGGATACTGCCAGGTCCTGAGTGCCGTCATTGTTGAAATCTCCCACAGTAATCATGGCGGGTTTCTTTCCAACCTGATAATCCGTTGACTTTAAAAATCCTCCGTATCCATCCCCCCTTAAAACAGAAATAGTTCCTTCTCCATAGTTAGCAGTGACAATATCTGTTACATCATCTTTATTGAAATCACCGGTTGTTATCCAGACGGGATTAAGACCTGCGGGAAAATTCGTTTCCCTTGCAAACCCTCCGTTACCGTTGCCTAAAAATACGGAAACAGTGTGGCCGCCGAAACCAGCAACAGCCAGATCCGTATGTGGATCGCTGTCAAAAAATCCTTTTGCTATACTTACAGGCTTAATGCTACCGGACGGAATTGTCGCAGCGGTCTCAAAGTATCCCCCGCCCTTTCCTAAAAGGACAGAGATTGTATTATCTTCAAAATTGGCTGTAATCAGATCCTCGTCACCGTCTTCATTAAAATCGCCGGTTGTCAGAGCTGCAGGACGGCCGTTGATATTGTAAATCAACGGATCAGAAAAAACACCTTCATTTTTCAGAAAAACAAGGATACCATCTTTGTTTGCAATGGCAATATCCGTCTTTCCGTCTTTATTGAAATCACCCGATACCGCCATAACAGGGCCGGTCCCCGCATCGAATGCCGGTACCGCTGCAAATTCATATACTGCCGACCGCCGCTGCCGGCCGGCAGGCGGTGGATATCCCGTGTCTTTCTGTAAACTGACGCTATTTTGTGTTTTGTCAGGGGGTGTTTTACAGGGTAGCGCCTGTTTACCGCTTAGCGGTACAGTGATAAGCATCAGCCACAGGGAAATGAATCGCACTGTGTTTAAGATTGAACAATAAGCCAGATTATCCGGTATCATGAAATTTATCGTATAGGGATTTCCATTTTTTAGCGGGTTCTGGGGATATCTGGTAGCCGCAGACCTCAGTCTGCGCCCTGGCATTGTACACCAATACCCAGTTTTGCCGAGCGTTCCATGCAGGCTGAAAGCCTGCGGCTACTTAATCTTGAGAAACAACGGCCATTTCCTGTTTTGTATAAATTAGATCAGCAGCCTTGATGGTGCCCAGGATAAACCAGAAAAATATTACGATGTATACAGAATCAAATTGCAAAAGCATGAAAAAGGTGCACAGACAAAAGAAGAGACCGCGTGCAATCCCTTTATCTGTCGCATCTTTTACTCGTAAGTTTATTGCGAACGCTTTTATGAAAGAATAAATACATAGCAGGCAGTACAAAAATAATCCTAATAAACCGGCATCGCCTGCTACCCTTATAAAGGCGTTATGGGCTCCCCATCCATAAAAATTGGATGTATATTCAGGACTCTTTACCAGTCCTGCGCCAATAAAGGGATGTTGATGTATAAAACCGAAGATACCATCCCTGTTCAACTGCAACCTCATTCTAAACTCTCCCCAGGTTATTTCCTGCAAAATAATGTCAAAAATATCTTTGTGATAGCCCGTAAGATATATCACAATCGACAGAAACACAAAGGTTGCAATCAAATGTGTCGAATATGCCGGCCATCTGGCTAGAATGATCCACGGGAGCATGGTAAAAAGGGCTAACAGAGAATATCTTGAAAATGTTAAGGTGAGCGCAACGAACATAATTGCCAATGCGGCATACAGTAAAAACTTTCTTTTAAAGGTTACTGGTGTGTAGAGAAGAATATTTAAGGCCATTACTATACCGTTGGTCAGAAAATATGCCAGAAAGACATAGGTGTCTGTAAGTGCGGGGATTCTCACGAGTGTACCGAACGATGTTGGTTCAAACATATGGCGTAAGTTTTTTTGTTCTATAAAACCTATGAGGAGTATTCCGGTAAAATAAAAGATGACCTCCTGCAGGATACCGATTATTGCCGACAGGGTGGTGATAATAATAAGCCACTTGACGAGAAATCTCAGAGCGTCAGCCGTAGTGCAGAAATTAACCAATAAAAAAGAAAGTGCCACAACCATTAAGGCACTTATGAGATTTATAACAGACGGGACTATTTCACCGTTAATCGTAGACAGAAATAAAGCGGAAACGAAACCAAGATTTAAGATATCAAAAAGGGTAATTTTAAAAGTCTTTTGTTTGATCATGCAGCTTATTAAAAATACTGATGAATAAACCAGGAGTACCACATCACTGCCCTGTATTTTAGGAATCGGGGACAGCGCAACAGTTTGCATTCCAATTATAAAGAGGACTATAAAGGTCTTTGCACTATCTTGCCTGGCGATCTTATTTACAAGCATAATGAACGCAAAAATAAGAACCAATGAACCAAAAATGGAAAGGGAAAAAAGATAAGGTATATCCGCGCGGAAATTTTTTATCTGTGAAATTGGTATATATACAGAAAGATAAGGATCTGCAAATATTATCATGCCGATGGATAAGCCTACGGCCAGGGGTATGCACAATGAAAAAGATAAATTTGCCGCTTTACCCAAGTTAATTTTTCTCCAGTATTAACAGGTATATGGAATTGGGTTCCAGGGAGATATCTATGGTAAATTCACCTTTCCCGATGGTAACCTCTTCCTCTTCCTTTGAGCCTTCCAGTGAGACTTCTTTGCGGTTATTTACATAATCTATCCTTTCATAATAGGTTTCTTGCATGGTTTTTTTGTATATCTTAACGATCGACTTTATGTCATTTCTCTTTTCCTGGGAAAGATTCTTGTTCGCCAGGTGTTTTCGTATCGCAGCGGGGCCGTGTTTATTAACCTGCATTTCAAGTTTGTTTATTTCCTCATTTGCATATCCCCTGTTCTGCAAATATGTCCTGACTGCCTCAACAGCCTTTGCGGTGCTTCCCCGTTTTATATCCCATACAGCCCTGTCTACCGCGCCCCCGATTCCGCAGGGTGTGTCTGTTCTTTCCGGTTCTGTTTTTTTATTATAACTGCAGGCATTGGCATGGTTGCTGTCTATCTTATAAGTTGTTAATCTTGCCGTTCCGGAAAAGGGGATATGTTTAAAATGAACCCTCGCAAATTTTAGCCCTTCCTGGGCATTCAGGATACCTGTAATTTTATCGGCAATTTTTTTGGAAGCAGGATAGAGGAGTCCGTCGGCGGACTCCTTTATAATATTCAGTCTGTCTTTCGCATTCAGACAAAAATAAACCTTCAAAAGGAAATCGATGGCTTCCGTCTTTTCCGGGTCTTTTACAGCGGAAGCGAGCTTTGCTCTGGATTCCGATAAGATCTCTCCTGTCTCTTTCCCGCTTTTTTTCCCTTCTTTTATCCATTTCTTTATGAGCATCTTTTCTGCTTGCAGGTTTATTGTTGTTTCAACCTTATTCATAATATATCTTTTCAGCCGTGACTCATCTTTCGGTACAAAGTTGGATGCGATAAGGGAAATTTTCCTTTTATCATCCGTGAGGGTTGAAAAGGCCACAACAGTATCTTCTTCGGGAAATTCTGTGGAAATGAGTCTGCGTGTCATATTTTCACCATTCCAGGTTGCTATGCTTAACGCCTTTAGGGCATTATACATAGGTTTTATTATTCCCCCGCCAGGTTTGCCTCCCCAGGTAAATACCGACCAGTCTCCCACGAAGGTTGCGTTTCGGCGCGCCTGTATAGTATCGTTTTCCATTGCTTCGTCAAACACATTGAAGTCGTGTCCGTGCCAGTGAATGCCCGCCTTCCACATGAAATAAAGGGAGTGAATAATATAGGCGGCGCTTTCCTGGGTATCCAGGTAATCTGCCGGATATGAATCAGACCAGTATGTCCAGTCACAGGGATGTAGTTTTACCTTTTTTTCATCGATTCCTGCATCTTTAAGCCAGCCTTTTATTGTGGCTGCAACCTCTATGAATCTTTCAGGCGGTTCTCCAAAGGAATGCCAGTTAATGAAATCCAGGGGGATGCCGCGGCTTGCAATGTAACCGATAAAATTTTTCAGCATGGGTTCCTGTCCCCCCCAGCCGCCGTCTTGTTTGCAGAGCTCCCGCACATAATCTGCATAATCAGGATACCCGCAATCGACCTTTTCGCCATCTATATACCATGTGCCCATTCCGCCCACTGAAATAGATTCACTGACACTTTTTGCGGCCTGTGCTGCAAATTCGTAGTATTTAAAGAAACTTTCCTCAGAACCCAACCAGTCTCTGTTGGGTTCGTGACCTACATAAAACCCTAAGTTTTTAATCCCCAGGTCCTTTTTGAGGTAATTCAAGGTGTATTTTACCACCTCGCCCCAGAGGGTGTAATCCTGTGGCGGAGAAGTTTGCTCAACGGTGTAACCGCCGTCTTTCAGTATAAAACGGTGGTCGCCCCGTCTGGAAGAAAGCCACGGGCGCATTGGAGCCGGATCGAAACCTACAACTAATACAGAATTGTATTCGTTAACCTTTTTTCGTATGGCAGAAACGCCCGCGTTGCTAAGGTAATTTTTTAATTCTTCCTTAAAACTGCTGAAATCAGTTCCACCAAGCGGTATCGTGATTTGTATTACAGCCGGCCTGTTTTCTCTAAAGAATTTATCCAGGATGTATGCGTCTTTATCCTGGGGGTGGTCTATCCAGACGCTGCTGCTGAGAATGTCGGGAATACGGCCTGTATCTTTTGAGGCGTCAACCTTAATCTCAATATTTCCTGCCCATACATAACCTGTAATGACGAGAATAAAAGCGAATATCCATAAAAACTGATTACCTGTCTTCATATGCGACCTCCTTGTATAGTTGTAATACCTTTTCGGCAATTATATCTTTTGAAAAATTCGCAGCATGCTTTTTTGCGTTGATTGCAAGGCTTTTTGCGAAATCATCGTCTTTCAGCAAAAGATTAATTGCGTCAGATAATGCCTTTGCCGCTCTTGCAGGAACGACAAGGCCGGTTTTCCCGTTACTATTTACAAAACTCGTGCCTGTTCCAAGTTCGGTCGAGACTACCGGTTTTCCGGCGGCCATGGCCTCTATCAAAACGGTGCCGAAGGCTTCGCTCCTGTGAGAAGACGGAAGCACGAATACATCACACGCATCATAATATGCAGGCAGGTCTTCATCGGAGATATCGCCGAGAAAGAGAATCTTTTCTTCCATCCTTTTGCCTGAGACCATTTTTTTTAAATGATTTTCCTCCGGTCCTGTGCCAATTATAAGTAGTTTTGCATCCACGCCTTCCATGGCATAGACGAGGTAATCCAGTCCCTTGAAATAACGCAGGCGGCCAACGAACAATACGATCTTCACGTTATTATACATTTCTCTGATTTTCCTTGATAAGGATTTATTGATATTGCCAAAGCGGTTCGTATCGATTCCCAGCGGGATAACCCTGCATTTTGATTTCATCTTTTGCAGGAAAGGCGATGTTTCAATGTAAGTCGGGGACGTTGCAATAATACGATCCGCTTTCCCCAATATCTTAAACAGGAATGGCCGGTAAACGTTCAACAGAAACCGCTGTTTCACAATATCGCTATGATAGGTAATAACCATATGTGGCGATTTCCCCGTGTAAAGATAAGCAAGTTCTCCCCATGGATAAGGAAAGTGTAGATGTGTTATGTCCGCATCCAGACATCCAGTCCATTTCAATAAGGCAAAACTTAAGGGGGTTCTGGAGATGGTAGTTATACTGGCAGCCCTGATTACTCTCACTCCGTTGATATTTTCTGTATGTGTCTTTCTGCTATTTGACGACACGAGTACCGTTACGTTGCAACCAGATTGAACCTGGTATTCTGCCAGCATTTTTATGTAGTTTTCGATGCCACCGGGGATGGGGTAGTAATTTTTATAAATATGGAGAACTTTCAACTGGCTGGCGCTCCTGTTTTAAAATCCTGTTTTGCCGGTAAACGTCTTCATATACCTGTAAAATTTTTTGCGCGGTGATTTTCCAGGAAAAGTTTTTAGATCGCTCCAGCCCCATATCCGATAATCTTTTTCTCAAGCCTTCATCTGTCAGCATGCGCAACATGGTGTGGTAAATATCGTCAGTGGATTCCGGGTCAAAATAGATTCCTGCATCACCTCCAATTTCTGGTATTGCCCCGGCTTTTGAGGCCATAACCGGTACACCACAGGCCATAGCTTCTATAATGGGAAGTCCGAAACACTCTGTAAGAGATGGCAGGATAAAGGCATCTGCGCCGCTGTACAGGGCCGGCAGGTCCCGGGTTGGCACGTATCCTGCAAAACGCACGTTGTTTTCTATTCCGAAAAGGGATGGCAGCTTTATGACATTCGAAAACCTTGATTCTAGCCTTGCGGCAATGACGAGGTCTGTCTTCTGTCTCACAGAAACCGGTAACCGGGAAAAGGCCTCAATAATCCGTGGTACATTTTTGTGGCTCTTTAAAGACCCCACATAAAGGATGTACCGTTTGTCTATTTGATATTTTTTTCTGATTACGGATATTTCTGAATCGCCATGTGGCGTGAATTCTTCGCCTACACCATGGTAGATGACGGATATTTTTTTTTCTGTTCTGGGAATCATCTCTACGACCTCTTTTCTGGCAAAATCTGAGACAGCTATAATTCTCTTTGCGGTAGATAACGCTATCCGCGTGACGATGGTCCCGTAGATGAGTACCTTGCAGGAAAGGTTTTTTCTGGCAGTCATCACAAGGACATCGTTCACGGTTACCACTACAGGACAGGTGGCAATAAAGGGAACTATCCAGTGGTCTGTAGCGTGAAATATATCAAGATTGTCCCTATATAATCGGTAATACAGGCAGGGCTGCTTATGGAGGTCATATATACCGATCTGTAAAACTGTATTATGGAAATTAGATTGTTTTACAGCGTTTTCCATAAGAGATTGTTCAGACAGAAAATATACAATATATTCATTACTCCGGTCAAGGGCAGATAAATTTCTGATAAGTTCTTTAATATATCTTCCGACACCCTCATAATGCAGGGAACGCGCATCTATTCCTATTCGCAAAGGATGAAGTCTCCTTTCCGTATGGTTATAAAAAGCTGTTTGACGGCATCTGCAACCATTTTTACTGAAACCTTTCGCAGGCATTCTATTGTCCCCCCGCATGGCGGTAAAAATGCCCCCGAGTGCAGGTAACAGGGACTGCAGGGCAGATTTGACCTTACAATAATTTTGCTGGTGTTTGATGGGCAGGACAAGACCTGCGCCGGAGACGTCGGACCGAAGATCCCCACGAAAGGGGTATCGGCAGACTCGGCGATATGCAGCGGGCCGGAATCTCCACCGATAAAGAGACATGATAATTTGATAAGGGCTGCCATCTGGGGGATACTTGTTTTGCCGATAAGATTTATTACAGCATCATTCCCTAATTCTGCAGAAATCATTTCCCCTATTTCTCTCTCTCCTGTCCCGCCGATAATAATTACCTTTGCCGGTATCTCCTTTATAATTTCCCTGATCAGGTTTATGTAATTTTCCACAGGCCAGCTCCTGTATCTTGCATTCGAAACCACGCCGGGATGTAAGGAGATGAAGGGTAAAGAATCGTTTGTTCCATTTAGCAAGATCCGTGCAAAAGCCAGTTCTTTTTCGGAGATGTTTAGTCTTATTTTTTTGCTTACCACCGCTAACCCGGCGGCCTCCAGAAGGGACAAGGTTTGTGTTATAATAGGGATGTCTTTCCTGAATTTTATATTGACGGTATTTAAAAAACTTCCCCGGTCTTCAGCAAAGCCTATTCTATTGGTGGCGCCAGTGAAAAAGGTCATTAATATTGTTCCATCGGTTCCTTCTCCCGTGTCGGGCATATAGACGAGGTCATATTTTTTTTTCCGCAATGATAAAGCCAGAGACAG
The DNA here is from genome assembly GCA_040048245.1 of Candidatus Brocadia sp. Classification (GTDB taxonomy): domain Bacteria; phylum Planctomycetota; class Brocadiia; order Brocadiales; family Brocadiaceae; genus Brocadia. The sequence continues at coordinate 30,667 of JABRVT010000047.1, forward strand.
CCTCTTCAGGAGATTGTTGTGCATTCCTTCCGGGTCATAATCGATTATTTCCTGGATAACCGATCTCTCCGGAAAAAGTTCAAAAGTTTTTTTTACATAGGGAAAGGCAAGAACCGATATGGATGCCAGAGGAAAATTTGCGTGCAGAGATTCCATCGCTGGGAAAATTCGCACGATATCCCCTATCCCTCCAGTTCGAAAGACCAGAATATTTTTTACCAGGTTTTTTTTAATTGGCTTTTTTCCGGAACAAAGCGAAACAGCCCCGCAGAATAAAGACAGCAGTCTTTTTAGGATTTTTTTCATAGCAACTTCCCGATTAAATATGATGCCTCCTCAACCCGTGCATCCCATGTTTTCCCTTCGGCCAGGTATATACAGTTTTTCACGAACGCCTCATTTTTCCCGTCTTCAATAGCCCTTTCGATATTTGCGATAAATTCATTTTCATTTTTTGATAATTTAATTACGTGCCGGTATTCCTCCAGTTCTGGTATATATGAGGATACAACCGGTTTTCCGGCTGCCAGATATTCAAATGACTTCGTGGGCGAACAATTTTTCAGAAAATCGTCTCCACGGTAAGGGATAAGGCATACGTCGAAGGCTTTAAGATAGCAGGGAAGCCTATCCGCAGGTTTTGCGCCAAGAAAATGGATATTCTTCTTTTCCGTTATGTAATGAGGCGGTTTGTCTGCGCATGGCCCTATAAAAACGAACGACCAATCAGCCCTTGTATCAGATGCCTTCTTAATCCATTCCCAGTTCATCTTGGGATTTGCCATTCCCCCGATAAAACCGATGATTGGTTTTGGTATGTCCAGTATGTCGGGAGCCGGATGAAGGGCGGGCGAAAGGGCCTTCCGGAAATTTTCCAAATCTACCCCTGAGGGAAGGTAATGTGTATGCGGATTTTGACTGCATCTGAGGTGGAAAAGATTTTTTGATGTCGCAAAAACAATATCCGCCTTTTTCGCCAGATTTTCTTCCATCATGGCTAATCTTTTTCTTTTATAACCGAATATCTGGCAGAAAAAAAACGCAACATCATCGTTGCAATCGTAACAGACCAGTTTTTCATGAAACTGACCATCGGGAAAAATTGCATAGGGGTGATATATCCATAGCACCGGTGTCTTAAAACCAAGTTGTTTTGCAACCCTTCCAATTGCGTATGCTGTAAAGGTCTGATTTAGCCTGTCCACAAGTCTCAGATGACCATATTGCAGTATGAGCGGGGGAGGATAATAAACGAAAAGGTTCTGATCTTCCCGCCGGATCCCCCTGAGCCACGCCAGTGTCTTTTCCCAGTGATTCTTCCATAATGAGGGATCGACAATCAGATTGCTGTATGCCTCGGGCGGGTTTACAAACAATACCCTGTTATTTCTTGCCAGCCTTGTCATCATCTGGTGCATCACAAGGGGAATTGAATTCCATACAAGCCACGAGATGCAGATAATATCTTCGTTTTTTAGCATATTTTATACACGGCCTCTTCTTTATTCAGCAGTATTTTATCCACAATCTCCATCCCCTGTAAAACCGAATGGTCCATATTGCCGATCTCGTATTTCCAGCCGCCAAACCTTCCCCGGGAATAAATGTGGTGTTCCGATAAAAATGATTGGATACGGTTTATCGCAGCATCTCTTCCTATAAAGGGGATTGGAAGGGAGTGCCGGGCGTCAATGAGATACGTTGAAACGATCAGGTCTCTGTCTTCTTCCTTCAGGAGTTTTGAATTGATCAGTCCCTGAATGGTCTCCTCTATGATGGTTTCTTTTGACACGTTCTTAAATTTTGAGTAAGAGGTCTCTGCAAGAAATGAGAAATAATCTCCTTTCGGCGTCATATTTGGCGAATAATTGGAGAGATAGGTGACACGATAAAAGGGCGAATCATTTCCGGGGAAATACATCCAGTTTTTGTTGCTTGGACAGGGTTTTTTAACCCCAATGCCCACCATATATCCTCCGGACCAGAGAAACTCTTCGGCAGATTTTCCTATTTCTTCTGGCTTATCTTCTATCCTGTCTATAAGCTCATTGAGAGGAATTGTGGAGATTAATACGTCATAAGAAGCCCTTTCCCCATCCTGAAAGATAATTTCTTTCCTTTCGGTAACGATTTTCACGGCGTTTTTATTTAATGAAAGATGGCCGTGAGTATAAGGCAGAAACCTTTGGAACAAGCCGCCAGTACCTCCGGAGAGGGGATACCGGAATGTATTGTTCGGCCCCCATTCGCTGTCATCCTGCTGAAAGATGATATTTTTAAGAATCTTTCTGAAATCTATAATACTGACCCTTTCGGCTATCCAGTTATAATCCATCCTGCTCAAGGGGCATGCCCATACTTTGTTATTGTATGGAATCATAAAATAACCGGCGATGCCCTCTCCAAAAAAATGGTAGATCCATTCCTCGAAGTTTTTATATGAGCCTTTCTTGTTAAAGGTATCGAAGAGGCCCGAGGCGCATTCAAATACGAGACCCTTATCCGGGTGCATGTGAAAATTGTTCTGAAAGGGGTACTTGATAAAACTATCCCTAAGCCAGATCCAGCTTTCTCTCCTGAAAGTAAGTACATCGTTGTGTAATAAATCGTTTGCAAGCCGATTAAACCGATCGTTGTTTGAAAATAGTATGTGTCCGCCGATATCCCAGGTAAAACCCTGTTTGTCCTGGAAACTGGCTGAAAGGCCGCCAATATAATTGTTTTTTTCGTAGATTTTCCATTTTTTGTAGCCAAGGTTGCGTAACTGATACGCCGCTCCAAGTCCAGTAGGACCGGCGCCTAAGATAAGTATTGATTTCACCGTGTCTCCCTGGATAGAAAAAAATCATAACAGTGCGTGCTGCCCGGAAACTTTTTACGCTTCGGCAAGGGCAGTTTTGTCCCGTGTTCGAAAAGCGCCCTGATATTTTCAAGATAAAGCGGGTCGGGAACCAGGCTGTTGTTCCATCCGATCATAAGCGTTCCACCGGGCTTCAGTATACGGTGGATGGCCGCAATTGTCCGGTCCATTTCTTTTTCACTATTAATGCCGTACCCAAATATGCCGTTCAGGAGCACCGCATCGAACGAATGCAAAGGAACATGAAAATCGATTTCCTGTACACAACAGGTTATATGGCCATCCGTTCCACCCCACACCTCAGCGTCAGGATCGATGTCTGTCGTCCAGTAGTCAATGTCCGTATCCAGAAACCATTCTCCGTAATGACAGGTGTACGGTTTGCACCCGACGAAAAGTATCCTTGAAAAATTGGCTGAGCTTAAACAGGGAAGGATGTTTTCTTCGAGATATTTCCTGTCGGGTTTCATTCGCATGATCATGCGTGCAAGTTTTGCCTCTGCGATTCTCATGTAGCGGCGATATGGTTCGGGTATCAGCTTCTCTGCAGAACGTATTTTTTCCCTTATTCGCTTTAACATCTCGCTTACCAGCCTATTGCCTCTGCCAGTTTTTTGTATTTTTCTGATGGACAAACGCTGTATACCTCTGCCCACCCCTTGCCATTTCCGTAGCCGTACATGCCTGACACGATGGAATAATACTTTGACAGACTGAGGGACGCCTCTGTAATATCAAATACCTCTTTCTGTGATTTGTGTTCCTCAAGGGCATTTCTTTTTACATCAATATAAGGTGTTATGTCCACAGAGAGGTTAAAGGATGACAGTGGCGACCATATCCCATACGCATAACATACAAATGAAGGAAAATATTTCATTGCGCATAATAATATTTTGTTTGTCGCTACATGGTCCGGGTGGGCATCCAGCAGAAAAGGGAGAAAGACGGCCTGGGGTCTGGAGTCCCTGAGAATTTCCAATAATTCAGAAATGGTTTTTGATGCCGGGAAGAGCTCAAGATCCCTGTTATCAAGAAATATCGTCTTTTCAACCCCGATAATAGCAGAAGCCTTCATTGCCTCTTTTTTCCTTACAGATACCAGTTCTTCTTCAGTGTATCTGGAGTTGCCCCTCCTGCCGTCTGTCATATAGACTGTTGTAATCCTGGCGCCTCTTAAATGATACTGATACATCGTTCCGCCGCATCCGATAATGTCGTCGTCAGGATGAGGGGAAAGGACAAGGACATTCCTCTCTTTTAAGCCATCCGTTTTTGTTGTTTTCAGATATTTCAGGATGGTTATGGAACGATGAATCCTGGAGAAATGTTTAAGGCTGTCCAGGGAATAGCGCATCCTCGTTTTAAGAAGGATTTCGTAAAGATACCGGAGTAATCTTCTCATGCCATTCTGCCTTTTATTTCCGTTCTGTTTTTAACAGATTTATGGTAAATAGCTTCTATTTTTTGAGTGATGATTTCCCACGTATAATTGTCGAGTGCCCTTTTTTTCCCCCACCGTCCCATACGGTTGCCAAGCTCCTGGTCCTGAAGCAGGAGTAATATCTTCTCAGCTATCTCTTCAGGGTCAGGATTTACCAGAAAGCCACCCTCTCCGTTATTGGTAAGTTCTGTTAACGGTGGTATCCTGGCCCCGATAATCGGTTTTTCAAACATCCATGCCTCAAGGAACGTTCCTCCCAGGCTTTCCTCCATTGACGGCATGCAAAAGACGTCGCATGCCTTTAATAATGACGCCTTTTCACTTTCTGATACAAAACCCAGGACTCTGATTCTTGGATCATTATACCTGTGGAATATCTCTTCGGAGCCATCCTCCTTCGGTCCTGCAAAAAAGAAATACGTGTCGGGCAGTTTCTTCCATACGAGGCTGGTTGCCAGCAGGAGTTCTTCTATACCCTTGTATGCTACGTTGCGTCCGAGAAATAACACCATTTTTTTATTGCCAAGGTCATGTTCCTGGCGAAAGTCTGATACGGAATCTCTGGCCACTAATGGCCCCACACCCACTTTTTGAACTTTTTCAGCAGATATGCCGTGCCGGATAAAGAAATTCTTTTCAAAATCGGTCATGACGATAAGGGTATCTGCCTTAGTTGATAGCTTATACCAGAACGAATCTGTCCAGCTTCTTGGGCTTAAATAAAGCTGAGGATTATAAACAAAGGTTTTTTTATTGTTCCTGCATTCCTTCAGCTCTTTATGCCAGTCTTTGTGATACAGATGAAGAACAGGGGTAAAAACAAAGGGTATTCCGAGCCTCTGTGCAGCCTTGAATGCCGCATAACCAAAATATGAGACCCCCCCGTGAATGCAGTGTAAGATATCAGAACCCTTTATCAGCCTGAGTAATTTCTTCATATAAAAATTCGACAGCATTTCCATCGCTGAACTGATGACCGTATCAGGTAGCTTTGGGCTTTGTATTCTCACTAAAGGGAAATACACGGATTTTTCTATTAATGTCAGTGGCAATCTGGTAACCTTTGCCCGATTATCATTGTATTCTACCGGAGTTGCAGGCGCATTCAGTATGCAGGCTACCCAGAGTTCGTGAGAAAGCTTGTCCTGCTGGTTATCAATTAAAGTGACGACCTGTATATCATGCCTTTCAGACAGCCGCCTGACAAGTTCATGTGTATGCAGTTCACACCCGCCCACTGCCGGCCAGTATACCGGCAACGCATATGTAATTTTTAAATGGCTCACTTTTACAAGGAATTTCAAAGTTTTTGGTAGGTGCTAGCTCCCGTTAGCGACCGGGCGCTTACATTCCGTTGTGGAATGCGAGTCGCCGTCAGGAAACGACTCCTACCTTAGTGTTACGGAAAAGCCACCGAAGGCTTAATTTCATGTTAAGGGACTTCAATCCTGTAAGGGCAATTCAAGAATTGCCCCTCCTGGCAAGCCATGTAGGGTGCGTCCTGCGCACCCTGCACAAGCTGTTTTCGTCATCATTGCAAAAAGAAATCTTATGATGTTAAAATTCCTCACGGAGTTTACACTAAACAAAGAGAATGTGCTCGGAATAACAAGAAGGTCGTTGGGTTTTGTCCTTTAAAATCCAACCTGATTTAACTCATGCACCCCATTATTGGTTAATTTCTTCTCTTAATCACTTCTTCATAAAGTGTGAAAAGTCTGTTAAAGTGTACCTCTTTACGATAGCGTTCGTTTACCCGTTTCTGTCCTTCAAGTCCCATCTTTTTTGCCAGGGAGGCGTTTCCCAGCAAGTGAGCAATCCGCAGGGAAAGCCCTTCTATATCTCCCCGTTTAACAAGAAACCCTGTCTTTCCATCTTCAAGCCATTCCCGCGGACCCCCAACGTCAAAGGCAACAACAGGCCTTCCAAAGCTCATGGCCTCTATTCCTACAAGGCCGAAGGATTCCGGACTCATTGAAGGAAACACAACCACAGATGCCTTTTGATAATATTCATTCAGATCGGCATAATCAAGATTGCCTAAAAATACAACCCTCTCTTTAATTCCCGCATCCTGTGCCGTCTTTTCGTATTCGTTCAGACCGTCTCCGATGCCTAAAATATACGCCTCCCATATTTTCTCCTTTATCAGGCTTAGCGCGCTGATTAATTCACGGATGCCTTTCAGGGGGTCTGTTCTTCCCACAAAGAGGATAGAGTTACCTTCGGGTTCAACATATTCATTCAACAGGTTTTTTTCTGTAAAATGAGGGATAACCCTTACTTTTTCCGGGGTGATGCCGTTCCTGACGGCCTCCTCCTGTAAATACTGAGATGGTACTACCACACAATCCGCTCTTGTTGTAACCCACTTCCTCCACAACATGTTTAAAGCCAAACGCACATTAATCTCTCGCAGGCAACCACGGGCAATACACTTATCCCCCATTGCATAAGAGCAAATTTCCTGGTTAGGTAATATCTTTGAGCCTTTGGGGCAAAAGTAAAATGACGTGTGGAGGGTCTGGACCGTTGGTTTAAACCGCATCAATTTCCTGATGATAAAAGGGCTGAGGAAGACGAGGGTTTCATGGAGATGGATAAGATCCGGGTTTTCCTGACAGATAATATCTCTGACCACCTTCCACATCTTTAACCCTGACTTAAGGCCAAAGGAACTGTCTATAAAATATTCCCCTCTCCCTTCTATATGATAATTCTTCTGGTGGCGGGAAGAGATAATGGCAGTCCTGTGTCCTTTTTCTTCCAGGATATTGCAGAGGTCAAGAAGGTAGCGCTCTCCACCCCCGAACGGCCTGTAAAGATGGTGAATATGCAATACCTTCATTTTTCAGAATCCGTCGGTATCTCCGTACATAAGATGCCAGTTTTTCTGATTCAGGAGATATCCCGTGTCAATCTCTTTTGTCAGCGGTGTAACGACTACCCGGATAGGCTGAATTCCCTTGTGTTCCCTGAAACCTGTCTTTTTGAAATATCCACGCAGCGGGTCGTGCCTCAAAAGTCCGCACAGCACATAATCAACATTCAATTCAAGAAAGGATTTTAATACACCGGATATCAGAGATATTATTGTATCATCTCTGGATAAAAAATCCATTATATAACCTACTCTTGCATCCCCACGCTCTTCAACCTTTGTGACTGCATATCCTGTCAGTTCGTCATTTTTTTCTCCGATGAATATTTTATATTGCCTGCTTTTATATCTCCAGTTTAAATAAGAAAGGTTTCTGACGGTCATAATTCCGTATCGGTCACTGATTGCATCCCAGAATTTGTCTGTCCTTTCATCGAATGAATCAGCAATCCTTACAACAGCGTATTTATCCTGTTCCATCATAGCAATAGCAAGCCAATTAAATACCTTGCTGAAATGATGGGACAGATTTATTATCCAGCCAGGGCACAATGGGAATCTCCTTCTCAGCGCGCTTTTAATGCTCAGTCTCTTAAAAAATTGAACCAATTCTCCCAGGTCTTGATATCCCAGAAATTTTTTCCCGACCATATAGGCCGCTTCGTTGGGAAAGCCAAAGCCAAAAGGGGCAGTTCCGTTATTGTATTTGATATGCATGCCGTAGAGTTTGGCAACAAGTTTTATACCGGCCTTTACTGAGGGGTCTATTATGGTGTCCACCGGCTGTCCTGCCGTAACAACCCGGTTGCCATACTTCACTTCCGTTGCAAGGCTGGCATAGTGCCCAATTATGCAGCCGTTCCTCTCGGCCACAATAATCCATTCTGACGGGTCTTTGCTGGCAGGGTTATCCCTGAACTTCCAGTTCCATTCCTCATGTGTCCTCGATTTATGAAATACACGATTGAATAGGTTATTGATGGCTTCCTCGTCGCCTGGCTTGTAGGGTCTTATTGTTATCTGGTTTTCTGCCATCCTACTGCCTCTCCTAGCCTCAGGTATTCACACAGCGGACAGGCTATAAAGAGTTCGGCATAGCCATTTCCGCCGTTCAGGATTGAATAGTATCGCGATAGCCCCCTGGCAGCTTCCGCCAGGTCCATAAGCTCAAGCTGCGATTTATGCTCGTTTATTGCAAGAGTCTTTTTCTCAAGATATTTAGTTATATCTGATACAATATTGGATGTGGGCAGGGGCGTCCATATTCCGTATGAATAACACATGGTGGCAGCGAGAGATTTTGCGGCGGAAAAAAATATCTGTCCGGCTGCAATATGATCAGGATGGTTATCTATGAAAAATGGAAGAAATACCGCTTCTGGCTTATAGTCGCTGAGTATTTTGGATAGTTCGGCAACGGTTTTGTGAGAAACGGCAAGTTCAGAGTCCCTGTTATCAAGGAATATGGTTTTGCTGATACCTATGATCCCCGACGCCCTTTTAGCCTCTTCCTGCCGTATTCGCACCAGTTCATCTTCCCTGTACCGGTTATTTCCCTTTCTGCCATCGGTCATGTATACCACAGCGATCTCGGCGCCCATCAGGTGATACCGGCAGAGAGTGCCGCCGCACCCGATAATGTCATCATCAGGATGGGGAGATAGCACAAGGACTTTCTTTTCCTGTAGTCCATCTACCCCTGGCATTCTCAGATGGGCAAATAAGTCTATGAATTGGCTTATCCTTGCCGGGAGGAGATTTTTGTAAATGTACCTAAAAAGCCTTTTCATCCGGCGTACCCAAGGTTTCTCAGGGACTGCCTGATTTTCTCAGATTCTTCATCGTTAAAGACGCCTTCTCCCATTGCTACCTCAAAATTAGAGGCCTGGCTATGAGCAACGGCGTGCTGTTCCAAATATTCCTTTGTAAACACACTGTCAAGGACCTTTCCATCCATGTCTTCGGGAACGGGGAGGCCTAAATGATAAAGGATTGTTGGGGCGATATCGATGATCTTTGCGCCGTTTACGGTGGCATTGGTTTTTATGCCGTTTCCCTTTACGATCAGGATACCTTCATTTCTATGCGTGCCTGAGCTTTTATTCGGCAAACCGAAAAGTTCTTTGTGATAGAACTCTTTTTGCATGATATATTCGCCCCCTCTCATTTCTATAAAGATGTCTGGTGCATCATCAATGTGAGGGCCATGATATATCTCTTCCTTTTTATAGATATTTATATTTACAGGTTTGTCGTTTGCGGGGTCTTTAATCTCCTTCAGTTTTTTTATGATGGAATCCCTGATCCCTTCATATTCTCTGCCTTTTTCCACAATACCTGAAGGTTCCCTGCCCTTAAGGTTTATGTATATGCCCTGTTCGGTATGGTTTCCTGCGTACGCCACCGTTCTTTTCCAGTCAATGAAGAACGGGACGTTGATCCCATCCCTTGGATCGATAGCCTTTCCAAGTGTCTTCAGCTTATCTAAAGGTATTACCCAGGTAATTCCAGGGAATCCAAGTCTTCTTATAACCTTATAGAAAATATGTGGAAACCTTATACGCCATAGCGGTGAGAAAATATTCCTGAAGGAGAGATAGCCCTGCTTATGCAACCATGTATTTGCGTAAAACGCGCCTTTTTCCGGGCCTGCCCCGTGGTCTGAAAGGACTATTACGGTCGTATCTTCACCGATTTTTTGTAATATTTCACCGATAGCAGCGTCTATCTTTTCGTAAAATTCAGGAATGACATTTTCGTATTTTCGCGCTATGTGAGGATCGTATAAAGGATGTTCCTTATCAAAAAACTTCCAGAAATGATGTTGCATGACATCGATACTGTAAAATACCGACATGAAAACATCCCATTCTTTGTGTTCTATCAGGTAGAGAATGGACTTTTTTCTTATTTCGGATATTTCTTTCCATTCTTCAAGCAATTTATCTAAATTATTTGTGTAAAGGCTTTCAAGGTCTCCATACAAGACACGGTATTTGCCGAAATGTTCCTGCAACTCCTGCATAAGCTCTGGAGGATGGGAAAAGGAACCGCTTTCGTCAAAGGAATATTGCATTCCAGGGATTATGAAGCCATGTACATCCTCTGGTGGGTAAGTCATGGGGAGGTTGATAACCCCGACCTTCAATCCATTATCCGAGAGCAGTTTCCAAATGGTCTTTGCCTTGATGTACTTCGAGTTCCATACCGGTCTTATATAACCATAGGAAGGGGAGACGTAGAAATCAAAGACCCCGTGTTTGCCGGGATTTTTCCCTGTCATAAAAGAGACCCAGGCAGGGGGAGTTACCGGCGGGATGGTCGATTTTAATTGTCCTGACGTCCCTCCTTCTATCAAGCGGGATAAATTTGGCAACTTACCAGCTTTTACCAGTGGATGTATAATATCGAATGTTGCGCTGTCAATTCCTATGATACATATCCGCGTCTTCTGTTTCATCATCCATCGATACCTCACTGAATAATCCTGTGAATGGCCTCCATTACCTCTTCTATGGTAATCCCATTCATGCAATTGTTCGCGGGTAGTTTGCAACGGTCTTCCAGATAGCACGCCATAGGTCTCTCTTTTGGGGAAAAAAGGGCGAGGGGATTATAGTAGTGGCATGCGACGCTACTTTGAATATAGGTGCCCTTTTTACTATAGGGACCTGCTACGGTTCCTGACGTTGGACCGTACAGGCCTATCGTAGGAACTCCAATGGCGGCCGCCAGATGGGTAGGGCCTGTGTCAACGCCGATGAATATCTTACACAAAGAAACGATACCCATTAAAAGAGAAAAGTCGACTTGCCCAACTACTAACTCGTTATTCCCTATAGTAATATCCTGTAAAAACTCCTTATCAGCGCAAAAAAGTACAACATCGTAGGATAACTCTTTGAGTTTATGTATGAGTTCCGCGGTTTTTTCAGGAGTCCAGTTTTTAATCTTTATGTTGCTTACTGGTGCAATACCGACCAATTTCCCGGTCATGTTTTTCAAAAAATCTTTTGCTTCTGATACGGCAGAATCGGGTAAGGTCAGGAAAAGACATCCTCTTTCCTTTATTTCAAAACCGAGTTTTTCAAGAATCCTGAAATAGACTTCTACAATATGCCGGCCCTCCGAAACTTCCTCCTCAAGATGCGACCCCATTGATACGGTCTGCAGGAGACAAATCTTTGCCGCCAGATTAAACGCCCTCTGGGGAAGTCTCTTATCGCCTCGTAAGACAATAGTATCAATACGGTTTTTTATGAAAAACATGCACAGGCGCAAAAACACCTCCATACGGGATGCCCCTCGCCTGAATATTGATTCAAACGGATAAACATGATCGACAAAGGGAGTGGCCTTTACAAAGGGCATCGAATATTCGTTGGTAAGGACAGATATTTCGATTCCGCTTATATTATCCTTTATGGTTTTATAGACAGGTATTAGAAGGATGGCGTCACCCATTGCAAGAAACTGGTGTACAAAGAGGATTCTCTTTGAATTTTTTATCCTGTCAAATTCCGTCATCTCTTTAACGCTATTTTTCCCCTCTCTCATAACGATAAAAGAAAGCTTCTTTATAATCGATTTCTTCGCCGGTTAACAGCGAAGTGAGTCTTGCCCTGAGCTTGTAAAGTCCGGCGTCACCTTTCTGTATAAATGGATTGAGCAGGATGCTGAAATTCAAAACTTCCCTGGTTATTGAAAGCAATCTGTCTTCTAAACTGATTATTTTCCTCTGCCCTGATTCAATGAATTCTATCCAAATCTTTAAATTCAAACTCGAATCTTCTCCATCCTGATTATTGACCCTGACCGTGGTATTGATGGCCTCGTCTGCCGCAAATTCTATCTTGTCTGTATCTATTTCAAGGGTGGGTGACGGGATGCCAAATGCAAGCAATCGCGTACCTGCCGTCAGGTAAATCGTGCCATCGTCCGAAATAACCGGACTCCCATGGATGAAGGTATAGGTTGGCAACTTCTGCCGGAGTTTACCATCAGGGGTAAGGACATACAGGTGGCCGCTCAACGATGTGAAGTATACGCTACCAGCACCATCTATTGACGCCGATGCTTCTATCGATCTTCCTGTATTGTATGACCATACCAGCCCTCCTGTTTTAGACACGGCATACAAATTACCATCCCAAGATCCAAATATCACAGTACCATTTTTCGCTATTGAGGCGGTAGTCCTGATATCGCTCTTTGCCTCAAATTTCCACTTTAATGTGCCATCCTGGTTTATAGCGTACATTATCCCGCCCCTCGATCCGGCGTAAATAGTCCCGTCGCTATCGATTGACGGTGAGGTCCGGACGCCTCCTTCCGTCTCAAATTTCCATTTAATACCGCCGTCGCTGTCAAGCGCATACAAATTGCAATCGTATGAACCGATATAGATAGTGCCGTCTTCTCCTACCGCCGGCGAGGATGCGCTTATATGTCCTAACGATTCTGAAACCCACTTTAATGTGCCATCAGGATTTACTGCGTAAAGATATCCATCGTGGCATCCGACAAAGATAGTCCCATCATGTCCTATTACCGGTGAAGAGTCTATTTGCTGCCCGGAGAGCACTTTGATCCACCTGGCTGTTCCATTGAGATTTAAGGCATATAAAGCGCCATACCTTGAGGCGGCGTATATGGTGCCGTCGCGTGCAATAGCAGCAGTAGCCCTGACAGGGCCGCGTGTCTGGAATTTCCATCTCAATTTTCCGGATGGGGTTACAGAGTAAAAATTAGAATCATATGCCCCAAAATAGAGAGAGCCATCTACGCCTGTAACGACAGAGGATTCCACAATAGTATTGACTTCAAATAGCCACTTTGGTCTGAGTTTATTTTGCCCTGTAAAAATACTCCTGCCAGTATGTCTTTCATCTGCCTGAAATACCGGCCATGGGGTAGCTGCCAGAGTATTTGCAGCGCCGCCCTGGGAAACAGCGTTTGTAATGCTGCGACCGGTCTTTGCCGTACTTTGTGTTGCATGGCCTTTTGCCGTGACATCCTTTTGTTTTTGCGGGAGACTTATCACCTTCTTGTATCCCCAAAAACCACCGCAAAGGCTAGCAATAACCGCAATAATAAGTATGAGTTTATTTTTCGTACATTTCATTCCATATACCCAAGCGCCCTGAGTCCTTCCTCTATTTTTCTCTTTTCTTCTTCAGAGAATTCCTGATCGATTTCTTTTAAAGAGCCGTTTCCCTCTTCTTTATAATATTTTGGTGGGTGCGTCCTGAAGAACTCTTCATGTATGGCTTCCAGTATTACCCTCCCATCCATGGTCTCCGGAATAGGTTTCCCCATCAGGTAGAGAACAGTTGGGGCAATATCAGTGATATTTAATCCTGAGAGAACCTGACCCGCCTTTATGCCGGGGCCTTTTATGATGAATATACCTTCCATTCTGTGCGGAGCCCTTGGGTCTTCTGGTCGTTCAAAAAGGACTCCATCGTCCAGCGCCGGATTAAAGACATAGCTCGTATTCTGAGTGAGGACCAGGATATCCGGCGCATCTTCCAGATACGGGCCGTGGTAGACCTCTTCCCTGCGGTGTGCCTTATCGATGATCTTTTCTCCCGTTTCGGGGTCTCTTACCTCAAGCAGCCTTTCGATTATGGCATTTCTGACAGCCTCGTACTCTTTTTTAGAAACTGTTCCTGCCGGCTCCCTGCCCTGCAGGTTTATCCGTATAATTTCATCCGGCCAGGTCAGATTTGCAAAGGCCTTTGTCTTGTTCCAGTCAATGAGCGCGGAAGGATGTTTTGTATAAGGTTTCAGATAGGGTATTCTCATTCTTTTGAACAGAGAAGGAATAAAAAGACTCAAATAGGACGCCCCTGCCTTTTGAAGGAGATGGGAGAGCGGTGCCCAGTTGACGCTGACGCCGCGCGAAGGAGATCCCTTTCTTAAAGAAAGAAAGCCTTCCTGTTTTAACCACCTGTTGATGTAGAACTTCTTTTTTAGTGGGCCTGCCCCGTGGTCTGACATTATGATTGCTATCGCGTCTTCGCCCATGGCTCTGATTAAATCGGCCACAATGGAATCCATCTTCTCATAAAATTGAAAGATCACGCCCTTAAATTTTTTGGATACGTCAGGATTTGCCTTGCAATACTCTTCGTCGAGGAATTTGAATGCGACGTGGTGGAGGAAATCAGTGCCCCTGAATACCACGACGAAAAAGTCAAACGGCCCTTTTTCCCTGAGGAGGTAAAGCGCCGCATCCCTTCTTGATCCGGTATATTGGTAGAGGCGCCTGAGTGTTTCAATGGGAGACATCCTGGTGTGACTTGATATAATGGTCGTATCCATCATATAACTGCCGACTTCTCTTATAACCTCTGTATGGAGGTCGGGGGGATAGGTAAAAATAGATTCTTCCGAAGGAACCGGCCAACCTGAAATCATATATCCGTTGATCTCCTGGGGGGGAAAAGTCATGGGTATATCTATTAATCCTATACGTTCTGAATCGAGATAGTCCCAAATCTTTTTTGCCTTTATAGAGAGCCCGGTAGCCATTTGAGTTCCATAGTTTTCCGTGGAGTGGGTATAGAAAGCAAAGACCCCATGTTTGCCAGGATTCTTTCCCGTCATGAACGATGACCATGCGGGTGGAGTAATCGGCAGGACCGTGGATTTCAGGTTTCCATGAGTGCCATTGGCCAGAAGGTTTGCGAAAGCAGGCAACCTCCCTGCCGCCACCATAGGTTTGATAATGTCAAAGGTCGCCCCGTCAAGCCCTATTATCATGATGCGATTTTTGTTTACAGTCTTGCCCATTTTTTATTTATACCGCGCGCTCATTATAGATATCCCAGTCGCTTCAGACTTTCAGCAATCTTTTCTTCGTCTTCCGCTGAGTAATAAGAACCTTTACCGCTATATTCAACAGAACTGACCACTTTAATCGGGTGGGATTTGAGATAGGCAGGGTCTATAGCCTCCTCCAGTATCCGCCCGTCCATTTCCTCAAACACAGGAAGCCCCATGAGATATAACACGGTTGGCGAGATATCTATTATCCTGGGCGCGATCGAATCCCTTTTCCTGCTGAGCGGACCGCTCATGATAAATATGCCGTTTCTGCGGTGCATACCGCTTCCTAAGAGGGGTCTGTCGAACTTAACGTTTACATCAACCTTCGCATCTGGCAGATATGAACGATTCTTCAGGGAGAAATAAAGATCGTCTGCCTCCTTAATATAAGGCCCGTTGTAAATCTCTTCCTTTCTGCAAATCCAATCAGGTATTTTGACTTCTCCTGATGCTTCATCCTTCAATTGATAAAACCGTGTTTGAATAAACGTCAGCAATTCCTCCATTTCTTTTCCAGGTTCGACTATCCCATCAGGTTCCCTGCCTTTCAGATTTATATTTATTCCGCACTGATTGCCATAAGCCTTTGTCTTCTGCCAGTCAATCAGTTCGCTTCTGTCCCTGGCTTTTATTTGGGGGACAGGGACAGGTATTTTTTTTGTCCAGTTGGGTATAGTGTTATCGGGAACGAACTTTGCCAGCGCCCGGTGTAGATTTGTCAATCGAATATCAAATTTTTTGCGGCACATCCTTTTTTTTCTTTTCAAAAGGCCAATCTCTTCAAGCCATTTGTTTGTAAAAAAATGCTTCTCAAGCGGACCGAATCCATGGTCTGAAACAATGATAACGGTTGTATCATGGCCGGCCTTTTCCATGATCTCGCCGATGGCCCTGTCGACCTGCCGGTATCCTTGCTGAATGACTCCGCCATACTTCCTTGATAATTCTGAGTCATGATTATCAGTTGGCGGATTCATAAATTTCCAGAACAGGTGTTGAAGTCGGTCTGCAGATGTGAAAACGACCATAGCAAAATCCCAGGGTTTTTCTTCTAACAGCATCAGTGTTGCCATCTTCCTCTTCTCTGTTACCAGGGATATCCCTTTAATTATTCTGTCATAATGGGCAGATATTTTGGATCTGTCGGCGCCGATTGCCTCAAGACTCCAGTCATCAATTTCATATTTACCTAGCTTATTTACCAGGTCTGTGTACACCTCCGGTGGATAACTTATTATGCTGGCGCTGTTCGGGACAAACATTCCTGATATTACAACACCGTTTACTTCCATGGGCGGATAGGTGAAAGGGACGTTGATAAATATCACGTTTTTCTTTTCTCTGCTCAATACAGACCACAAAGGAGGGAATTTTATATCTCCGGAACCTAAAGGCCTTCCGTTTCTGGCATTATTATGGAGGTTGTCCAGGAAAAAGAATATCCCGTGTTTGCCTGGATTTACTCCTGTCATCATGGAAACCCATGCGGGGGAAGTATCCGGGGGAATTGTTGATTCAAGCTCACCCCATGCCCCCTTTTCCATAAGGGAAGTTAGCACAGGAAGCTCGCCGCGGGCAATCATTGGACGGATAATATCGAAAGTTCCGCCATCTATCCCGATAATAATTACCTTATTTTTTTTCATCTATGTCTGCCTTACTTAACCAGCCAGTACCTTTCCTTCAAACGGTTAACGTGCAATGCAATCCTCTCGCGGAAACCTTTAAAAGAAAAGATGTAAGTGGAGTATGATACCAAAGCTAAAATTAAAAGTCCAACATTGCTTAACGAACTTCGGTGAGCGAACAATAGCACGACAAATATGATGCCCATGGGGAATAAGATCCTCCATAAAGAGCCAGGTGCTTCAGCCCGCTTTATGCCCCAGATGCTTTTTAAGAGATAATTCCGCAAAAAAGTTTCGAATACCTTGGTAACAAGGAGCGCTATCGCAGCGCCGGTAAAACTGTAATAAATAATCAATGGCACAGCCAGGGCGATGTTTATGCAGAATTCAAGCGCTGCCCAGGGGATAAATTTTTTTATCTCCCGTGAGGCAGAAAGAGTCACGGTTACGGGGGAATTAAGGACCTGCAGGGCATAAGCCCAGCCCAGGATTGTTAATGCCGGAGCTGACGGAAGATATTCCTTACCAAAGACGAGGCTGATAATCTCTTCAGGAAAGAATGTGGTGGCGAGGATAAGCGGAAATACGACTAACGCAAGGAGGGATTTTGTTGAATTTGCAATTATACCCTTTATGATTTCGGGATTTCCAGCATTGGAAGATACGGCGGGAAGGGCGGCCTGCCTGAAGCTTTCAGGAAACAGCAGAACATTCCGGCATACCGAAGAGGGGGGGTTGTAATACCCCATCGCTGTTTCTCCAGGTAGCGGGCCGGGGAGCCTGGATAGAAGAAGTATGTTTATGTTATTAGTAACTTGCTGAAAGAAGAAAAGAACGGCAAAAGGCGTGGACTGTAACAACAAGTCCTTACAAACTGACAGGTCGAAGGCGAATTTATATTTAAAGAATTTTCTCCTTATCCAGATGCCGGAAATTACAGCGCCCATGAGGTTCCCAAAAAAAGAGACCCAGATAATGCCTTTCAGCCCGTAACCATAATAGAGGATGATGATGTGGGATAGGGTACTGAAAAAGGACACCAGAATAGCAATAAGAGAGGGCGTTTTGAACCTTTCAAAGGCTACGTACAAAATTCTAAAAGAGCTTGAAAATGCGGAAAATACACAGGAAAGCCCGGCAACAGAGACAAGGTATTTAACGTCGCTGCTATATCCAAGTATATTTATCGCCAGGAGAAGGACTGGGTATAACAGGAGAACAATGCCTACCCTGAGGGAAAGGATATGGCTGAATAATGCCCCCACTTTTGTTTTGTCTCTGGATATCTCCCTTATGGCCATTGGGACTATCCCGAAATTACCAAAGGCGGAAAAGAGCAATGCCACAGTGCCTGTAAATGCGTACAAGCCAAAATCCGCCGGCCCAAGAACTCTGGCAGCATAGACAATGAAAAAAAACGAAAAGAGTTTGCCGGCTATTCCGGAGATAAAGACAAATCCCGTATTTTTTATGAGTCTGTTACCAATTCCCAAAGATACCCCCTCAGGCTAAATGGGCAGGGGGGCATCGCCCACCCTGCATGAGAAGACGGATAAACTTTATCTGTATCAAATCACAGAGTAAAAAATATTCTTCATCTTGATTGTGAAGAAAAAGCAATTTATCATGCATTGAGATGCGTATATAAAAATTCTACTACATCCGCAACCCGTATATCATCAACATTGTAGTTATCAGACAGAAATAGCGTTTGGAAGGGCAATCCCTGCCTTTGAAAGTGCTTTTCTATGGCGATGACGAGTTGAACTATCTGAATGGATTCCAGTGCAAGGTCGGTCACAAGGCGTGTGTCTGCCCCGATCGTCTCTGAAAATCCGTTTTCCCAGTCTGAAGGCATGTCCTTCAGTATCTTGAGTAGATCGCGCAGAATTGTATCTTTATCGAGACGATTTTTACCATTTTGATCCGGCATTTTCATGTAACTCCTTAATGGAAGCGTTTCCTTTTTTGTAGCTGTTCATAGAATCGGGATAAAACAGCCAACAACCCTGTCAGGGTTAACACAAAACCTGGCAGAAGTCACAAAAAATCGGGGATGTATTCCTCCTTAAACATACCAGCTAAACTGATAAAGGTTTGCCTCATTTGTCACCCTGAAACAAGTTCAGCATGATACGTATAAGGACAAAAAAGATAAACTTTTATCGTAACAGTTTAGTTTTTTGAAAAATTTCAGTATCCCCATAATCCCCCGTAAACGGGGGACACAGGGGGAATGCACTGTAGAGGCAATTCATGAATTGCCTCTACATAATTACCGCTAAGGCGTTTACGACTCTTGACGTTTTCAAAAAACTAAATTGTTGCCTTTTGGTCATTCCAGTATTTATATTATACAAGTGAGAGTGCAAAGATATAGTCGCCTTCGCATCTTGTACAGGCAGTAAAAATCATGCCCGCCCAGGCAGGCAATTGCCGCGCGAACTCTCCGGTAAGCGCCAGTGATACTTCACCGGTTTCTGCTTTTATCTTATGAATTATCAAATTGAGGGGACCGCCTATCATCCCCCGTCCAAGGGCCTTTGCTACCGCCTCCTTGGCGCACCAAAGCCTTAAAAACCATTCCGCTCTTTTCGAAGCAGGAACTGCAGAAAGGAGCGCCCGTTCTTTTGCAGACAAGGTTACTCTTTCCAGTTCCTCGTGATTCCGCCCAACCCGTTCCATATCAATACCTACGCCCAGATAGTTACCGCACCTGCCTGCTACAGCTATTGCGCTTCCCCCGGAATGGGCGATAGAAAGGATTAAATGGTTATCCAGCCCCCCGATAATTTCCACGCTCGTAACAGGTCTTCCGTATTCGTCTGTGGCAATTTCTATTTCAGCGGGATTTACCTCCATCTGGTACTGGTCTTTCAGGAAGAGACGCACTGCGTCCTTTGCCGCCAGCCTGCCAAGCAGCCATTCCCTGCGGCGTTTCCCGGGCCCGGGAAGACGGAGCCACGCCTCCAGTTCCCCTCGGTTGAGGATGCTATGAAGCAATGTTTGAAGCCGGCTCTCATCTCCTGTTTCAGAGATGCGGCAGCATTGAAATCCCAGTGAAGGCGGTAAATGAGAAACGAGTTGTGGACATGGAGTACTGAGTATGGTATTACAATTGGGTATATCCGATCCGGACAGAAAAGCACTTATAATTTCCTGTTGTGCATTCAGGAAACGTTCCATCGTCTGCAGGTAATCCAGCATGGCCGTGAATCTGGAACTATTCCTGGTTCCAAGACTGCTCTTCTGCGCAGTCTGGACGGAAGGTTTGTTTTCTGCTGCCTGTGAGGCCAGAAATGCCTGATCCGGTGTATCCGTCTTGCCTGAGTATTGCGTTTCGTGAAGCGATAACTTTTTTGGCGCGCGATGCGTATAGAGGTAATCAAGCCGCATGTGGACACCGTGGGCAGCCAGCATGCCAATCAAGTAGTTGAGCTGTGTTATACCTGAACGGTGTGAAACATTTGACGGTGAGGCGAGATAACGGCGATTTTGCAGGATGTCATCAACAAAGCTTGTAAGGTTTCCCTTCGGACCCACCTCAACAAAAATTCGTATACCGTCGGCATACATTGTATCTATTGTCTCACGAAAACGTACCGGACGGCACCATTGTTCAACTGCAAGCCGTCGAATTTCCTCCGGATCACGTTGATGAGACTGTGCCGTGGCACAGGAGTAGATGGGGGTGCGGGGAGGCACGATTTTGAGCGTCTGGAAGAAAGGGAAAAATTTGTCACAGACTGGCTTGAATGAAGGGGTATGGTAAGCGCGATTAAACGGCAGTAGGTTGCATATGGCACCCTGTGATTGAAGCCGATTCGTTACGCTGGCTATCGTTGCTTCAGATCCACAGAGGACTACCTGATGCGGGCAATTATCCATGGCCACACGGAGCAACCCTCCACTTTCAGCTACCACTGAATTTATCACTGAGGGATTTGCTGCACCCACTGCCAGAAGTTTTGCCTCGGGGACTTGTTCTCCCAGGGATTCGTGTATGCGAATTAATTCGAGGGCAAGCTGGATAACCTGTTCCTCGCTTTGAATGTCCACGGCACCAGAAGCTATTAGGGCTGCAAACTCACCGCTGCTGTGACCAACCATTGCATCAGGCCGGATTTCTAAATGGTCAAGCAAAGTAAAGAGGGCCTGGTTAGCAATAAAGACCGCAGCCACGGCAAAGTCCATTTGCCAGAGAATCTGTTCAGAAGAATTAGTTTCCGAGGACTGAGCATGGGGCGGAGGAAATATTATCTGACTGGGCAGAATATCCCTTTTGTTGTTAAGAAATGCCCGGTCGATTCGTTCGAAGCAAGCCCTGACATCCTGAAAATGGCGGTATAGATCAGCCAGCATATTGACATATTGCGATCCTTCTCCGGGAAAGAGAAAGGCAAGGGTCCCCTTCCGGCTCAAAGGTTCTTCAAAAAAGAATATGCCGCTTTTGTCCTTTATCCTGCTGCAGCCTTGATTCGATAATTGCTTCAGGCTGTGGTTCAGTTTTTTTTCTAAATCCTGTAAAGAATTTGCAACGATAGCAAGACGGTATCCGGATTCCTGCAGGGGACAGTTCAGGGTGAAAGCCAGATCCCTGAGTTCAAGCGCGGGATTACTTGAAATAAACCCGTAGAGCCGTCTGGTCGCTTCCGTCAGATCATGACGGGATTCTCCCTGAATAATAAAAACCTCTGTGTCCCAGGTGTGAAGTGAATTCATTCGTTGTTTCCTCTGACTGATTCAGCAACGCCGGCAAGCCGGTTCAGTGCTTTGCTGCAGGAGGCCTCTACGCCTTCCATAAAAGCAAGCATCCTGCCCGCTGTATCGAGGAAGCAGATGTCTGCAAAGAGGATATGACCCCCGGCACTGGGATATGCACGCAGGTAGCAGCGAACTGACGAACCAGAAGGAGAACCAAAGCGACGGTAGGATTTAAAGCCGGTGGGGAGAGGCGTCATATCATAATAAACACGTTCCCATAAAAGCGCTAACTGTAAACCACAGTCAAGGAGTACGGGGTCGATTAACCATTGACTGTCCGTATGCTGACTGAGGCATTGAGCCGGCAATGATGAAACAAGGATGGCGCATATTCCATACTGATTAAACCCTTCAATTGACGATATATTCTGGAAACACGGGCCATGGAATAACCAGTGGCGGTAAATGTCCCTCACCGTCTTGGGAAACGGGTGTAAATTTCGGAGTTCGCCGTATTCGTAAAGCACAGGAGACGGGAGTTGTTTTTCCGTCTGGACTACAGCACGGTAACCTGGATGTCCGGATTGATTCGATTCGTAAATTTCCACGGCTATTTCTATGGTTGAGTTTTCACATGAGGCATCGGACTGTGGACGGGCAACAACCCGAATCTCCTTGGCGCCGTCTTCCACGACGATGCCCCGAAGGACGTTTAAGGATCTCATACCCGTAATCTGCCGTTCAGGCCATGTCTTTTGAACTACCTCTGACATCAATTCCATGGCGACGGTCATAGGCAGCACAGGTTTTCCATCAAGCCGATGATCCTGCAAGTATAAATCAAATGCCGGATCCAGTGTTCGGACGAACTCAACAGTACCGGAATTTCTCCGCCTGAGTGGAATACCGTTCAGAAGCGGAAATACGTCTGGGGGAGCGTATGCTGGCGCTGCACCTGCGTCTACCCATGGGCCATTTCCCACAACAATCTCCACTTCACCCTTTCGTCCAAATTTCAATTCTTTGTCCAGCATGTCGCAGCCTGCACCGGAAGGAATTAGTTCTACGCCGCGCTCTTCAAATTGCCTCCGCGCTTCGGCTGACACCATTCCGGTCTTCTCCCAGGGACCCCAGTTAATCGCCACAACCCGCCCCGGCCATTGACAATCCAGGTAAACTGCGAGTTTATTCAACACTTCATTTGCAGCCGCGTAATCGCACTGACCTCGATTACCAAAACATCCGGCCACCGAGGAGAAGAAAATCAGAAATCTGAGCGAATCAGGGCGCAGCTTACGGCTGAGAATGAAGGCGCTGCCGACTTTTGTATAAAAGACCCGATTAAAAGATTCGGGAGTTTTGTCTTCAATTAACTTGTCTTCAATAATGCCGGCGCCATGAACGACGCCATCCAGTCTGCCATAAGAGCGGTAAATCTCATCGATAAGGCTACTGAAGGCTTCCTCGTTACAGACATCTATCTGATAGTAACGTACGGTTGCCCCGGCCTGTCGCATCGCCGTCAGATTGTTCCGCATCTCTCTTTCATGCAATAGATGGGTGCAGGCAGTTTCAACCTGTGCCGGGGTAACTGACTGCCCTGAGCGACGCATTTGATTGATGAATGCCGTTTTGAGTTCTTGCGGCGAGACGAGTTCTGCAGTTTCAGGCGACTCATAAGATGCAGGGAGTGGAGAGCGTCCAACCAGTATGATTACCGGCTGATAGCGCCTTGCCAGTTCGCAGGCCACCTCAGCCGTGATGCCTCTGGCGCCGCCTGTGATAAGTATGACCCAGCTTGAGTCAACGGTCAGATTTGCCGGAATATTCTGATCCAGGAGAGCTTTCATGGGCTTAAGAATGAATCGACGCGAATCCCTGTAGACAACTTCGACCTGCTTATCTTGGTTAGTCATCTCACAAAGCAGATTGTCTACTATGGTTGGATTCTGACCTTCATTACCAAAATGAATTACCTTGCAGCAGACGTGAGGCCACTCTAAGGTTAATGTCTTGATCAATCCGGCAATCCCACCCTGACCGGGGAAAATGGGCGTAAACTCCTTTTGATGCCCTGGGAGCACACCGCCCAATTCTGTTGCCGCGACCAGCCAGCCTCCTCCCGTTTCAGCGGCCTGTTTCAGGTCATGGCCGGCGGCCTTCGCAAGGTAGAAGAGACCTATGGTTTCAAGGCAAATGCGGTCCTTCCAATTTTTCATATCCATCTCTTCAAAGGATACCCTTTTCTTCAAAGGGAGGAGGTGAATAATACCGGTAATTGGGCCATGCTTTTTGCGAACAAGAGCCACGAGGTCGGCTACACCTGTTGGAATCTTCAGGTCTGCCGTATAAAGATATGCTTCCACTTCAGTGGTTTTATCACCCATTCGAACGAGAACAACACGCCCTCCAAGATTTCTGAGTTTATCTGACAGGGTGTGGGCAATTCCCCGCTCGTCGTCGGTAATGATGAAGACGGAGCCCGTAGGTAATGATAGTGGCTGTTTATTTATCGGGGTATCTGTGGACGTCAAAAGGCATCGGGAAACTTCAACTTTCTTATTGTTTCCCTCTGAAAAGGTTCTGGCAGTCGCAGGCGCATGCTGGTCAGGGGTTGGTTTATCCGTCTTTGCCTCAGGCTGAGATTGAAAAATGTTGCCGATATAGTCAATAATACCCCGTAAAGTCTTGATTTTCGTCAATTCCTCCATTGCCATCTGAATCTCCCCATAATTGGAGAGATAGGCACGCTGGAGGGCGCCAAGGATCTCGACTCGTTTAATGGAATCGACGCCCAGGTCAGCTTCGATATTGAGATCCAGGCCGAGCATCTCCGGTGGATAGCCGGTCCGCTCGCTTACAACCCTGAGGAGTTGCTCTGTAAGTTGTTCCTTGTTAAAGGAAGGCCTCTGCTCCTGGGTGAGAACATGTCCAGTATGTCCGGGAGCTGAAGTGGCGCTGGCATCGGGAGAAGACAATACCGTTTTCGTTGGGGCATGCTTTTTAGATAACAGTGGTGAAGGTTCCGCCAATTGAGAAGATGAGGAGGTCTGCGCCTGAGGAGACGTATTGAGCATGGTTTTGAATAAGTCGGAAGCTACGGATTCTGGAATCTGCTCACCATTTGAACCACGGAGATAAGCAAGCATGACCTGCTGTTGCACATCCAGGAACCGGTTCATCAATTTCTGGAACTGGAGAATGACGTCTCTGTCTTCTTCGTTTGAAGTATGAATTTCAGCGTTACCGGTCGGTATAGACCGTACAGGTGTATTGCTATACACCCCTGCGTTTTGTTCACGCCTGGCTTGAGCCGTTTCGTAGAGGGGACGAACCCGGCTGCCGTCAACCAGCATGGTTGTTGGTGGCAGTGGTTTTTCCCTTGTTTCTTCAACGAGTGCATCGAGTTTGAGCTGGCGTACCTCCCTTCCCTGATAGAGACGATCAAGCTGGAGATGTACCCCGTGAACCGCCAGTTGTCCTAATGCATGTAAAAGTTGAATGATGCCTGACCGTCCAGGCGTACTGAGTGCAACCGCCAGATAAGGTTGTCCCTCAAGAATCTGATGCGTAAGCCCTGTGAGCACATTACGCGGTCCTGCTTCTATAAAGATGCGGGCACCGGCACGGTACATTGCCTCAATTTCGCCTGCAAACTCTACCGGCTGTACCAGATGCTTGCTCAGGAGAGCAGTAATATCCTTTGCGTTCTGAGGATAAGATGATGCAGTAGTGTTGGAAAAGACATCCAGCATTGGAGGAGCGACCTCTATAGTTGAGAGGAACTCTGCCAGCCGATCCTGTGCAGGAGCCATAAGAGGTGAATGAAATGCACAGGAGACGGGTATGGAGCGGGTCCGCATTCCCTGCGCTTCAAGGCGTTTTACGGCCTCTTCTATGCCGGGTCTTGTTCCAGAAATAATAGTCTGCCTCGGGGCGTTAAGATTAGCAATCCATACACCTTCGACTGTTGATATGACCTCTTTGACGGTCTCACGCACTGCCTCCACAGCAACCATGGTGCCGGAGTCTTGTCCCGCCATTTCCATGATAAAGCGTCCCCTCGCCTCAGAGAGGGCGTACAATATCTCTTCACTGAAAACGCCGGCGGCACACAACGCGACATATTCACCGTAGCTGTGCCCGGCGACCATGCTCGGTTTGATCCCGAAGGTCTGCAGCAGGTGGAATAGCCCCATATCCGCTGCACCAAGGGACGGCTGGGCGATGTTGGTCTTTGTAAGCTCCAGATGGCTGGTTTGCTCTTCCTCTTTACTAAAGCAGGGAGGTGGAAAGATAAATGCGCTGAGTGGTCGGGGGAACCGGCCGGACAGGGTACGGTCAGCCAGTTCGAACCGCTCTCGCACTTCATGGAACAGAATTGCCAGATCACGGAGCATGTCGGGGTACTGTGATCCCTGACCGGGAAACAGGAATGCAACCTTGCTCTCCCTGCCAATGGGTTCGTCGGTAAAATAGATTCCTTTTGGGTCATGAATTTGACTGCACCCCGGATTCTTTAAACTTTCTCCTGCAGAAGTTAATTTCTGCTGTAGATCTTCCAGTGAGCCGGCTACAATTGCAAGCTTAAATGCGTGGCGATCTTTCTTTGAGTGCTTCCACAGGGTATAGGCCAGATCGCGCAGCGCCGGATGGGCGCCATGCAATATGGCCTTACTTAGCTTATCTGCGGTCTCAATCAACTCCTTGGGGGAATGTCCTGTCAGGAGGAAGAGTTCGCCCGGCCAGCAGTGCAAAACTGAATCGTGGGATATTGGTAAAAAGCTCCCGGTGTACTCCTCAAGTGTAGCATGAAAGTTCGTTCCTCCAAAGCCGAAGGCGCTGACGCTCGCTCGTCGCGGCTGTTCCGTAATACCGCAGATCCAGGGGCGCGCCTCGGTATTTACGTAAAAAGGGCTTCCTGCCAGAATCGGATTGGGTTTATCGACGCCGATGGTTGGGGGGAGCACCTTGTAATAGAGTGATAGCGCGACCTTGATCAGGCTGGCTACCCCCGCCGTTGATTTCGTATGCCCGATCATTGATTTGACTGACCCGATGGCGCAACTCTGATGTGCAGCGCCGGCAGCTTCGAATATTCGCTTAAGCGTTTCAATCTCCGCACGGTCACCGGCCGCCGTTCCTGTGCCGTGCGCCTCGATCAGACCCACAGTTGTCGGAGAGAAACCTGCCTTTTCGTATGTCCGCTTCAATGCCAGGGCCTGGCCCTCAGGGCGCGGGGCAGTTAACCCTTTGTCTCGCCCGTCGCTGGAACCCGAAACGGCTTTGATTACCGCGTAGATCCGATCTCCGTCCCGTTCGGCGTCTGACAAACGCTTTAAGACGAGAATGGCTATCCCCTCGCTGATTACAATGCCGTCGGCGCTCTCGTCAAATGTCCTGCACCGTCCGCGTGGAGATAGCGCCTGTGTCTTGCTGAAGCAGAGGTAAGAAAAGGGGTTTTGCAGCGTGTCGGTCCCACCAACGATCACCATGTCGCTGGTTTCGTTTTCAAGTTCCCTGACTGCAAGATATACAGCCGCCAGAGAGGAAGCGCATGCCGCATCTACCGTGTAGTTGACTCCGCCAAGGTCAAAGCGGTTGGCCACCCGGCCGGCGGCTACGTTAAGAAGGATGCCGGCAAAGGAGTCTTCTGTCCATTCGGGAAGCCCTGTCAGGGCATCCGGTGGGATATCCTTTATGAACATGGGCAAATTGGAACGAAAGGAGTACAGTTGCCCCAGATCGGAGATGCCGCCGCTTGAGCCAAGGATTACTGACGTCCTTTCACGGGGAAACGGGCGGCGTGAATATCCGGCGTCTTCAATAGCTTTTTGAACCACTTCGAGCGTAAGTAACTGGAGTGGCTCTATAGAAGACAGGGTATTGGGCGGCATTCCGTATTTGGTTGGATTAAACGGAACAGGCTCAATGAATCCACCCCATTTGGAATAGACCTTATCGCGAGCATTGCGGTCCTGGCTGAAATAGAGTTGCCAATCCCACCGGTCTTTTGGAATCTCGGTAATTGCATCGACCTTATTGAGGATATTTTCCCAATAGGTTTTTAAGTTGCCGGCTTTTGGGAGTATGCAGGCCATGCCAATAATGGCAACGTTGCTGGGTTTGGCCTCACGGCTTGCTGAAGTCCGGGTCGGTTGAAATTCTGTCAGTGCTTCTAATCGCTCAGAACCTTTCACCGCGACATCGTAATGAATATCTTTAACCGCGCAGGGACGATCGCGGAGCGCCGCAAGCTGACCGAGCATATACATTCCTTGGTTGTGCTGCTCCTCTGCGCTTAACAGAATATATTTCGATGCCCCTTCGTTCTCTCCGTATCGCGGATTACGGATAATACCTTTCGATGCGGTCCGCAGCCGGCCAAGATTTAGTTCCTCGAGGACATTGCGGATTTTTTCAACCGATGCTCCTTCTGCGGCCAGTCGCAGCTTTTCCTGTGCAAATATCCTGGTGTACGGCGTGTCGGCACAACGGGCAGCATGCCCCGGTCCACTCTCCATAAGAACGGTTTTGGTACATTTGATTGCCTCCTCCTGGAATGTCCTGACGATGGCTCCGGTATATACCGCTTCCTCGGTAAACAGGTAAGCGGTGCCAAGAAGCACGCCGATTTTTGCGCCTTGTTCTGCCAAAGGGGCTGCCATAGTTGCAACCATGGAGGCAGAAAGGGCGTCATGAATACCCCCTGCAAAGAGGACATGGCAGTCTGCCATGTCTTTTCCGTGCAATGACTCTGTAAGGACATCAATCATGGGATTCCACAGCGCAAAGCTTGACCGTGGTCCCACATGGCCACCGCACTCGCTCCCTTCGAATATAAAGCGGCGCGCCCCGCTTTCAATAAACATCCTGAGTAGTCCGGGTGAGGGGACATGCAGGTAAGTATGAATACCCTCCTTTTCGAGGGCGTGGGACTGGTCTGGCCTTCCACCGGCGATGAGCGCAAAGGGTGGTTTGTAAGTTCTGATGACATCGAGCTGTTTCCGTAGAAGGTCCGGGGATATGAATCCCAGCATGCCTACTCCCCAGGGTCTGTTGCCAAGCAGCCTTTTCGTTTCTTCGAGTATCTCCCTGATCTCATGAGCGTCCAGCATGGAGATGGCGAGAAACGGCAATGCCCCCTCTTCGGCCACACGGGCTGCGAATGCTGGTGTGTCGGAAATCCTGGCCATCGGTCCCTGGACAATCGGGTAGCGGGTGTTGTGGGAGCGCCCCAGCGGGGAACCCTCGCCAAGGGGACGAAGTGTCTTAGCAGTTCGGACGTGCGAGGCGATTGCCTGCCGGAATCCATCCAATATTCCTCCGACAGTGTGGAATCGTTGGGCAAGGGGTGCGGCGAAGGCCGTATCCTGACCGAGGAGCCAGATATGTTGCCCCGGATCGCCCCACCCGGCACGTTTTTTGACTTCCTGACGAAAATCGGCAAGAATTTCAGGTCTGGGACGAGGGTCTGTGGCAAGGGTGTTTATTACAGCGGATAAATCCTGGAGGATGGGTAGTCCCGCACGGGAGTACATCCGGCAGGTATTGCCTATTTCGCTTCCCATGCAGATTGTTTCGCTGCCGTCCATATGTGCTACGACAGTTTTAACGGTCTCCGGCAGGGTGGATTCGCGAGTTAATGCTAGTTGCATATCCAGCACCACACCAGCAGCCCCACCCGCATAGCAGGCGGCTGCAGTGTGCAATCCGATACCCCCTTGAACAAAGACAGGCAGCGACACGCTCTTCAATAATTGCTGAAGGAGTATGAAAGCAGTTTCTTCTCCAACCAACCCCCCCGCCTCATTCCCCTTGGCGACGATTCCGTCTGCTCCGGCTGCGTTTCCAAGTTGTGCCTGTTCAAGAGAGGTTGCTTCCAGGAGAACGGTAATATTTTTTGACCTGAGGAGTTGTACCTGCTTATGAAGCATTTCAGGGTTATCACAGGTCAGAACAGCTATATCAACCTGACGAGGAAGTCCGGAGATTATAGTTTTAAAACAGTCATCTTTGCTGCTGAGCTTAATGCCACAACCCTTTCTGACATACCTGGTCAGCCTGGAAATTATGTTAAGCTTGTCATGGGCATTTTTTGTATACTCCAGGTCCGCTATCCCAATCGCGCCGGCCCTGCTGGCGGCGATTGCGATGGATGGATCCGGCAGGCAGGGCGGTGTCAGGACGATAAATTGAAATGATTGCATAGTATAACTTCCATGACTAGAAGTATTTTTGAGATGGTAAATAGATCAGATGTTACAATAATCTGATGATCAGGAATTTCAAACCCCTCCGTAATCCAATACGTGTTTAGTTAAGGACTCTGAAAATATCACTAATAGTTTATTGATATAGCCATGAGCGATCAAGTCTGTCCAGCCTGCATGAAGCAAAATAAAAAAGGCTGGCAGGCTGGAGCCTGCGCTACTTTTAAAGCAAACATTGCTTAATTTAACTAATAATGCATGTCCATAATTTTCCAGGTAAACGGGGGCACAGTGGGAAAGGTCGCCAAAGGCCTGATTCAGCGCCTAAGGCGGTGTAATTACAATTTGTGTCCGCTGAACCGGCTGTTGTCCTGAGAAGACCTCTTCATCAATCCGTTTACCCAATAAAATGCCCTGTTCCATTATTACAAGTGGCCGTACGATATTCTCAAAATGTTTGAAGAATCGGTCAACATTTGAAATGAATGTTCGCGGGACATATACGATATCCCCGCTTTTCAGGAAGACATTTTGGGACAAATCCCCCATTGCGAAGGTCTTTTTTAGATCGAGTCTCTTCAATTCCGGTTTCTCAATGTTACCCCTGATTAACACGACGCTGTTATATTTTCCGTCCAGGGTATATCCGCCTGCCTTTGCGATTGCTTCGATTATAGTCGTTGGCGTATCAATCTGATATACTCCGGGGTTATATACCTCTCCCAGGATAAAAATCTTCTGGCCCTTGAATGACGTGATCTCCAAACTTATCTGTGGATCCACAAGGTAAACCGAAAGGGACTCTTTTATCTTTTCCCGAAGCTGATGGATGCTCATTCCCTTTGTGGGTATTTCGCCGATAAGGGGAAAGGTGTTTATACCGTCTGGTGGGATGCGGACTTTTTTATTAAGGTCGTCATGTCTGTATACCCTTAACTCCACCTCATCGCCCACTCCCAGAATGAATTCGGATACAACCAGGTTTTTTTCTATTTCTGTCTCAGCAGGTTTTGCATCGACTTCCTCTTTCGCTGGTTTATGCGCTGCAGCGCATGAAACGGCTGTCAAAAAGAGCAGACAGACGAAGATTGCCCGCTTTATTAACTGGTACCGGTGTGTTTTATATTGAATCATTGCCTATCACGAACGCGGAATCTTTTCACATAAGGGCGTTTATAAATCTTATGGAATGTTTTCAGTAAATGCAAGATTTTTTTGTTTATATTACTTTGAGAAAATTTACATGGTTTTTCAGGCCATTTCCTGGTATGTAATAGTAAGAAAATTTATATAGGAGATTAAACCAGGAAACCCATTCAATATCCAACCACGTGACAGAAATCTTTCATGAAATCGGCAGTGACAAACCTGCCGTGCATAAACCGACCCGCTTCAGTTGGATTGATTTTCTGCTTGTTTTATGCATTGCAGGTCTTTTTTACGGCTTTATTTCCGTTAAAAAAGAGTGGACGGACGTTTTGCGTCCGGTTGTCGAAATTGACCTTAGTCCATGGGCATTGCCGAAATATACTTTTTTTTCTCTGGTTCGTGGCATCATTGCTTACTGTCTATCCTTGTTGTTTACCCTTATTTATGGCTACTGGGCAGCAAAAGATCGGGTTGCCGAAAAGGTGCTGATGCCTCTGCTGGATATCCTTCAGAGCATTCCTGTTTTAGGATTTCTACCAGGGCTGGTGTTAACACTGGTAGGTTTATTTCCACGTTCGAATGTCGGCCTGGAGCTTGCCGCAATTGTTATGATTTTTACCGGGCAGGTATGGAATATGACATTTAGTTTCCATCACTCACTCCGTGCCTTGCCTGCGGATATGCGTCAGGTAGCCCGTATTTTTCGATTTAATTGGTGGCAGACATTACGGTGGGTTGAAATTCCCTATGCGGCTATTGGACTTATCTGGAACAGTATGATGTCTATGGCCGGCGGCTGGTTTTTTTTGATGATCTGCGAGTCCTTCGTCCTGGGTTCGCAAGATTTTCGTCTTCCCGGCGTGGGTTCTTACATGAGCGTGGCGGTTAATGAAGGCAATTTCCCGGCCATGGTTTATGCCATTACGGCCATGGTTGTTATGATAGTGTTTCTCGATTTGTTCTTGTGGAGACCTGTGGTTGCTTGGTCGCAAAAATTTAAGATAGAAGAGACAGGCATGCAAATTGTTGCGTCGTCCTTCTTTTTAAATTGGTTACGAAAGGCTAGATTATTGCAATACATTAGCGGCATGTCCAGTTTCATTATAGGTTCCTGGTTTCATTATCTTTTCTCAAGAAAAAGGGTTTATTCAGAAAGAGGCGGGAAAATACGCCTGCCTTTTCGCATATTTCTGTATATCATATATGCCATCTTTATAAGCTTTTTTGGGTTTGGATGCTGGAAGCTCTACCACCTGCTTCAAGCCTTGTCCATCTCAGGTTGGCGTCAGATCTTCTGGCATGGATGTCTCACACTGTTCAGGGTTTTGTCCGCTGTTGCCATCGGTACACTATGGGCATTACCGGCGGGTCTGGCTGTCGGTCTTTCCCCGCGACTCTCGCGTATTCTTCAGCCTGTAGTTCAGATCGTGGCGTCCTTCCCGGCGCCTATGCTGTATACACTCATTGTTATCTTATTACAGACCATAGGTGTAAGTCTTAACTTCGGAAGTATTGTGCTTATGCTGCTGGGTACGCAGTGGTATATCCTTTTTAACGTGATTGCAGGCGCCATGTCCGTACCCTCTGACTTAATGGAGGTCTCCGGACTTTACGAAATGAATCTCTGGCAACGCCTGAAAAATCTCTATATTCCTGCGGTGTTCCCTTTCCTGGTAACGGGATGGATTACGGCCGCAGGCGGGGCATGGAACGCAAGCATTGTTGCAGAATATGTTGTTTTTAGAGGTTATACTCTTACGGCACGCGGACTTGGCGCAATGATCAGTCAAGCTGCAGAGAAGGCGGATTTTGCACTGTTAGCGGGTACCGTATTGACCATGTCGGCATTTGTTGTTGTCTTCAATCGTATTGTATGGCGAAGTCTTTATAACATAGCCCAAAAAAAATATTCCCTGTGATCAGAAAGATTGAATAAGTATGGCCGAACTGAGCGCACAAGTCAATTCATCATTATGCGACTTAAAAGGTATTAATCACAGCTTTATCCTCCCTAACGGCAATCCAATTACTGTATTAAAGGATATCAACCTGACTATTTACCGCGATGAAATAGTTGCATTGCTGGGGCCTTCCGGCTGTGGAAAATCTACACTCTTGCGGATACTGGCAGGATTAATCTCTCCCACAACCGGGCAGGTTCTTTACCACGGCATACCCCTGAAAGGGGTTAATCCTGGCGTCAGTATCGTTTTCCAAAATTTCGCCCTTTATCCGTGGATGACCGTGCTTGAGAATGTGGAAGTAGTCTTAAAGGCTAAAGGACTGCCGCGCGGCGAGATCAAACGGCTTGCGGATAAGGCCATCCGTATGGTAGGACTTGCAGGTTACGAAGAGGCCTATCCCAGGGAATTATCCGGTGGCATGAAACAGCGGGTAGGTATTGCGCGAGCTCTGGTTGTTGAACCCGAAATCCTTTGTATGGACGAACCCTTTTCACAGGTTGACGCGTTAACTGCTGAAACTTTGCGTGCGGAGGTCCTGGATATCTGGTCTTGTGTGGAAAAGAATCCCACGACAGTTTTTATGGTGAGCCACGATATTAAGGAAGTCGTATATATGGCAGACCGTATTGTAATTATGGGTACCAATCCGGGCAGCGTCCGGAGTATTCTGCGAAATACCCTCAGCCGTCCCCGCAATTCCCGGAGCCAGGAATTTCTCAATTTCGTGGATCGAATCCACCGTATTATTACCAGTGCCATAATTCCTGACGTAGAAATACAAGCACCCGTAACTCCTCTAAAAGTTTCACCTGAAACCATGATATTAGAACCGTTACCTGATGTATCCGTAAACGAGATCATTGGATTGTTGGAGGTTCTCGATGCCCATCAGGGTGAAGAGGATATCTTTCACCTTGCAATTGAAATTCATAAGGAGTTTGGACATCTTATTAACATCGCCAAGGCGGCCGAGTTACTGGATCTTGTTGATACGCCAAAACAAAAAATCATACTCACAAAGTTAGGGAAAAGATTTGTGGACTCGGATACCGCAACCAGGAAACGGCTCTGGAAAGAACAGTTATGTACATTGAATATTTATAAACGTATCCTGGACATGCTCAGGAGGGATCCCAAAGGCAGGCTCGAACGCGATTACATTGAAGGAGAGCTTGTTTTGCATTTGCCGCAGGAAGACCCCGTAAAAATGTTTAATGTCCTCACAGGATGGGCCCGCTATGGAGAACTCTTTGCCTATAGCGAAGATACCGGATATATCACTTTAGAGTAAAAAGTGATGCTGATATTGATCTCCGAATATGGCATTTCATGCATGGCGATATAAGTTTTCAACTCCCCGATAACTGCATTTGGGGACGAGTCTGACTAATGACGTAAGAAGATTTTTTCGACGAATAAGTATACAAGTTAAGACTTCGTCAACTTTTTCATTGTAGAGGCAATTCATGAACTGCCTCTACAGAGCTGGTTTGAAATTCCTGAACATTAAAATATGAACAGATCTTAATCCTATGGGGAAGGGGAGCGTATGATTGATGATTGTAATAACCCGCAATACATGGTTCATAAGCCAATTTGCAATGTGAAGAACTTTTTAGAATTTTAAAGAGACTAACCCGAACGAGTCGGAAGAAAACTTATTATAATGCAGGAGATTCCGAAACAAGTTCGGAATGACAAAAGCGGAAAATGTCATGCTGAATTTATTTCAGCATCTCCTATCAGAAAATACTCTTCCGACTCGTTCGGGTTATGGAAAAGCCTATAGATTTCAAAAGCATTAGGGAAGAAGTGAAAAAAAGGGTGTCAAAGAAGTTGGCAACAGGGAAATAGATCAATGAAAAAGATATTTGTTGATACCAATATATTTCTCAGGTATTTAACCAACGACGATCCTTCAAAGTATGACAAATGTAAGGATGTCTTTCGAAAGGCAATAGAGGACAAAATCACCCTTGTTACCTCTGGAATGGTAATTGCCGAATTAATATGGACGCTTCTTTCCTATTACAAGGTACCAAAAGGCGATGTTGTAGAAATGATCTCTATTATCGTTGGTACCGAAAACCTGGTTATTCCCGAAGGTGATATTATTGCAGATGCCCTTGTCCTTTACAGCAGGAAAAATATTGATTACATCGATGCTTATAATGCAGTTTATATGAAACACTATGGTTTTCATGAGATATATCTTATGACAGAGATTTTGATGCAATTGAAGGCATTAAAAGAGAGGAACCGTAATTGAGTTGTAGAGTGAAAGAGTTTTGGAGTCTGGAAATCTTTTAAGGTCAAAGTTTGTGACCTTAAAAGTAGAGAATGGAAAGTTATACCACCGGCCACAGGGTGATGGAGGTAAAATGATGCAGAAGAGTGTAGTATTAAACCTTCTTAAAGGTTACAGAAAGGCAAATGAGCTGATTGCTGAGGAAAAGAAAAGGCGACTTGCACATTTAACAACAAAAGATTCGCTGCGTGAATACATCGCACTTTGCGAATTAGCTGAAGAGGATGTAAAAAGCAAAGGCATTGAAAATCTACAAAAAAGAAGATAGAGTTTCTGCTGAAAAGAAGGAATCTTCTTGCTAGGGCTAAAAAATGACTCCGCAGTTGAAAGCCATAATGGAAATTCACGAATTTCTTACACGAGAAGGTATACCGTATGTTCTTATAGGCGGAATCGCCCTTCAGTGGTGGGGAGAACCGAGATTTACACGCGATGTTGATATCGCCATTCTTGTCAATTCAGGAGATGGCTTAATGAATTCTCTGCCATGTTAGAGACGCCTGAGATCAAGGAGAGATTTGAGGGGCCATGGAAGCAACTGATGAAGGAAGAAAAATAATTTTTGAGAAAAAAACCGTTGACTACAGACACTGGCAACTGCCCACTGCCAAAGGCTACTGACACTGTAATCTGTCACTTATCACCGACACTGATTACTGACACTAATTTATGATGATTGAGAAAACAGAAATCTGGATAACGTGTGAAAAGACTATAAATGGTGACGGCACTGCAGTGCGTGGGTTCTTTGGGAATATGTATAGAAATAGGCCTGAATTTCATGGGCATATGGGGGATGAATTAATTTACAAACACCCGCTGATTCAGTATAAAGTCTTTGGTGGTTCTGTTCTAATTGTAGGTTTAAAGGAGGGTGCTTATCTCCTAAAAGCTATACCAAAGCTTGAGTATCTCGAAATATACTTTCAAAAATACCCCATTGTGAAACAGACTACTTGTAACGATGTGGTTCCTTTTGGTTTAGTTGAAAATATGCATCGTTATTCTTTCGCAACTACCTGGATTGGATTGAATGAAGAAAATTATAAGGGTTATCTCGCTCTACGAAAAAAACCAAAAGATGCCCATGCTTTACTTGAGAGAATTCTTGTAGGGAATATCCTGTCAATGTCCAAATCAGTTGGCTATGTTGTAAAAGATAAGGTGCAAATAAAAGCTAAACTGGAAGAAAACGAGGCGATTGAGGTAAAGGATGATGTTGAACTGATGGCTTTTCATGGAGAATTTGAAACAAACTTTATGATCCCTGACTTTTGGGGCATTGGCAAGTTTAGTTCCAGAGGCTATGGAACAGTTAGAAGAAATAATGGAGGTAAAATTCAATGGCTAAGTCCATAGAAATAATCTTTCCAAAGTTAAACCATTTCTGGTTAGATTCTGGATTGTTGGGGCTTGTAGTAATGTTGCGTGAAGTTGAAAGTGATGTTGAAAAAATAGTGAATGAGACAGGTCTTACTATGAAGGGCACTGAAACCGCAATACAGAATTTACTTGAAAAGGCTTATGAACTATTGATAGAGCGGTATTATAACCTGTCTACAAAAAAGCAACGGGGTGATACTACTTCGTATAATTTCTACTATGACAGTAAAAATGACAAGTTTGTCTACTTCCCAAAGAAAAAATCAGTTGGAATTGCGGAACTCATATTCAATAAGGCTCCGCGTCCAATAGGTTCTTCTATAAAATGGGAGAAAGAGGAAAAACGCGAGATATTAATTGATGGTAAGCCTGTTAAAAGGAATCGTGGTATCTTACCTTCTTCACATGCCCATCTCCAAAATAGGATGGATAAATTTTTAGATGAAAACGGATTGGATGTAACTACATCAGGGTTACTCGTGGACGGTCCTAATGCTGTTTGCCCAAAAGTAACTATAGCTGTTAAATCTACTGCAAAAGTAAAAGGGCATTGTTATTTGTGCGGAGAAAATAGTCCTTCTTTGGAAGACGTTGGCCAAACAATATTTCCTTTTATTACTGGCTCAAGTGGAGTTTTAAACTTCTTTCCATTTTGCAGTACTCCTGAGAAGGTATGCTGGAAATGTGCCTTTCTTGGAAAATTTGTGCCAGTTAACGGATTCTATTTTTCTCAAGGCGACAACTTGTTTGCCTTCTTTCCTTACTCGATTTCCCTTGAAAAGATGCTTGAAGTATATGCGCCCCTTCAAGATGCTAAATATGATGATCCTAATCTTTTTAAAAACTTCCAGCATCCTCTTGGTTTTGAAAATTATGCGGATGCTTTTTTTCAAAAACCTTTTGAAGTCTCATTTGCTTTTCTTTA
Organism: Candidatus Brocadia sp.; assembly: GCA_040048245.1. Classification (GTDB taxonomy): domain Bacteria; phylum Planctomycetota; class Brocadiia; order Brocadiales; family Brocadiaceae; genus Brocadia. The sequence continues at coordinate 67,959 of JABRVT010000047.1, forward strand.
TACACTTTATAAAAAAGTTTTGCTTCATCAAAAAAGTGATGAGGATGAAGGAGTTTTGAACTGGGAAGAAATGTGTAATTTAACAATTTCTAAAGCACCATTGGAATTTATAGTGCTTCATGCAGAGTCTAAAGGACAAACATCTATGGGTAAGATGGTCTGGCCATTCAGGGATTCAGTTTATTTTTTCCGTTTAATCAAAGAATTAGAAGAAGCGAAAATAAATATTAAAGAGGTTATGAGATTACTTATAGACTTTTCACAAAAGAATGAAAATAGAACCCTTATTCGGAATCGAGTTTGTGAACGAATCCTTAAAAAGCGGTCGATACTTGATCTGATTGAATTTCATGTATTTAATACAGAGCAGACTTATATTAAGCCATTATTTGATTTTGCTATAAAATACGATCCTATTGTCAGAAAGGAGGTGGGCTATATGACCATCGAAGAACAGGATGCGGCTGTAACATTGGGCAAAAGAATAGGAATGGTGGTGGGTAAAGACGGAAAGAAGGGGGATCTTTTCGCTTTAAGAAAGGCAAGGCGGAAAGCCGATTTTCTAAACGAACTGAATAGACTTCAGTTCAAATGTAACCTGACAGTTCCACCAGATGTATATGAAGGAAAACTTACAGACTCAAATTTTGTCGAGTTTAAACAATTTTGCATGATCGCCGCATTGAATAGCTTTCATGCAGCAACTCAGTCAGAAAAAGGAGCAAAGTCATGAAAAATGCAAAAGCGTTAACCGTTACTTATTTAACACCAGTCTCTTTTGCCAGCCTCAATGGCTCTGATAAAGAGGCAGATAATATTTCAAATATTAAAAAAATTACAAGAGAAACGGATCAGTTTCCTTATGTTTCTGCCCAAGCGGTGAGAAGGGCGTTAAGGGATCAATTAGCTGTTCTTGGGAGAAAACTATCTGAAGGAGTAACTGCGACTATTAAAAAAGGGGCTGCTACTACTCAACAAGACCCCGATCAATTCATAGACGATGACCTCTTTGGTTTTATGGGAACAGAAGAAGGCAAAGAAGGGAAAAAGGGTAAATCAACGAAACGCACATCTCCAATAAGGGTATCCCCTCTAATTTCTTTGCAAAAGTATGAGGGGGATTTAGATTTTGCCACAAACTTTATGAGTGTTCAATCTGGCGGTGATCCTAATATTTTTGAGACCGAAATCCATTCAGGAATATACAGAGGAACAATACTAATTGAACTGGATAGGGTAGGATGCGGAGAGGGATTCAAAAAGGATTTGAGAAATTCAGAAAAAGCCGCAAGAGTCAAAGATTTCTTAACTGCCTTTAAAAATTTATGGACATCCGGCAGACAGACCCGATTTCTTGCGGATATTTCACCCAAGTTTGTTGTATCTGCTATGCTTACTGCAAAAAATCCAATCTTTCTTGAGTCCTTAATACTTATGAACGGCGGCGTTAATACGGAGCTACTTAATGAAACCATTAAGGACTATAAAAACGAAATTAAAGCATCGGTTTTTGGAGCAAGGAAAGGATTATTCTCATGCTTGCCCGAAGGGACGGTTTCAATTGGCGAAGCATTTGACAAAATGATGAAATGGGTTGACGAATATTACAAGTAAGAGAGGTGTATTATGTTTGCTTTTACGATTAAAGCATTTTCAACTACCGCTTCTTTCAGAATTCCTGAAAGCCAGACCTTTCAACAAACCCTCCCCCTGCCTCCTATTACTACTTTGACAGGGTTAATGGGAGCAGCCTTGGGGGTAAGTTTTGAAGATGCAGTGAAATTCAGAGAACAGAAAGGTATTGTCTTCGGTGTTATCGGTTCATACAAAGGAGAGATGAGGGATCTGTGGAAATACAACAAAATAAAATCTGGAGAATCCTTAAAAGATGTTCTGATAAGAGAATATTTGACGGATTTTTCCATGATTGTCGCAGTTGGTTCTAAAGATAAGGCATTATTATCTGAAGTAAGAAATTGTTTCTGCGATCCCAAATATGCCCTTACTGCAGGCAACAGCGATGATTTATTGAAAGTTTGTAGAATTAGCGATATTGTGGAAGCCAAAGAAGAACAATGCTCAGATTTTGAAAACACTATGCTACCAGGTGACAAAACATTTGAATACGATTCATTAATAGACTTGAAGAGTACTCCAATAACTTATAAAGTTAGAGCTCCTCAGGTTTTTCTCTTACCTACTACCTTTAATTTTTTTGGTGAAGAAAGAAGGATAAGCAAACGAGAGCTGTTTACCTTTGTTGGTTCTCCAATAAGATTAAAAAATCCAATTCTTACCTATTTAGTAAATGGTGTTATGGTTGCATTATTATGATATTCTATGCAAAACCAGACCAGACTTACAGAGAACATCTTGAGGCTGTATATTCAGCATGGAAAGAGACGACAAAGGCTAAAAGACCGTTAATTGAGAGATTGGCATTAAAATATAACTTTTCTGTTGAACGGTTCCTCAAGGGTTCGTTACTAACAGTTGCCTTTCATGATATTGGTAAGATGATTGAACCATTTCAGGAAATGATGTCGGCGGTAAGGCAGAATAAATCTTTTGATAAAAAGATAAACTACCGTCATGAATTGATATCTTTCGTATATAGTGCAAAATATCGGCAAATAATAAATAG
>JABRVT010000048.1:0-2825 GCA_040048245.1 Candidatus Brocadia sp.
GTATTGATCTTTTGTCAGGAAGTCTTTTATGGATTCGGGTGTATATTCAACGATAGTTGGACGGATTGCCTCGTGAGCACCCTGTGTCCCCTTCCTGTCGGAGGCATGCACATTTGGTCTTTCAGGAAGATAATTTTTACCGTATTTGTCTGCAATCAGTTTTCGGCAGGATGCTATTGCCTGCTCCGAAATATGGAAAGAATCCGTTCTCATGTAGGTGATAAGGCCCACAGTGCCTTCTGTACCAATATCAATGCCCTCGTAAAGCTGCTGGGCAATGAGCATTGTTTTCTTTGCGCTGAACTGCAGGCGTGTGGACGCCTGTTGCTGCAAAAGGCTGGTGGTAAAAGGTGGAGGGGCATTGTTGCGTTTGGTTTGTTTTTTTACGCTCGAAACGATATACTCTGCCTTCTGAAGTTCATTGACAATATCCCTGGCCTGCGTTTCATTTTTTATCTCGATGTCCTCATCGTTAAACTTTTGCAGAATGGATTTAAGTGTCTTATCGTCCTTCTCCTTTACAATGGGTTTTAATTCGGCAGTGATTCTCCAGTACTCTTGTGGCTTAAATTCCCTGATCTCCTTTTCCCGTTCTACGATGAGCCTTACTGCAACGGATTGAACACGACCCGCACTGAGTCCCTTGGTGATTTTTTTCCAAAGCAACGGGCTTATCTGATAACCTACGAGGCGGTCGAGTATCCTGCGTGCCTGCTGGGCATTAACCTTAGCCATATTAATAGGACCTGGGTGGTTAAATGCCTTCAAAATGGCGTCTTTTGTGATCTCATTGAACGTGACACGTCGTGCCTTTTCATCCGGTATTTCAAGGGCCTTCGATAAATGCCACGCAATTGCTTCTCCCTCGCGGTCGAGATCGGATGCCAGATAAACAGCATCTGCCTTCTTTGATTCAGCCAACAATTCTGAAACCAATTTTTTCCGGCTTGGGATTATTTTGTATTCTGGGGCAAAATTGTGTTCTATATCAACGGATAATTTCCTCTCCGGCAGGTCACGCACATGTCCCATCGACGAGCGAACAAAGAAAGACGGACCTAGAAACTTACTGATAGTCCTGGCCTTGGCCGGAGACTCAACAATTACCATATTTTTTTTAGCTTTAGGCATATACGCTACTCCCAAATAACTACGAAACGAAAATTTAAACAGAGGTTTGAAAAAGTGTCAAGACTTTTTTAGCTTCCGTGCTTTTCAGGAAACTATATGTTTACGGATTTTTACTTAAATATAAATGTAAAAAACCATTTGATAATTATAAAAATTTGGATAAAATAATTTTTTATTTTATTTTTTTATGACTACCATTAAATAATTAAGTGGATTCCGTTAAGAGGGAGATATGGTTTCGAGTTCTTGGTTCAGAAGACATCAAAAGACGGTGTATATCGTCATGATCTTTGCAATGTTTGTATGGGGAATCAGCTATTCTGTTATGGAAATGATTCCTAAAAAACCTGTAGGAAGGATATTTGGCAGGAAGATTACGCAAAATGAATTTACCGATATGCTTGGACGATGGCAAAGATTGTTCTTCCCGCAGGCGAGAGAATCCATTGTTTCCCTGGTTTGGAAACAGCTCATGTTTTTGGAAAAAGCAAAGGAGATGGGGATTGTAGTAACAACACAAGAGATTGAGGACGGTCTCCAGAGACTTGCTTTTCAGATATTTGGCACAAATGAGAATATCAACCGGACGAACCTCATACAATTTCTCTGCAGCAACTTCAGGCTCAATCCTGAGCAGATAATGCGTACCCTCCGGGAAGCGCTCCTTGTCGAGAAACTGGAATCCATGATACGAAGGTCTGTTAAGATGACAACCGATGAAGCCTGGCAAAGATATTCCCTGGAAAACGAACAGGTAAAACTCAAAGTGCTTACCTTGAAGGCAAAGGATTTTTTGGATTCGGTCGCAATAACGGAGGATGAAATACGTGCCTTTTATGAGAAGTACAAGAATGATGATTACCAGGAAGATTCCGGAAAGCCCGGTTACAAGCTCCCTGAAAGGGTTAGGCTGGAATGCCTTGTCGCAAGGTATGATGACATGGAAAAGCACGTATCGGTTACAGAGGAGGAAATGAAGAAATATTACGAAGACAACAAGGAGACACAATTTAAGATTCTGCCCGCGGAGCAGAATACAGAAGATATAAAAGAGGATAAGACATTACTTTCCTATAAAGCATTTGCCGAAGCGAAGAATGAAATCCGTGAGATACTTGCAAGACAAAAGGCAATGGAAAAGGTTGCCGAAATAATGAGCAGGCTGGACGAGGAAATATATGAGGCTATAGATAAGGTAGAACGCCCGAGTTTCAAGGAGCTAGCAAATAAGTATAAAGTAACGTATGAAATTCCCAAAGGCAAAAAGTCCAATAGTGAATTTCTCACAGAGAATGACCTTCTGGAGTTGTTTCCCGGCTCTAATCAGATCGTTCAGGTTGCATTTGACAGGGATAAATACGAGGTCACCGTTCCTCTTGATTTTATTGAAGGCAAAGTCATTTTCCGGATAATTGATAAAAAACCGTCAGCTGCAGCGCCACTGGAAGAGATTCGAAGCTTGGTAATTAATGACCTTAAGATGGAAAAGGGTATTCTCAGGGCAAAGGAAATTGCAGAAAAATATGTACAACCAGATAAAAGTGGCTCCTTTGATGATATCGTAAAGTCAATCAGGGAGGAAAGCGGAAAAATGGATTTCTTGGTTTGTGAAACTGATTATATTACCCGTCCAATGAAGCTGTTCAATAAAGACTCACGATATATTGAAGCACTCAAAGAGGACCGGCCTAATG
>JABRVT010000049.1:0-52995 GCA_040048245.1 Candidatus Brocadia sp.
TAATATACCTACTCGTGACAACTTTTTGGAGTTTTATTTTACCCAGAAAACCTTATTTTCTATACTATTGAGAAAGAACTATTATGAAAATTTACCCACACAAAACTTAGAAGACCAAAAAAGAAAATCATGATTTAGTGGCTATCAGTTCAGCCGTGGGGTTTACACTCTGCCAAAATCAAAAAGAAGTGTTACATAAATTATCGAAATTCGGACAAAGTTTTGGTCGTTATCCGATAGCTCGCAGATGGCATGATCAGAGACTACAAGATGACGAGGGCGATATCCCCCATGTTCTTAATTGGGATAAGAACGATACCTTGGTAGTTGATGAGTTGATAGAGAGAATAAAAAAAGAAATTTATAGCAGAAAAGAGTCATAAAATAAGGGGGCAACGGGGTGGGGTCTTTCTTTTTGATGTAACGAGTTTCGCGGTTGGACAGGAATAATTTGAATAGCTTGGTTTCGCTTTGTTCAATTCAAACTATGCGACTGAAAAGGGTTTTTGTTTTCCGTCAGTCTGTTGACTTTCCATTTCATTTCTGCTACCTTTTACACAGCAAAGAATTTTATTAGCAGAAAAAGATTTCCGTAGTAAAGATTACATACTTTTTGCTTTTCAACCTGCCGGAGGACGTTCAAAATATCCTCTTATCTTTACCGGTTTATACTTTTCAAGCATCTTAAATGGGAGAAACAAATATGAATCCGCTTCTACATCGTATTTCCATCGATCCTGGCATCTGCTTCGGCAAGCCCTGTATCCGTGGCACTCGTATTTGGGTATCGCTGATTCTTGATTTTCTGGCCAATGGGATGAGTATTGAGGAGATTCTTGCAGAATATCCTCAACTGACGGAGGAAGATGTCAGGGCGGCTATCGCATATGGTGCTGAAATGGCACGAGAACGATATGTTGAAATACCAACCGAGACTACAGGATGAAGTTTAAACTCGACGAGAACTTTGGAATACGAACACAAGAAAATTTTCGTGCAGCAGGACACAACATTCAAACAGTCCGTGATCAAAAACTTCAAGGATGTTTGGATCAAACTCTCTATGAGGTATGTTGTAAGGAAAAAAGTTGTCTGGTAACGCTGGACTTGGATTTTGCGGATGTAACCCGCTTTCCTCCAAGTTCATCAAGTGGAATAGTTGTCATTCGTATTCCCCGGAATCCAAGTTTTGCTTTACTGGAACAACTGGTACGGCAATTTCTGCAAGCACTCACTCAAATATCCGTTGAGAAGAAGTTTTGGGTTAATGAAGACATTAGTAAGTGATCGGGGGCAAGTGGTTATCCCAAAAAAGATACGGGAAACAATCCATATCGGCAAAGGCGATGAGTTGGAGATTGAGGTTGTTGGAGAGACCATTGTCTTAAAGCCAATCAGGAGATTTAAAGCCAATAAGTGGCAGGATTATGCCGGAATAGGCGAAGGGATCGTGTCAGCCCATCTTAAGGACAAGAAATCTGTATAGAACTTGCAAAAGATATGAGTCTGCCTGTCATAACCGATGACCCTGAATTTAAGAGCGTCGAAAATATTATTAAAGACATACTATTAACATAGTAACTTTCTTAGGCGGTACAGGGTGCAAAAGACCAACGGGGACTTTCTTTTTGATGTGACGAGTTTCACAGGTTGGACAGAAATAATTTGAATCGTTGGGTTTCGCTTCACTCAACCCAGCCCGATAAAAGAAAGGTAAATATTAGGCACATGACACAGTTAACCCATTTTGATGAACAGGGCGCATCCCGTATGGTGGATGTCAGCAATAAAGAGATTACGGAGAGGATTGCCGTCGCCCATGCAAAGGTTATTATGAAACCAGAGACCTTTCAGCTCATTATGGATAAGAAGGTACAGAAAGGGGATGTGCTGGAGGTGGCCAGAGTTGCAGGCATTATGGCGGCAAAGCAGACCTTTACCCTGGTTCCCATGTGCCATCCACTCAACTTAACGAGTGTAAAGATTGATTATGCGAATAATTCCGTGAATGAAATTGAAGTATTTTCAGAAGTAAGAGTTACCGGAAAAACCGGGGTGGAGATGGAGGCAATTACCGCGGCCGCTGTCTGTGCGATTACCATATACGATATGTGCAAATCTGTAGATAAGGGGATGGTAATCAGCGATATTTATCTTGTAAAAAAATCCGGCGGAAAGAGCGGGACGTTTGTTTTCGGTAAAGATCTAAACACCCTTTAATACCCTTTCTGCCAGTTCGTTTGGTAGTTTTGCTTCTCTTATTTTATTTGACGCTGCTTCCGTATTATAAGGCACTCGCCTGAATTCAAGATGTTTTGTGGTGGAATCGAACACTACATAACATGCGTGTGGATTTCCATCCCTTGGCTGACCTACTGAACCCACATTGATGTAATATTTCCAATCCTTGTTTGAATCGATATCGAAAGATTCTGCCTTATTCGTTGACTGCTTTTCAATGAGCATCAGTCTCATATCATAATTATCGGACGGGACAAGGACGGAGGCATTTACGGTTCTTGTTTCCTTCGTGTAAATATATGCTGAGGGACGGTGCGTATGACCTCCAAAGGTGACCTTTGACCATAGACTCGTATATTTTAACACACTTGCATTCCTGACATATTCGTATCCTTGCGGATAGGACGGTGTGCTGTGTACGATTTCAAAATCTTCCTTGCTAAATTTCATCCTTAAGGAAAGATGTTTCAAAAATTTGATATTCTCCTTTGTCAACACCCCTTTTGTCCAGTTAACGGCAGTCATTGCTATGGGGTTCATCTCAGTAGTGAGGGACGGTTCGCCAACTGTCTCCCTGTCGTGATTTCCACAGATAGCGATAGCTTTCTTCTCTAATGCTATTATATCATTGAGCAGATTGTCCTGCTGTTTGGAGTCGAGGTATGGCTGGTCAACGATTTTGCGGATGGTTTCTAAAGACACCTTTTTTCTGCCGTAGATTAAATAACGGGCAATGTCGCAGCACTCATTTGGCGACGCACCGTAGCCGACGATATCGCCAGCGACCAATATTCTGTTAACACAGCCTTCCTTTTCAGCGATTTCTCTCATCACTGACAATAAGGCGTCTATATTGCTATGGATATCTGACAAGATGATGTTTTTCATGGGCTTATTGGAATAAGTACACTTCAAATATTGCTTAATAACTTTTTTAATTCTTCTGCTGATGGAATTCTATTGGCGGCATTTCCTTCAAGGAGTCCATTTATGACTTCTTCCAGTCTTTTGGGTATTTTGCTGTTAATTTTGCCGGGTGGGATTTTTTCTGTCTGCCATAATTTTTTCGTTAATATCTGATACAATATGAGACCAAGAGAATACAGGTCCGTCCTGCCGTCCAGTCGAATGGAAGAAGAGATAGCTTCATAATGAACCTTTCGTGGAAGATCCTTGAGATAGTTAAGCATCTGTAACTGTTCTGGTGATGCATAATCTCTACTAATGCCCTTAATAATACCTCCTCTTTTAATGGCCAATTCAAAGTCGATAATGTGTATCAGACCTGTTTTTTGATTAAGGATCAAATGTCCGGGTTTTAAATCACAATGAACGTAGTGTTTATCATGAAGATGCTGCAGGGGGTCGCAAACGGTTATGAACGATTGAATGACTTCCCTGATAGTTTCCACATTTTCAACGTCTTTTTCATTGAAGTAGTCTACAAGGTCATATCCGTTAATATGCTGCAATACGATAAAATTTTGTTTTATCAAAAATTTCCCGTCTCTGAATAACTCTCCCTGTCCAAAGTCGCTGGCAGTCGGTATCTGCGGGTGGTTGAGTTCCTTCAGTATGTAATATTCTTCTGAAAAGTCAAAGTCTGGAGAGTATTTTATTCCTTTGTCAGGAATATTGGTTAAAACGGCATAGTTGGACTTGTGTAAACTCGCCTGACACTTAAAATCGCTGAATTGATATTTGCTGATTCTGTACATGACATGATAAACTTGTATATCTTTATCAATTGTGCGCTACTGTATAGCTATTTAAGATGTTTTACGGCAAAGCTGGCAATACAGGCAAGGATCATATAGCTTAGTATGCCAATGATAAGCGATTTTATAAACCCTAAGCGGGGCAAGAGAAACATGAGGCATAAAACGTAGACAATCCACGGCGGGGTCATCAAGAGTAGTCCCCTGGCATAATTTACCGTTGCGGCTTGTCCTGCCTTGCTGTAAATCAGGGAAAAGGTCAGTACGGTCATGGTGGGAAAAGTAGCTATAAAGGCGGCCAGTAGTCCCTTGCCTTGCGAACCTACAAAAGTCACGACGCTTACGATGGTGCCACCAAGCATGAAATAAAATATGAAGTTCTTTAGTTGCATTAGATTTGCTTACTTTTGCCACGGATATTTACGGAATCATACTGATTTGCCAGTTCAGGGTAAAGTCATCGATTACTTCCAGGCGCTCTTTTACAAACAGTCTTTCAAAGGAACTGTCATCCGGTGGTTCCATGGTCAGGTCGCATCGCAGTCCGAGTGCTTTACATTTCAGGGTTACATTTTTTTTATCATCAGTATGAGCGGTAACATCCACGAAATGGTAAGCCGTTACAAGCCCCAGGCATTGAAAACCGTCCAATGGGATTCTGGATATGTCGCATTCTCCCTGCCCTGTTAATTCGGCACCGCCCCCTCCTGAAACGATATATACTGGTAATTGTACAACACCTGTTTTGTCTGTCTTGACGAAGCGCTGGTAGTTATGCTCATGTCCGCTGATAACTAGAATTATATTATGAGACAAATTGTTAAAAACTTTTGTATAGCGGTCGCGAAACCTTGCCGCTCTGGATTTACTGTTGAGCATATCCGTGCAACCATGGTGTCCAACTGAATACGGCGGATAGTGTGCAAAAATAATTTTTGGACCGTGAAATTGCTTTAATTCATCCAGAAACCATTGGAACTGCTCTTCATCGTCCGGCAGAGAGGAGTTTAGGGCAATGAATTTTATTTTTACCCCGTCAGTTTCTTTAACAAAGGAATACCAAGATTGCCCGTTTGTCGTTTTACATAACAAATCTTTTAAATAAGATATATATGTAGCGTCCAGTTTGTTGCAGATTTCTTCGCATAAAACCTCTCTGCTCCTCGTTTTTAATTTTGCCTCTGTAACAGATTCAATTTCCTTGTATAATTTTCCCCGTAATAGTTCTATTTCATTCAGGATGCCAGTATGGGGAGATAATTGTCCTTCTGCCGATTTATTTACAACGGCGATTTTTTCCAGCAAATCCTGAATTAATAGATCCACTTTTTCACCAAATATGAGTTCGTGATTACCAATAACCGGGTAGATGGGTATCATTTTGTCGCCTGTATAGTTCCTGGTAATTACGTCTCTGAACTTATCAAATTCATTGTAATAAACCATATCGCCGGAAAATAAGATAAAATCAGGATTTAAATCCTGTATTACCCTGGCAATTGCGTCGTGTTTTATCTGAAGTTTTTCCTTGGTTTTGATGTCCCTTCTTGTATCGCCGTAAGCGATGAAATGCAGGGGCTGGGCGTAGAGTTTTAATGAAAAAAGAACAAGTGTAATAACAACAAACAGTAATGTCCTAATTTGTTTATTCACGTTTTTTAATCCTCCAGTCAAATACAGGCCTCTCCTAAGGAGTTTATCATATCATACAGCTCATTGCTACAAACAGTACACCCTTGACGGGGCTTTCTTTTTCAAGGTGTGGTCTTACGGTTTTTCCAATTTTCCACCGGATGCCTTTGCCTTTCGTTTGGACTGGTAGATCACGCCCAGGGCGAAATGAGATTTATCGTCGTTTGGATTAAGTTCTAAGGCTTTTTGCAAGGATTTAATGGCCTCATCAGTGAGGTCCTTCTTTGTGTAAGCAATGCCCATATTATAGTAGGCATCCGAATATTTAGGGTCAATTTCCACGGTTTTCCTGAAGGCGGCAAGGGACTCATCTACAGCATCCAGGGCGGCGTATGTAACGCCCAGGTTATAATATCCCTTTTCAAACTTTGGATTAAGTTCCACTGCCTTTTTAAAGGCGGCCACCGCATCCGGATATTGTTTTTTTCCGTAATAAACGATTCCCAGATTATAGTGCGCCTCGGTATACCGTGGGGATGCAGTGATAGCCTTTTTGAGGGTTTCAGCGGCTTCATCAAGCCGCCCCGCTTCATAGTAAAGCACACCGAGGTTATTATACGCTTTCACAAAATTCGGGTCGATCTCCAGAGTTTTTTTGTATTCACTGATGGCGTCTTCTGACATTCCTTTTTCACTATATGCAATTCCCAGGTTATAGTGCGCCTCTGCATGGCGAGGATTTTTTTCTACGGCCTGTTGAAATGCCCTGATTGCGGCATCGAGATACTCGTTTCTGGCAGTATCCTGGCTATAACCCCTCACGTCTGCAAAGACCAATAGCACAAGCGATACAACGATATACATTTTCATATTCATTGCGTAACTCCTTTCCGATACCATCGTAATTAATCAATCGGAATACGGCCTTCCTTTAAAGGTTTACTCAATTTTATCAGGGTAATTCCGGCCGGTTCAGTTATTTCGGATACAGGGGGTTGAATCCTGTGGATTTGTAATTGCGTAATTGCTGTTTCGTGAATAAATGTAAGAGGTGGCGAAAACGGGATATCCTGACTTCCCACATCCGTCTGGACTATGGGTCCGCATTCCTTTGTTGCAATCATTAAATTAGCAATATCTTCAGCCACAGAACTAACAGAGGGTTCTATAGTGTGTTTCTCTGCAATAAACGCTGCGCCTGTTTTAATTGCGGGTGCAAGCGTTGTTAAATGGAGTGCTTTCAGATCAACATCTGCCATGATTGGGTTTGCAATCGTTGTTTTTAGTTGGCCAAGGGATATTATCGGTTGCGGCATTTCGTATGGTGGCTCGATAACCGCTTTCGGCATTTCTTCTCTAGTTATAAGAACGATCGGCTCTTTTTTAATGGTTTTTAAAATCTTATGAACAAGAAGGTCTCCTACTAATAATTGCTCCAGCGATGCATCTTTTTTAACAATTTTCAGGTAGTGATAATTTACCAGGATTAGTGCAATTCCAAATCCTATTACGATAAGCGAGGTAATGATCTTCGTGATGAGAGGGAAGAATTTCATAACGAAATGGAACAGAACTACGAAAATTACAGCAGATGCCCCAACCTCCAGAAGTCCGGCCTGGGGTGAGCCTGTTGAGGTAAAATAAACCATGACAAGGACCACGACAAAAAACCATATGCAAAGATGGGCAACAAGATGTTTCCATGTATTTAAGGGTTTTTGTGGAAAATGGGTGGTAGGTATTTTTGCCGGTTCTGTGGATTGGTTAATTTTGTTTGTCATGAAATGAAAATGTAATGGGAAAATGGATTGTATTGTCCCTTTACATAGTACAAATATCTATTGTGGTGTCAAGCCTAATTATATTGCATCCTGGAATTTGTAGGGTAAGATGTAATAAATCATAGACCTTTGGCAGCGTTTTCATGACACTCATGACACTAAGGTAGGCACCGTTTCATGACGGCGACCGGCATTCCACAACGGGGTGCAAGTGCCCGGTCGACAAAAGGGGTTGGCTCCTGCCAAAAGACAAAAATTTTGAAATTCCTGACATTAAAAGAGGGGGAGGTCTTAGCCCGCCTTTTTTCATTGACAAATCTGGTTTGACGAAATATAATGTCAACCTTTAATGATGCAAATATAGCAGTTAAGCAAACTTAGGAATCAAAATTTTAAAGATTACACGACAGCGGTTATCCCATTGATGAAAGTTAGTTCTCTGGATCTAAAACGTCAGTATGAAAGTATTCGGGAAGAAATAAATAAAGCCGTTTTGGAGGTAATAGCCAGCCAGTCCTTTGTCCTTGGCCCGTTTGTTGAATCGTTTGAAAATAGCATAGCGGGATATTGTTCTGTTAAACACGCCATCGGAGTGTCATCAGGTACGGATGCAATATTGTTAGCCCTAATGGCGTGTGGGGTTAAAAGTGGTGATGAGGTTATAACAACCCCTTTTACATTCTTTGCAACGGCCGGTTCAATTGCTCGCTTAGGGGCTGTGCCTGTATTTGTGGATATTAATCCCGCCACTTACAATATCGATGTAAACAAGATTGCGCCTGTCGTGAACAGGAGAACGAAGGCGATCCTTCCTGTTCATCTGTATGGACAATGCGCCGATATGGATGCTATCCTTGAAATTGCTCGTGCCAATGGATTAATGGTTATCGAGGATGCCGCCCAGGCTATTGGGGCGCTTTATAAAGGGAAAAATGCGGGTACGCTGGGGAATTTGGGGTGTTTTTCATTTTATCCTACAAAGAATCTTGGTGGCTATGGCGACGGTGGGCTTGTAACAACCAATGACGACAGGTTGGCAGAGCTTGTTAGAGTATTAAGAGTGCACGGATCGAAGCAAAGGTATTATCATTTACACATCGGCATGAACGGTAGGCTGGATGCCATCCAGGCAGCCGTCCTGTCGGTAAAACTTAAATACCTGGACGCCTGGTCTGAGAAACGCAGGTCGATTGCAGCATATTATCACGAGCAGCTAAAGGGTTTACCCATCAGACTGCCTGAAGCAGAACCCAATAATGCTCACATATACCATCAGTATGTAATAGCGACATCAGACAGAGACGCATTAATGAAATATCTTGGGAGCCATGGTATAGAAACGACGATTTACTATCCGGTTCCACTCCATTTGCAAAAATGTTTCGAGTTCCTAGGGTACAAACGTGGCGATCTGCCAGAGTCTGAAAGAGCGGCAAACGAGACATTAGCCCTACCTATCTTTCCTGAGATTACCAGGAAAGAACAGGATTATGTGATTAGTCACATAAAAAATTTCATTTCACAACAGTAATTTCAAATTTTTCTCATGCGGATAATACAAGCTTTTTTTGTTCTTGCCCTGGTACTGTTAATAAATACCTATAATTACGCCGAAAGTTTACTTTCTGCGATAAGAAATATAGAACAGAGGCCCTTTTCCTTATCAGCTGACCGTATCAGTACATGGAAAAAAGACGGAATTCGTATCTTTGTTGCTCATAAAGACGCAAGGATAGTACAGGGCCCGTTTCAGATTACAGCGGATACGGCCGTTTGCTGGTTCCATGAGGAAGAGGCAATACAGCGAACAGAGGCAACTATGGAGGTATATTGTGAGGGTAAGGTAACTATTCTGCTGGATGAAAACTATGAAAAATACGAACAGGTATATTTGCGATTTGAGACAATGACCGGCATCGCAGTCAATTCTGTTGTACAGCCGATAGAGACTTTTGAGGAGGCTCAGGAGACAGAGGTCATTCTGAGGGGAGAGGAAATTCGTCTCATGAAAAAGGATGAGTATTTATCCATTGAGATTCCACGGAAGGTTCCGGTTCGTGGCATCTCCCGAAGAGAAGAGATGGTTGATATTATTGCGGACAGTATTGATTCATGGGAGGAGGGTGGCAAACGCATCGTTGTGGCCCTCGGCAACGTAAAAATTGAAAAAGAGGATATGACGGTAGATGCCGACAGCGTAATTCTGTGGTTTGAAAAGAAGGAATCGGATAGCACCGCGTATCAGGATCAACCCCTAAGTGAAATTTACGCTGAAGGAAATGTGGTGATGCGCCGGAAAGATGATATACAAATCGCTGACAAAATATTTGAGGATGTAAAGGAAGATAAGGGGATTTTGATCAATAGCAGGATAAAAACAGTAATTCAGCAGCAGGAAAAGGCAAAAACAAGTGACGACGTTGAAATAAAAGCACGTTCACGGAAAGGCAAAAAACCCCTTTTTGAAGGGATGCCCGCGTATGTTGGCGGAGAAGAGATAAAACATGTCGCCAAAGGACAATACGAAATAAAAAATGGTACGATAAGTACCTGCGGATACGGGCACCCTCACTACCATTTTAAAGGAAAAAGGATCAGATTGGTTCAGAGGGACATTCACAATATTGTGTCGTCTACTCATAATACGCTGTATATGGACAAATATCCCGTGGCGTATTTACCCTATTTTTCTCTCGACGTGCGAAAAAAGGAGCGGATATTAAAAGACTGGGAGTTCGGAAGTTCGTCACGTTTTGGTTCGTTTATCAGGACAGATTGGGATTTATTTGCAGCTACAGGTGGAAAGCAAAAAGACTGGAGTGACCTTACGCTGAGTCTGGATTATCTGGAAAAGAGAGGACTGGGCACAGGCTTAGATTTCGAATATAAGGGGCAAGATGTATTCGGTTTTGTTGATACATACTATATAAAAGATCATGGCGAGTTTGATATTAACAAAGTTCCCGTTGAAAATGAGGATCGTGGCACCATTCTCTGGAGGCACAGGCAGGAATTACCGCATGACTGGCGTTTGGACATGGAGTATTCCTATTTGAGTGATCCAAGGTTTCTCAGGGAATACTTCCAGCACGAGTTTAAACAGGAGAAGGATCGCGAGACGGTGTTGTATCTGCGGAGAATACACGATACCACGGCTGAGACATTTCTGATTAATGAACAATTTAACGGATTTGATACGACGGTAGATTCACTGCGGGAGAGGAGATATGCGGAACGTTTGCCTGAGGCGTCGTACCGGATCATTGGAGAACCCATCGGGGACAATATGCTGATATTTACTTCAGAATCTTCTGCGACCTATTTTGATGGTTCTTTTGAACAAATTAAGCCGGATATTGAGCAGCGATCTGTTGCAAGAGTTGACAGTGTAAACCGGGTAAGTATGCCATTCAAGCCGTGGGTTTTTAACATAAATCCGTTTGTCGAAGGCAGGGTTACCGGGTATACAGAAAGTATTGACACGTCGGGTGTCATTGATGAAGCAGATGGTCCCGCCGCCGGACGGTTCATCGGTTCTCTTGGATTTGACTGGAGCTCTACACACTGGAGAAACTATAGTGTCTACAACGATTTCTTTAAAATAAATCGATTACGGCATATTTTCATCCCTGAGTTGCGTTATATGTATAGCCCGGTTGTTACAGAAGATCCGCATGAGTTTTATCAGTATGATGCGGTTGATGCCTTAGACTCATCACAGGTCGCCGTTATAGGGATAAAAAATAAATTACAAACAAAACGTGGAGAACCTGGTTTTGAGAAAACGGTAGATTTTATTGAATTTAACGTAGATTATTATATGTTTCCTACAAGCGCCGGTATTTATAATGACGGCATTAATGGCATTATTATAAGAAGGGACAACTTTATCAATATAGACTTTCGATCTCAGCTAACAGATATAGTCGCGTTTGTTTCTGAAAGGAATGAATTTAATACGGACGATTTTCAGTTTGATGTTTTAACATCGGGCTTTGAGATCTATAATCCTCCCGATTGGCAATATTTTATAGGCCACCGATTTATCAGGGATATCAGTTCTACGATTATTGTGGGAGCTGATTACATGATCAGTGAGAAATGGAGAATCATGGCAGTGGAGAAGTATGACTTCAGGTCTTTGGAAACAGAGGATGGCAGGAACAGGGAAACTGAAAATAAACCCAAAAACCTTAAGACAAATTTTGTATTATCCCGTTATTTTCATGACTGGGTAGGAAGTATTACGCTCGAATTAGATCCGGTGAGAAACGACAGTTCCTATAGATTTGACATAACTCCCAGAGGATTGGAAAAAAGATCAAGGCGTTTTTGGTTTTGAGGTATATACATGAATGAGAAAGGCAGTTTACCCAGGTACATTTGATCCTGTTACCAACGGCCACCTTGATGTAATCAAAAGGGGAAGCCTTATTTTTGACACATTAATTGTCTCGGTTGGATGCAATCCCTTTAAAGACGCCCTGTTTTCAGTGAAAGAACGCATGGAGATGATCCGTGAGCATGTTCAGGACATTAAGAATGTCAGGGTTGACAGCTTTGATGGCATGCTGGTGGATTATCTCAGGAAACAAAAAACGAATATTATTTTGCGAGGTATACGCACGGTGTCAGATTTCGAGTATGAATTCCAGAGAGCACTGGCCAATCGTGTCTTTAATAAAGAGGTTGAAACGGTGTTTGTAATGACGAGCGAGCAGTATTCTTTTTTAAATTCTACTCTCATCAAGGAAGCCGTTAGCCTCGGTGGCCGTGTGAGTCAATTTGTTCCGCCCGACGTGGAAAGGCGTTTGACAGAGAAGTTTAAGCATATATATAAAAAGAATGCCGAATGAAAATCAACGTCTTGGTCATCGGTGATATCGTAGGGAAACCGGGCCGTATCATATTGAAAGAAAAGTTAAAATCGTTTATCAATAAGGAAGATATACACTTTTGCATTGCTAACGGTGAAAACGCAGCAGCCGGGGCAGGTATAACAGGAGAGATAGCCTCAGAATTATTTTCTTTTGGCATTGACGTTATAACCACAGGCGACCATGTATGGGATAAAAAGGAGATATTGCCCGCATTAGAGAGCAACAAGAGCATTCTTCGGCCTGCAAATTATTCACCCCTGGCGGCAGGAAGAGGTTATGTTGTGAAGAATTCGAAGACTGGCTATCCTGTCGGGGTGATTAACCTGTTAGGCCGTGTGTTTATGAAACCGATAGATTGCCCTTTCCGGGTATCTGATGAGATTTTGAAGGATATTTCAAAGGAGACAAAAATCATCATTGTGGACATGCATGCAGAAGCAACCTCGGAGAAGATCGCCATGGGCTGGTATCTGGACGGTAAGGTGAGCGCCGTTGTCGGTACCCATACCCATGTGCCTACCGCAGATGAAAAAATTTTGCCCAAAGGAACGGCATTTATCAGTGATTTGGGGATGACCGGTCCGCACGAATCTGTTCTGGGAAGAAAGATTGAATGTGTATTAAAGGCAATTGTGACACAGATGCCTACCCGGTTCGATGTGGCAGAGAGGGATGTCCGCATAAATGGTGTGAAGGTGGTTGTGGACAGCCAGACTGGAAACGCTGAAAGCATACGGAGAATTGAAGTTAAAGAGTGTGATTAAATTATGTCTTTAGCTACTTTAAACAGTGTAGTGGCAATTAATGAATTGCCACTACGTGGTTAGTTTGGAATTCCTTAACATGCATTTAATACCAGTATGAGCTTTAATCAAACGTTGCCTTTATCACTGAATGCAACAAAAAACCGGAACAAGATACTGACAATTTCTGAACTCACCCGAAGGATACGTGGTTCACTGGAGCAGGAATTTTTTAACTTATGGGTCGTTGGTGAGGTATCTAATGTGAAGATGCCCGCGTCAGGACACGTATATCTGACACTAAAAGACGCCGACGCTCAACTTCAGGCCGTCATGTTTAAGACCGTTGCGAACAGTGTAAAATTCGGGATAAGAGACGGAATGGAGGTTTTGGCTTTTGGTTCAGTTACCGTTTACGAAGCCCGTGGCCAGTATCAGCTGATTATCGAGCATATTGAGCCAAAGGGGATTGGGGCATTGCAACTGGCGTTTTTACAATTGAAGGAGCGCCTTGAAAAAGAAGGCCTCTTTGACCCTGCACACAAAAAACCACTTCCTCTGCTTCCCAAAAAGATTGCCATTGTGACATCTTTAACGGGTGCCGCAATCAGGGATATTTTAAATGTAATTAACAGACGATTTGCCAGGGTAGAAATCCTCATCTATCCGGTAAAGGTTCAGGGTGAAGGTGCTGCGCAGGAAATTGCACAGGCAATTCATGATTTGAATGCTATCCCCGATATTGACGTGATGATAGTGGGAAGGGGTGGTGGTAGCCTGGAGGATTTATGGGCATTTAATGAAGAAGTGGTGGCACGAAGCATTTACGCCTCCAGAATTCCCGTTATTTCCGCCGTAGGACACGAGATTGATGTAACTATTTCTGATCTGGTTGCAGACAAGAGGGCACTTACGCCTACAGAGGCGGGAGAATTGGTTGTTCCACGATATGACCAGATAAAAGATTCGCTGGAGAAAATTAAGACTAGACTTATACAAGCATTGTATAATAAAATATTGCTTACCAGAACCAGGCTACTGAGGATTAAAAATAGTTTTTCATTTAAAAGACCGTTCGATAAGATATTCAGGTTACAGCAGGATTTGGACGAAATTGTACAACGGCTTGTTACGGCAGGTAAACATGCCCTAAAATTGGAACGTGAGCGATTGATTGGTTTGGCAAACAGGCTTGATAGTGTAAGTCCTTTAAAAGTGCTGAACAGGGGCTATTCCATTACTACAAAAGTAGAAGATGATAAGCCTGTCAGGTCTGCCGAAGGATTAAGTGTGGGGGAAACGTTAAGGATACAATTTCTTCATGGTGGGGTTGTATCCTCAGTAATTAAGATATTAAAGTAAGTATGAATGAATTATTGCGGTATTTGCAGGTGCAAAGGACATCCTTGCCCGTATCCCTGTTGAGGGTAACAATTATACAGATGTCAAGCCTGTGAGGGAGACATCTGGCACCGTATATTTGACAGTATTAGAGGCAATTAATGAGGCATTATTAAAAAAGATAGGTAAAAAGGGCTTGTCAAAATCGGTGGATGGGTACAGAAAGGCATTTGCAGCAATATTTTGCCGTTCATAACGGAAAACTTATGAGAAACTTTGAAAATCTTTATGATGCCCTTCATATTGCAGGATATTCCAGTGGGCTAATTTATAATACAACTTTAGTGAAAGATGCTATCAAAGCTGCAAAAGATTTTATTGACAAATTTAAGTAAAAAGATCTCTCTGTATATAACGTTTAATGGTATTTTAAACGGATTGAATTTTGATTTATGGCAAATATAAAATTTGAGGATGCGTTAAAAGAACTGGAGGATATTGTAGAACGACTCGAAAAAGGAGAATTATCGCTCGATGAGACCCTGTCTGAATACGAAGAAGGTATTCGGCTGTATAAACAGTGTATAGCTCTGCTGGAAAATGCAGAAAAAAAGATTCAAATCCTGGTGAAGGGTGAAAATGGCGGCTTCCGTACGAAAGATTTTGAAGCCGAAACCACCCAGAGCAACAATTCAAAATAAATATTTTGTGAATGTTCGGTAAACTTTTTAGAAGAATCCAAACAATAAAATATGAGCAAACTATTGGATTGTATTGAATACCCGGAAGATTTAAAGAAGTTAAAGCTGGAGGATTTACCCAAACTTGCATCGGAAATTCGAGAATTAATTGTAGATGTTGTTTCGAAAAACCCGGGACATCTTTCTTCAAATCTTGGTGTGGTTGAATTAACGATTGCACTTCACTATTGCTTTGATTTTAAGAGGGATAAAATTGTATGGGATGTAGGCCATCAGGCATACGTTCACAAGATACTTACCGGTCGAAAATCGAAATTTCCAACCTTACGGCAATATAAGGGGATCAGCGGCTTTCCGGATAAAAATGAGAGCGTGTATGACCCCTTTACGTGTGGTCACAGCGGAAATGCCATATCGGCTGCGCTGGGGATGGCCTGTGCTGATGCAATACTTGGATACAAACGGTCGATTGTGGCCGTTGTGGGTGATGGCGCTATAGGGGCGGGGATGTCTCTGGAGGCGTTAAACCATGCGGGTGACCTGAAGAAGAATTTGTTGGTTGTATTGAATGATAATGAGATGTCAATATCCAATACTGTGGGGGCTTTTTCAAAATATCTGAATAAGATCAGGACGGCACCCTTGTTTGCCGATCTTAAAAAAGAAGCCCGTAATTTACTGAACCTCCTGCCGGTATTTGGAAAACCTGTTGAAAAGACATTGGAACACATTGTCGAATTAATACGGCGGGGAGCTACCCCCGGTCAGATATTTGTAGATCTTGGGTTTAATTATTTTGGCCCGATTGACGGACACGATTTCCGGATATTGATCGAGACGCTGAATGATATAAAACACCTTGAAGGTCCTGTGCTTTTGCATGTAGTAACGGAGAAAGGGCGAGGATTTGAACCAGCATATCAGAATCCAACTCAATATCACAGTGCAGGCACGTTCGAGATGTGCAACGGAAAGATTAAACAGTCTTCCGACGATAAGAGAAAACTTTCTTATACCAATGTTTTTGGAAATACCCTTGTAGATCTGGCAAGGGTTGACGACAGGATAGTGGGTATTACGGCTGCAATGCCTGACGGAACCGGTATGGTTTCTTTCGGGAAGAAGTTTCCGGATAGGTTTTATGACGTTGGAATCTGTGAACAGCATGCAGTAGGTCTGGCTAATGGTCTGTCTGCTGCGGGGTTAAAACCCGTAGTTGCTATTTATTCAACATTCCTGCAGAGAGCTTATGATCAGGTTTTTCATGATGTCTGTCTGCAAAGGAATAAGGTTGTATTTGCACTGGACCGGGCAGGAATTGTGGGTAATGACGGGCCCACACACAATGGCGTATTTGATATTGCCTATCTGCGGAATCTCCCGGAAATTGTTCTGATGGCGCCAAAAGATGGAAACGAGTTCAAGGCTATGCTGAAGCTTGCTTTAGATTCAGACAAGACTGTTGCAATCAGATACCCCAGGGAGGACATTCCTGATGAAAAACTTAATCCGCATTATGAAACGCTTGAGATCGGGAAGGCTGAGACTGTAAGAGAGGGGGTAGACGGCGTGCTTCTTGCATATGGCGCCATGGTATATCGGTGTCTGCAGGCTGCAGAAAAGCTGAGTGAAAAAGGTATAGAGGTAACGGTAGTTAATGCAAGGTTTGCTAAACCTATTGACAGAGAACTTATTCTGGAGTTAATCAGGAACCATAAATTAATAGTTACGGTGGAAGACCATGCCCTGATGGGTGGTTTTGGCTCGGCTGTGCTTGAACTTGTCTCCGATGCGAGGGAAGACGCAGGCAAAATAGTGAGAATGGGCATTCCCGACCGTTTTGTTGAGCATGGCCCAAGGAATCTGATATTGAAAAATATGGGTCTGGACGGGGATGGAATTGCTGATACATTTGCTGCAGCACTAGGGTTCAAGAATATCCATAACGCATTTACCAAAACAGGAAAGAGACGTCTGACTGTTTAAAGAATGAAAAAGATTCTGATTTTGGGCGACTTAAGCAAGAAAAAGATTTTTGATACAATTTCAGGGTTGAAGCCATGGCTGGAAAAACATGTCATTGCTGAAATTATTGACTTATCCAGAGAAAAAAAAATTGAAAAACAGGGGGCTGAAATAGCCGTGGTTTTCGGAGGCGACGGCGCAATCCTTTCGACTTGCAGGGGACTTGGAAGAAATCAGATACCGATTATCGGCGTGCATATGGGAAGATTTGGTTTTCTGGCGGAGCTTACGGAAGGGAACGTGTGCACTTCATTGGAAAAAATATTTACCGGGAATTATCAGATACGAAAAAGGATGCTCCTTTTATGCCGCATTGAGCGTGCCGGTAAGATTGTGAGCGAATCCACAGGTATCAATGAGGGGGTAATCTCCCGTTCGTCTCTGTCAAGATTGATTTCTATAAACCTAAATATCGATGGTGAAGACGTGGCGACATACAGGGCAGATGGTTTAATCATATCAACCCCTTTGGGTTCTACGGCACATTCGTTGTCTGCAGGAGGTCCGCTTTTGACACCCGATTTAAATGCCTTTATCATTGTGCCGATATGCCCGCATACACTTACGAACCGGCCCCTGGTTGTTTCCGGTAATGTGACAATAGAGATGGACATCTTGTCTCAGTTAAGTGGCACTGGTTTTACTGTAGATGGTCAGGTTTTTACCGAACTGGAAATGGGCGATAAGATAAAGGTTAAAAGGTCAGATATTGAGGTTCAGATGATTGACACCGGCATGCGGACATTTTATGGTGTATTGCGCGAGAAATTGAACTGGGGAGGACAGCCCAATTATGGCCGTAATTAAAATAAAAGAAAATTATTGCAAGGGATGCCTTCTTTGCATCCCGGTATGTCATAACAAGTCGCTGGTTGTATCTGACGTCATAAACGAACATGGGCTGCATCCGGTGAAGTTCAGGGAAGATGCAGAATGTGATGGTTGTAAAAAATGTGCAATAATGTGTCCTGACGTAGCAATAGAGATTTATAATTAAGTGAAAAACTATTATTTGTAAAGACAATTTGCCAGGGGCATATCCTATGAAACAATTGTTGACTGGAAATGAAGCCGCTGCGGAAGCGGCCATACAGGCTGGTTGCAGGTATTATTACGGTTATCCCATTACTCCTCAGAATGAGCTTATCAATTATATGTCAATAAGGATGCCTCAGGTTGGCGGTACCTTCATTCAGGCAGAGAGCGAAATTGCTGCCATTAGTATGGTGCACGGGAGTGCTGCGGCCGGTGGCCGTGCAATGACCTCATCGTCCAGCCCGGGTATTAGCCTGAAGCAGGAAGGGATTTCCTATCTGGCCGGAAGCGAACTTCCCTGTGTAATTGTCAATATACAAAGGGGGGGACCCGGACTGGGTGATATCTCGGCTTCACAGGCGGATTATTTTCAGGCCGTAAAGGGCGGGGGACATGGCGATTATCATATCATCGTGCTTGCACCATCTTCAGTCCAGGAAATGGCTGATCTTGTCTACGATGCGTTTGACCTTGCCGATAAGTACCGTATTCCTGTCATGATCCTGGGAGATGCGCAGATTGGCCAGCTAATGGAACCTGTGGAATTTCATAAAAAACCCAAAAAAAGCATTTTACCGAAAAACTGGGCACTGACAGGCGCAGAAGGGAGAAAAAGGAATATTGTGAAATCTTTTTATCCTATTAAAGGCCAGTTGGAAGAGTTTAATGCCCACCTGCAGAGAAAATACAAAACGATAGAGGAACATGAAGTACGTTATGAGGCGGTCAACACTCATAAGGCCGATATTGTCCTGGTTGCTTATGGCACTTCAGCACGGATATGCAAAGAGGTTGTCAGGAAGAGCAAACGGCTTGAATTTAAAGTTGGACTGATACGCCCGATTACCTTGTGGCCGTTTCCGAAAGAAGTCATTCGAAAAATATCGGAAAGGGTTCAGTGTATCCTGACAGTTGAAATGAGCTCCGGGCAGATGGTGGAAGATGTAAGGCTTGCGGTTGAAGGTAGGTGTCCGGTTCATTTTTATGGAAGGACTGGCGGCGGGGTACCCACGTCGTCGGAAGTAATCAGGAAAATAGTAGAAGTTGTACCAGATGACAGCGTAGCCAATACGTTATTGCAATTAGCCGAGGTAAAGTAACATGCAATCCATATATGAAAGACCAAAAACGTTTATTGATACAGCAACGCATTTTTGTCCGGGTTGTGGTCATGGGATCGTCCTGAGACTGATCGCTGAGATTATTGATGCGTGGGGCATCCGGGGTAAAACCATCGGGCTGGCGCCGGTGGGATGCGCTGTCCTTGCTTATAATTATCTTGATATTGATATGTGTGAGGCTGCACATGGCCGTCCGCCTGCCGTAGCGACAGGGATTAAGAGGGTACATCCTGACCATATTGTGTTTGCCTATCAGGGAGACGGTGACCTTGCGGCAATCGGAACAGCAGAGATTATTCATGCCGCCAACAGGGGAGAGAATATCACGTTTATCTTTGTCAATAATGCAATTTACGGCATGACAAACGGCCAGATGGCGCCAACAACTTTAATAGGGCAGAAAACTGCCACAACACCATCAGGGCGGGATGCGATAAACTACGGGTATCCCATTCGTGTGTGCGAACTCCTGTCTGTCCTTGATGGCAGCAGTTACTTGGAGAGAGTAAGTCTTTCCTCTCCGGAAAACATCAGGAATACAAAAAAAGCCATTGAAAAAGGATTTAAAACACAGATGGAAAAGAAGGGGTTCTCCCTGGTAGAAATTCTATCCCCATGCCCGATTTACTGGAGAATGGACGCCAATGAAGCAATGAAGTATATTGATGAGGAAATGTCCCGTACCTTCCCGATCGGGGTGGTAAAAGACAGGAAAAATTAAGTTTTTATGACGGAAAAGATAGTTTTAGCTGGCTTTGGTGGACAGGGGATGATGCTGCTTGGTAAATTGCTCGCACAAGCAGCCATGGCCGATGGTAAATATGTAACGTATTTCCCTTCCTATGGCACAGAAGTCAGAGGTGGAACGGCCGTTTATCACCTGATTGTTTCAAGCGAAGAGATCTTTTCTCCACTTATCGAAGAGGCTGATACCCTTATTGTTATGAACCAGCCTTCTCACCAGAAATACAAAGGGATGTTGAAGCCCGGCGGATTACTTGTCCTGAACGCCTCCATGATTAAACTGGATACCCCCCCGGATGCAAAAATCTATAAGGTGCCGGCAACAGAAATCGCCAGCAAGCTGGGGAATGTGCTCGTTTCCAATATTGTCATGCTGGGCGCCTATCTGTCAATCAAAAAGCTTTTTTCTGCCAACCATATCCTGGGTCAGTTGCAGATGATGCTGAAAGGAAAAAAGGGAAATCTGTTTACCATCAACAAACAAGCCCTAGAAGGTGGTATGCAGGTGATAGAATCTGCAAGGCATTAATTCTCGCAGAAAAAATGTGAATTCAGACAAAATACCGGAAAAGAACCAATGTAATTTACGATACGTTATGAAAAATTATTGTTTTCTCCGCTTTGTTTCCATAGGTGCTGTATCTTTAGCTTTTTTCATCTGTGGCTGTGCCTCACAATCGAAAAAGTCAGAGGTACCGGCGCCTCTGGCGAGCGAAATGAGAACCATTGAAGGCAAAAAGTCAGTCGCTTCTTATCAGTCCTCCGTTTCAGACGGAAAGACAACCTATATTGTAAAAAAAGGGGATACTTTGTGGAGAATCTCAAAAATCCACGGCGTATCCGTAGATGCGATCGTGAGGGCCAATCATATTGCAAACACAGGTGACCTGAAAGTGGGGCAGAAGCTTATTATCCCGACTTCCGGGAAAGCATATACGTCATTTACATCATATTCAGACAATACATCAGCAGGCAATATTGCGGGTAGTGTATCTTCCCGCGGTTTTATCTGGCCTGTAAAAGGGAAAATCACGTCACAATATGGTGAAACGAGGAATGGAATCAAAAATTCTGGTATATATATATTGCCACAGCCAGGTCAAAAGGTTGTGGCGGCTAAAAAGGGTACCGTTGAGGCCGTCACCGATGCGGATGATGGCACGCATGTTATTGTTATTAAACACGAGGGAGGAGTTCACACCATATACGGATGCTGTTCTAATCCGATTGTAGCGGAGGGTAGTTATGTGGAGCAGGGGCAGCACATAGCAAGTATTAATCTGCAGGGTACCGGCAAATCTCAGGAGATAGTTTTCAAGGTTTATGTAAAAGACAAGCCTGTCAACCCCATGACTTATTTGCCATAACGAGTTAAGAATTAACAGTTAAGGAGTAATTACTATGCCAGTATATGACTTCCAGTGCAATCAGTGCAGTACGAAATTTGACGAATATTTCAGGAGCGCGTCGGAGCGGAAAAAACTATTTTGTCCGTCCTGCCGTAGCGATAATGTCCAAAAGATATTTTCAGTATTTGGGGTATCTGTGGGAAGTGGGAGCAATGGCCCTTCTGATGGTGGTTCGGGGGGTTGCGGAAGCTGCACGGCTTCTTCCTGTGCCGGGTGTGGATAGGCCTGCTTATTCCATAAATCTTAGTCGATCCGGACAAAATTTTAGCAGATTGATTCTTCAGAATATTATGACAGGCCTTAAATGACAAACGCCAATATATCAAATAAATTCCAATGACCTAAACTAAAAACTCTGAACAAAAACTATGAAAAATCTTTGGGCACCATGGCGCATTACGTATATTCAGGAACATCAGAAAGAAAGTGGTTGTTTTCTCTGTAACTCATTTCAGGATAATCAGGATGAGAAAAATCTCATTGTGCATCGGGGCCGGGAGTGTTTCTGTATCATTAACAAATATCCGTATAACAGCGGTCACCTCATGATTGTGCCTAACGAGCACAAGCCGGACATTTCTGACCTTACAGACCATGAAATGCTGGAGATAATGAAGATGACACGAGACATGAAAGAGCTCCTTATGACGATGATGAAACCAGAGGGTTTTAACTTAGGGATAAATTTGGGAAAGGCTGCCGGCGCGGGGCTTGTGGGGCATTTTCATCTTCATATTGTACCACGATGGGATGGAGACACGAACTTTATGCCGATTATTTCCGATGTAAAGGTTATTCCTCAGTCTCTGGAAGACCTTTATAAGGAATTTAAAAAACGTTTGCAAACATGAAAGTATCTGCTATTTTAGTCGGGGCAGGTCTAGGGTTACGCATGGGTGGGTCTGTCAAAAAACCCTTCCTGCAGATTCACGGGAAGCCTATATTCCTCCACACGATTGAGCGGTTTTCTCAAATCGATATGATCAATGAAATCATCCTTGTTGTCGGTGCGACTGATATGAAATCCCTCAGTGAACAGTGGCAGAATACCTTGGATGCGTGTAAGGTAAAAAAAATTGTTGCCGGAGGTAAACGACGCCAGGATAGTGTTTATAATGGACTTTGCCAGACCTGCACAGATGCCGAAATCGTGCTGATTCACGATATCGTCCGACCTCTCGTACGAAAAGAACACATCGAAGCAGTTATAAACAAGATAAAAGATTCCAACGCCGCTATCCTTGCCGCGCCCATGAAGGCTACCGTCAAAGAGGTAGGAAGTGATTTGCGCATCCAGCGGACCGTACCAAGAAACAATCTCTGGATGGCCCAGACACCACAAGGGTTCAAAAGGGAGCTTATCCTAAAGGCCTTCAATCAGTTTAAGGATGCAGACAGAGAATTTACCGATGATGCACAAATGGTAGAAATGGCTGGCGAATCCGTATATATTGTGCCAGGTACAGATGAAAATATTAAAATTACCACACCAGAGGATATGCGTATCGCTGAGGCTTTGCTTACATAAGTGGGATTTTATTGATCCCATGGTGTAAAGATTGTGTTAGGACTGTGCCATCTTCTAATTCTACAAGACAAATTTCCTTTCGTTTTCTCTAATTTGTCCTTCCATCATGCACGGTTTTATTGGTTCAAATTCCTTATTCCTGCGCTTGAGTTCGCTTAATTCATACTGGTAAGGGACAGCCGAGGTATAGCAGGTTTTGTTTTCATACTTGAAATCGGAATGGTTCTCATATAACATGAATTGATATTGTATCGGCACCGATGAAGTCTGAAATTCGAAATAATTTTAAAAGCCTAATTCAAATGTTCCAAACCTCAAAAAGTAAACAGTAAAGGAGGTGTTGCATGATCGCCGAAATAAGTGTGGTCCCAATTGGAAAGGGGATAGACCTGGCTAGTCATGTTGCCAGGGTTGTTAAGATTATTGACGAAAGCGGATTGGATTATAAACTTAATGCCATGGGTACTGTGGTAGAGGGAGAAAGTGACCGGGTATTTGATCTGATTAAGAAATGTCACAATAAGATGTTGGAAATGTCGGAGAGGGTATATACGACGGTAAAGATAGACGAACGGAAGGATAAAAAGATAAAGATGCTCGAATATAAAGTGCAGGCTGTGGAGAAGGAGCTGGGAAGGAGTCTGAAAAAATGAGAAATAAATCTCTCGTTTTTGTTTTGGCCATTGCGTCTTTTCTTTTATCAAATATATTTATTGTCCATGCAAAGGGGGAAGGTGTTATGCAATCCACAAAGAGTAAGAAGGCCGTAATGATTATCGCCAGTAATAATTTCAGGGACGAGGAGTTGTTAAAACCCAGAGAAATTTTGGAGAAAAACGGGGTAACCGTTACGTTAGCTTCTTCTTCCCTGAAAGAGGCGAAAGGTATGCTTGGGGCAAAGGTGAAACCAGATATCCTGTTTACTGACATTAATGTGGCAGATTATGACGCTGTCATATTTGTCGGAGGTACCGGAGCTGATGAATATTGGGATAATCCAACTGCCCATAAGATCGCAAATGATGCAAATAGTGCAAAAAAGGTTGTGGGGGCTATCTGTATTGCACCGGTAACCCTTGCAAAGGCAGGCTTGCTTAAGAATAAAAAGGCTACCACCTATACCTCAACGGTAAGCGACATAAAATCTGCCGGCGCAAACTATACCGGCGCCGATGTAGAAAGGGATGGGAATATTATTACTGCCAGTGGTCCCGACGCGGCAAAAAAATTTGGGGAGACTATTGTTAAGGCTCTTGGTCAGTAGTTTATGAAGAGACATATCCTGTTAACCGGCAAACCCGGTGTAGGTAAAACATCGGTAGTCAAGAAGATCATCCCCCTGCTAGGAATGGATGCAGGGGGATTCTATACAGAAGAGATACGTGAGTTGGACAGACGTATGGGTTTCAGGGTCATCACGCTGGACGGAGAAGACGGTGTGCTTGCCCACGTTGAATTCAATAGCAATTATAGGGTTGGTAAGTATCGGGTTGACCTGGATTCATTCGAAAAGGTTGCTATACCCGCTTTAGAGAGAGCTATGAAGTACAAATCAATTATTATTATTGATGAGATCGGGAAGATGGAACTCTTTTCAATTAAATTCAGAGACCTGGTAAGTAAAATCCTCGATAGTGAAAAATTCCTTCTCTGTGTTATACAAGAAAACGGTGATGCTTTTACCGAAGGTATAAAAAAGCGTAAGGACGTTACTATAGTAACGGTGAATTATGAAAATAGAGGGAGTTTGCCAGAAGAGGTATTTAAGATGTTAAAGCAATGAAAAAGTGTTAATACACATCTTATTTATTTAAAAAATCTGCCATAAAATCAAACCGATAAGAAAATATTCCTTCCTCATACCAATTGTTTTTGTTGGAAAGCATTTCTTTGTAGTTATCGAGTCAATCCACTTGTATTGAGTTATATTAAGATCGGATACTTCGAATCATATCCTTTCCAGTAGAGATGCAACCTTTTTTTCAGTTACTGTGCTCTATCCCAGTCGTAAGATTGTGATTTTGCATACAATCGTTACATATCTGTGGTGTTACGAAAAGTAACAATCCTGTTTGCCCTTAGTTTATAAGTATTTAATAGAATTTTAAAGCATATTTTTCAAAAAATGTCACGATTGGTTATGCTAATTTCATTTTCACGTTTTAAAGACATAAATTTTTCTATATTTTATAACACTGGGTAAAATAAGCTGTTACA
Organism: Candidatus Brocadia sp.; assembly: GCA_040048245.1. Classification (GTDB taxonomy): domain Bacteria; phylum Planctomycetota; class Brocadiia; order Brocadiales; family Brocadiaceae; genus Brocadia. The sequence continues at coordinate 25,117 of JABRVT010000049.1, forward strand.
ACTTTTAAAGAACGTATAACTTTTTTTGGGAAATTTACTGGCATACCATCTGCGATTTACAGGTCACATGTGTGGAATTAAAGTTTGTTTGTTCGTTAAATTTGCAGATCACATCTTCCGCTAACCCTGCGACCTGCATACTCGTGTTTTTGAAAGGTCAGAGGAAATACATTCTCCACGATCTTGCTGAGCAGATTGGATAAAAATGAAGGAAGAAAACGAATGGAATTTGCGCTTCAGGTTTACATAAAAGATTTAAAGAAAATTTCTCCCCTCACAATCGAAGAAGAAAGAAGGTTATTTGAAAAGGTTGCCAGTGGTGATTCTAAGGCTAGGGAAACTATTGTGGTGGCTTATCTTCCATTAGTTGTAAAAATTGCCAGTCGATTCGTTTACTATGGGACATCTCTTCTTGACCTGGTAAGTGAAGGGAATATCGGCCTTATACGTGCAGTGGAGAGATTTGATTATACATTGGGGCAACGGTTTAGCAAATACGCTTCATGGTGGATAAAATGGACTATTCAGCGGGCATTGATTAATAACTCAAAAACCATACATATTCCTGTTTATATGGCGGAAAGGGTTTCCAGATGGAAGAGAATATCATCGAAACTGACGAATGTCCTCCACAGGTCGCCTGACCTGGATGAAATTGCACAGGAGTTAAATGTTGATGAAAAACAGGCGCGTCGGATAGAAAAGGCTGTCAGGCACACCTTTACTTTGAATGAGGTGGATTTACAGAAAGATGACTCAATGGAACTCAGTGAATGTATTCCCGATGAAAGTGCGAAAATGCCTGACGATGAGTTGATTGAATTACAGGACAAGAATGAATTAAGGAGATTGCTTGAGATTATCGATCATCAGGAGGCTAGTGTGTTGAAAATGAGGTATGGATTTGATGATATAGAACCCATGACACTCCGTGAAGTAAGCAAAAAACTCAATATAAGCCGGGAGTGGGTCAGGAAAATCGAAAAAAAGGCTTTATCCAAACTCAACCAACTTATGAGTTGTAATAGGTAGCAGGGTTAATTTAGAAGTTCAGCTCATATCCTACTGTGGGAATCCAGTCGGCCCTGAGTCCATCATCATTAATGGGAGTCTGTATATTAAAAAACACAAGCATTCCCATACGCGGGCTCCACTTAAAGCCTGTTGAAAAATCTACAATATCATTACCGATACTTTCTCCCTCTGTTTTGTGACGGCCAATAATATCTACTGCAATAGAGAAATGGTTATTCCCCCTGCTGAATGCAAAATCAGTACCGGTGGTGTACACGATTCTGTCATGTCCTTCAGTTCCGCTGTTGAACTCATATCCTATGTTGAAATGTGGTGTAAAATGGCCGATATTTTTTGAAAATATGAGGAATGGTTTTATACTGGTTCTCCCTGTTCCTAAAAGTTCGTCCTCGTCTCCCGTAGGCAACTTCACATCGAGAGCAGTTGAAAAATCTATCCACTGAGATGTGACCAGATTATACTTGCTTCTCAGAAAAATATCTCCAAGTCCGGTGGATGCGCCGGAAACTGTATCACTCATTGTTTCTCCTGAGTCCAGGCTATAACCCAGGGTTTTCCCTGATACTCCTTTTTCCCGTGTCCGGTTTACTATCTTTGCATTACTCTTGACGTCGACCTGTATCTGCATGACAGGCACGAGTATAGAGATGTCCCACCGGTCTGTTATTCCATAGGTACCATAAAAAGAAAATAAATTACTCTCTACATCTACATCAAAGTCAAGTTGAAGTAAGTTTTTATCTTTTTGTTTTTCGTCTAATAATACGGTAGACTCTAAATTGTTCAAGTCTTTTCCTTCCAGTGTGGAAAAGTTAATGTAGGTATAGGAAAAACCAAAATTTAACTTTCCTTTTCCAAGTGTAGGAGCCCTTTCTGCAAAAATAGGCCCAAGGCTGTCTGTTGTCCTCGTAAATACCTCTAATTTGCTATCATACTGAAAGGTAAAACCGCCACCCGTTGAACTAACCGGGAATTCTCCCTTTTCGGTATTTAATACTGAATTAAGATTCTGAATTTCACGAATTGAATTTAATGGTATAAGAACGGTTGTGATCACATCTACCCCACCCGTTTCTCTTTCCTTTTCAAATACCTTTGTTACAGGGACACCGTTTCCCCCATATAATGTAGTTATCAGATCAGACAGGCTATTGGCTGAACCAATAGTTACAAAACTGGTAACCATGAATAAAGTGACAAATATAATTAATAGGTATCTTGTTACCATGAAAAGGCGGTGCATCCAAAATGCAACGGATACAGGAACAATATCTATAATACTTAGTTATTGTCCCTGAAAAGTCAATAAAGTTTTTGGAATAGAAACTTGTAAAACAGGATGGCACGGACAAACATAGGGGCGTATTGCGTATACGCCCCTATGTTTGTCCGTGGCTGACTTGCACAACGTTGTTTTTTTAGAATAATCTATTTGGAAATGCTCATTTACAGGCAGGTGTTCCGTAGACTTTCCATTCAAATACAACGGGGTTAGATTGTTGTCCCCTGCATTCTGCTGCAGGAGAAATTCTCCTGATACGGATAGCCTTCGTGGTTACAGGTTTTGTAAATGAATATTCGATATCCCCTGTTTCTTTTATAAATCTATCGTCTGTAATCCACGTATTTGCATCTGTATGTAAATATTGAACTAATCCGTTGCCGAGGTTTCTCCCCGGATCAACATAGAATGGGTCATCTGAATCTTCACCGCAACTTTCATAACAATCCGTCGTCTGAATGGTCATTCTTGTGATGGTAACTGCTTTGTTCCAGTCGAGCCGAATCCAGGCATTCTTCTTTTGTCCGATCTCATTCTGCGTCCTTATCCAGTGGTAAGTACAGTTATCCTTTCCTTTACCGTCGTTCATCATTTTTGGGCCGAAGTTCTTTATTCCACCGCCACTGCTGGAAGCTATTGCGCACGGTGCGATATTTGAAACAACGGTAATGGACATGGCATTCGACAGGGTATTTGCGTTAAAAGTTAACATAGCAATTCCGTTGGATATACCACTGATCGTAAAGGATACCTGTCCGTGTGAGTTTGTAAATCCTTCGTCTGGAGTAACCGTGGCAACATTTTCTTTATTACTTTTTGCGGTAACCATAACTCCGGTAAGAGGATTTCCCTGATTACTGAGAATTTTTACGGTGACAGTACTGCTGTCCTGGGTGTCTAAAATAAGTGAATTAGGACTAAAGTTCATGCTATCCGAAAAGGTAATTTTGCAAAATACGAGAGTAAAAATAAATGGCATAAGGAGGATATTATATAACATAGGAACAGCACCTCGATTTATTTTGTAAAACGGTTGTTGATTTGTTCCCGCAAACGTTCGTATGTTACGGTAAGGTTATTTCTCATATAATCATATTTCGTGGAAATGGTATCCAAAATGTTTTTGTATATCGGGGTTTGCCTTGCTAATTCATCGGCCTTTTTGTTAATTTTCCATGTGGTATTTTCATCTTTACAAAGAATTTTGGTTATTCTGGGTAAAACTCTTTTGTGACGGTTGCCACGCTCATCCGTCCACTCATCCATCCTGTCAAAACTAACAGCGGCCTGACAGTTGTCGTCGCTTAACTCAATTATTTCATTGTAAATGGAAACCTGAACGTCATATACATACTTGTAGTGCTGCCGGAGTTTATTTTCTTCTTTTTCTGAAGATATATGCCCAAGCTCTTTCAACGTCTCAACGTCTCCTTTTTCCCACGCCTTTTTATACTCCTGCAACCAGGTTTGTATTTCTCTTTTTACCTTTTCCTGCGTATCTTCCTGTTTCGTTATCATCTTTTCTGTACCGTTACTAATGGCATATTTCTGTATATTGTCAACAGGGATATCTGGATATTTATAGCTGGTGGATTTCTTTTCATTGTCAATGTGAGCTAAATTTCCAGTCTCATTGGAATGCGGAGCCTTGTCTGTCTTTTTATCCCTGGCAGGATTTTGTGGCCCCCGGTATTTTTTTGACCCTTCACCTGATAATATTTCTAAATCATTGTTCCTGGTCCTCCTCCCTGTGATATTATCGTCTTTTCGAGATACGTTTGTCTCTCTGCGGGTATTATACATATTGACGTTATTACTGAGAATAGCGGTGTTTTCTTTATATCCTTTATATCCTTTTGACAAAAGGAATACGGAGAGCGCCAGCGGAATTGACAGGAAGACGAGAATTGTGATAAGTAAATTATTTCCGGAATAATGTGCACGGTACGGTCGGGTATTACATTTTCCTTTCTGTAATAATGACTTGAGTTCATCTACTGACTGAGGTCTCCTGTCCCTATTTTTTTCCAGGCAGCCGAATATAATGTTTTCAATATATTTTGGAATCCTTAAATCCTTACGGATTTTCCGGAATGGGGGAGGCTTTTCATGCAGATGTTTGTTCATCAATGTGACTTGATCCCCGCGAAACGGGGTCTCTCCCGTCAGCATTTCATACATAATTATTCCCAGAGAATATATATCTGTCCTTTCATCGCATTCACCTCGCCATTGTTCGGGTGCCATATAAAGGGGGGTTCCCACGATACTCCCCGTTAGGGAGATATTGTCATGCGTTCGCAGTTTTGCTATTCCAAAATCTAAAACTTTTACGAAATCTTCTAATGCTCCGGCTTTAGATAGCATAATATTCTGAGGGGTAATATCCCGATGTATAATCTTCCTGGGATGTTTGTGCGCAGCCGATATTACATCGCAGACCTGGAAAATAACATTCAGCATCCTTGCAACATCGAACTGGCCGTTATTCTTTATGGTTTCTTTTAAATTTTTGCCATGAATAAACTCCATGGCCATGTAAATTGTACCGTTTGTATCCCGGTCAAAATCATACAGATGAATAGCATTAGGATGTTGTAACTCCCGGATGGTAGCCGCTTCATTATAAAATCTCTTAATGTCCTGAAGGTTATCGCTCAGGTTTATATGTAATATTTTTACAGCAACAATATCATCAATATTTAGTAGTCTTCTTTTGGCTTTGTATATGGTACTCCATCCACCAATGGCAATCTTTTCTATTATTTCATATTTCCCTCCTAATAATTTACCTAAATAGAGACCGCATGTTTGTTGTTGGAAGGCTGTCAGCGTTTTGCTGGACGTCAGGGATGTTTGTTCTGTATCCAATCGGTTTTTCATAATGATTTTTGATGAAAACGCCTTTACAGACAAAGAATCCGGAGAAATTTTTGCCGGGAAAGTGGTAACTTATTGTGTAATTAGATTATAATTGTTTCGAGTATCAACAGATGTGATTTTCCGGTGTGCGTGTTTTTTGTTTCTTGTCTTTTTGTCATAGATACTTACAGCCATAAGAGATAATATAAAGGAAATAAACCCACATGATACCATCCTTATATTTTCTGAATCCGGGTAGATAAAATAAAGTTTTTGGCCTAGCAAACTGCCTATAAGCAAATTTACGACAGGCACTACGAGAAGAAGTATCATGCTTTTATACGGGGAGTATTCAATTGTTGTTAACGTCACCTGCTGACCTATACGTAAACCAGGGAATGCATTAATTTCTAATAGATTTGGATTATTTTCTATGCCTGCGCAGACGCCACAACTTTTGCATTTCTGTGAATCATCAGACTTTATTATTTCTACAGTTGCGTGATTGCCATTGATATATCTTATAATCCCTTTTTCGATAATCTGTTTTTGTTTGAACATGCTGTATTAATTATAATTTTATGTCTCCGGGGGTAGTTTTCTGTGTTGGTGTTGCATTGCCAACCTTTTCTCTCATTAATTTGCCTACTTTAAATACTACCACATTTTTGGCAGGTACAAATGCCACTTCCCCTGTTCTTGGGTTTCTTGCTTTTCTGGCAGCGCGCTGGCGTATTTCAAAAACTCCAAAATCGCGCAATTCAATACGATTGCCTTGAGACAGTTCGGCAATAATCTCGTCTAAAAACATTTGAATCGTTTTTTTTACAATCATGTGGGTATTGTCTGTCCTTCTGGCAATCTTTTCACATAGGTCCCTTTTTGTCGTTGTTTGCATTACAATTCTCCTTTTTAAAACGATGGATAGGTGGAAGCGGTAATTTTCATGGAAATAGATTTGGGAAAACACCACCTCCTCAATATAGTTTGTGATCAGGGAAAACTATTTCCTGGTCTTAACTAATTTCTAGGCATGATATTTATGATTAACTGCGGACATATTATCAATTCAAAAGATTAATGTCAATACGATTTTAACACTTTTAGGGTTCTAAATTTAAGGTATAAATTCCAGGAGATGACGATCTGCTGTCCTTTAAAATATCTTGACAATAAAATAACGGATGTGATATTGTAAATTGGTTATTCAATCTGTGTCTTATCTAAAAATTTTGCGGAGGTATGTAATTATGAAGGTTAATATCAGAAAGAGTTCTATAAAACATAAAAGGATGTGCGGTTTCCGGAAAAGGATGAGGACAAAAGGCGGCCGCGCAATCTTAAAGAGGAGAAGAAGGATCGGCAGAAGGCCTCTCCTTGATGTTTAGCAGCATGAATAAAAAGACCTTAAATATCGGTTCCTGATATTTAAGGTCTTTTGTTTTTTGATTTTTAGCTACTCTTCAATAGTAATCGCTTCTACCGGGCACTCTTCGGCTGCCTGCCGGCAGGCATCTTCATATTCTGGCGGCACTTCCATGTTTTTGGCTACAGCAACATCGCCTTGCATGGAAAAGATTTCAGGACAGGTCTGGACACAAAGTTCACAGCCAGTACATACATCAGGGTCTACTTTTGCGCGCATAATCAATCTCCTTTTTTAAATATCTTAAGTAAAGGTATGAAAAGAAATATGGTAGATTAAAGCTATTACCTCATTATCGCTACGTCTCCTTTCTTTGAAATTGTAAGGAACTAATGATCAAAACTTAAGAACCAGTTTACGATATAAAACCAGAGATGTTATCTAACCTTACATCCTGAACAGCGATTTCCGGTGCCAGAACAACCTCCTCGCCTCCCCAGACAATCGTCTGCCTTTTATCACTTGATATAGCGATAATTTTATTCAGAATTTCTGTAATGTTGTTATTTATCCTTACCGTATTGGGTTTTAAGGGTTTAACAATCTTACCGCCCCTTACAAGGAAGGAATCAGCTATAATGGTACTGGTAAAATCACCCGCTGCAAGACCATTAATTGGATAAGTATACCAAATTCTGCCGATATAAATACCATCATTTATTTTTGATAATAAAGACTGACCCGGCACTTCTTCCCTTCCTTCTATAACAATATTAGTTGGACATATCCTGGGTTGTATGGTATGACTCCTCCCGCCCTTTTCAAAGCGAAAACCGTTTCTCGGTATAAACGAGACGAATTTGTCAGTCAATTTTTTGGAAAGGTAATTGTTTGCGAGAAAACCCACAAGAAAACCCGTGTGGATAAGGTCTGTTTTACCTGTAGGAATGCCTTCACAGGAAATTTTTTTACTTCCAATAGCGCCCTTTATGGCGCCGTCGTCGTAAACGGTTAACAATTCAGATGCAATCTTTTGCCCTAACTTTCCAAGAAAAGGAGTATCTGACGTATTTATGGAAGAAAGACTTAGAGCCGGTATCACAAGGTTTGTAAATAAGTCTGTCACAGGCTGCCTTCCAAAAATAACATTGTATGTTCCAGAGGGTATTCTCTCCCCCCCGATTGTTCTTATTGCACTTTCTGTTGATTCACGCCCTGCCTCTTCAGGGTTAAAACCTGATAAATGAGTGCCGGTGTTCCATCCTGTACCTTTGACCCTTTCTTTTTCGATCATAGAGGTTATGTTGGTCGTAAGTATGGTAGATTCGTCGAAATCGTCAATTCCTTTTGTACTGACAATGGCCATGCGTTCTTTTGTGATGGTAATATCGCCACCGATAATAATTGATTTGTTAAAGTCCTTTTTATTGTATTCATCAAGAGCGCCTTTCAGTCCCCGCCACCCTAAATCTACAATCGTCTCATCGCTGATTTCCATTACCGCAGGGTCATGGTAGTTTTCCAATGCGGGTTTACCAGCTGGTTCCGGAAGAGATTTAAAATCTGGGTCGTGGATCTTATTTTTCTTTGCCTTATTGAAGGCCTCCGCAATGCCTTTTGGGGTAATATTATTAGAGGCGCTGCCAAATCCGATCTTGATGCCTTTTCCTGTCTCAAAAACAGCCAATAAACCAATACCGCTGAATTGTGTTGATTTGGGCTCATGGACACCATTGCAATGGATATCCGATGTATAATTGAGCCGCACGATTATCTGTTCGTTCCAGGACGCAAAGATCTCCGCATCAATAACGTCCTTTTGTTTTTTAATAAAGTCTATTCCGTTACGAACACATGTTCTCAGTTCTTCTATACCTATCATAATTTCCAAATTTCCAATCAGAACAATCCAGAATTAAAGAAATTTTATTCTTTTAAGTCTCAAATTCCAAATTCCAGATAAATTCCGAATCACAATCACATAATGACCGAAATTCTTTATCTGGAATTTTGAATTTGATTCGTTGGAATTTGTTTGTTATTTTGTGCGTGTGATTTGGTGCTTATCAAAGATAAAGATCCTTCAAAAATTAGCAAAAACTAATGTCCTGTTAATCGCGCCTTTGAACGTAATGTCGGGCCGCCGTTTCCAACGCGCATTATCTGCATAGGTTGTCCCTTTCCGCAATTAGGGATAGGAAAGATAGCAAAGTCATTCCCCACAGCATCGATGTTCATAAGAAAATCCTTTGAATCAGCCGTAATGCCCCCCTGCCGGTATAATTTTGTAAGCTTCCCGTTTTCTATCTTGTATACCTTTTGTGCGGAAATTCGGAAATTTTCCCTGGACTCGCTAATGGATGGGATGCGGTGGTTGACAATGAAATACCCTTCTTTCACTTCGGCAATTATTTCTGCAGGGGACTTGTTTCCATTTGCGAAGACAGTATTGGTCATTCGTACAAGAGGGACATAGCCCGGCTCCGTTGCCCTCATTGAACCGTTAGGCGGGCAGTTCAGAATTGCGGCGTACTCGCGTCCATTCATAAATTCCTTGAGTATTCCGTTTTCGATAAGAGTTACCCGTTTTGCAGGTGTGCCTTCTGCATCATACTTGTAATGTCCATAACCATGTATGGCTGGATCTGAATATGCACTCAGGAGAGAAGAAGCAATTTGCCTTCCCAATTCGTTGTCATGGAAATCTCTCAACAGCCAGGAGCGTCCTGCATAGGCCGTTTCGAGTTTCAGCGCCCTGTCCGCTTCAGTCGGATGTCCTACAATTTCATGGACTAACAGTGCATTAAAATGTGGATTTGTTACTACCACAACGGGGTCACTCGTAGCTGTCATGAATTCCGCTTCTGTAAGTTCCAGGGTTTCATGGGTTCTCAGTAACGCAAAATCATTGAGCGATTGTTTATAAACATTTTTACCTTTGACAACTTCCCATCCACGGAGATCGCCGAGATAATCATAACACACTTCAGGGACACCCCCGCCTTTTTGTGCCACGACCGTTACCATTCCCTGAGTAAGGGCATATGATTGGTCAATGCAGGCGCCTTCGGTGCTGCAAAACAACTCTCTCTGTATTCCGGTTTGAATATTTATGGAGGCATATTGCATATCTTGACAAATACCATGCATCTCGCCAGAAATTTTTGTACAAAGGGTAAGGACCTCTTTCAAAGATACACTCCGCGGGTCTTCGTCAAAAACGGCGCCAATAGCATCCTGACAGATATCAATTTTTGCGAGATTTACCTCTGCCAGTGATGGGGCGATTGCCTTGAATTCTGCCTTTTTGTTCGCGTTGGCTATTGCCCGTGCATGCGCCCTGTTTATTCCCAAGGTGAGTATTTTGGCGAAACTTTTTGGGTTAGATTCTGCCTCTCCAATGGGTTGACCATAAAATCCCCACGCACTCATTTCGCCCGCAAGTATCCTGATGCCAAAAGAAATAGAAAAATCTTCATTCATCCCCTTGGCCTTGCCATTCTCGGCATGAGCGTATTTAATTTCATGGATACCAAGACGGATATCAACGTACTTGCAATTCTTTAGAGAACTGGTCTGTTGAATAACCTTTGCGACTGTTTCTTTTAACGTATCGATAAGTTCGATTTTTATGCGACCTGCGATGGGAATGCTCCTTTTTTTTACTAAATTCCAAAGTGACTAAGTTTATTTAACAAAATATTCTTAGTTTTTCCATAAAAATTTATGCCTTTGCAGACGTAGTTGACCACATGCTGCGTTAATATGACTACCCTTTTTCTTTCTGAGGGTAACTACGAGACCGTGTTTTTCCAGCGTTCTGCAAAATGTTTCAATCGTTTCCTGGGAAGGGGATTTCCAGTTAAATTCTTTGACGGGATTTACGGGAAGAATGTTAATATTACATTGAATACCTTTGAGTAGCCTTGCCAGGGACTCAGCATCTTGTTTCGATGCATTGAGGCCATCGATCAGGATATATTCAAAGCTGATGTCCCTTTTTGTAATTTCAAAATATTCCCTGGCTGCCGCAACAATGTTTTTTATGCCTATTTTCTTATTCGAGGGGATTATCTTTGACCTTATTGTATCGTTGGGTGCGTGAAGGGATATTGCTAGATTTACCTGGAGCCCTTCATGTGCCAATCGGCGGATACCGTCTATAATGCCCACAGTTGAGATGGTGATGTGTCGAGCCCCAATTCCTAATCCCCATTCGGCGTTCATAATCCTGACAGCCTTGATAACGTTATCATAGTTCATGAGAGGTTCGCCGATGCCCATAAAGACAATATTTGTAAGGTGTTCATCGGGAAGAAGATGATTTTTAACATGGAGGGCCTCCTCAACAATCTCACCGGCGGAGAGATCCCTTTCCAGGCCCAATAGACCGCTTGCGCAAAACTGACACGCCATTGCACAGCCCACCTGCGTGGAAACACATGCAGTGACCCTTTTCCCTTCCCTTAAAAGTACACTTTCGATTACATTTTCATCAGGCAAATGGACCAAAAATTTCTCTGTGCCATTTATGGTTTTTGTAATGGTATCAATTTTAGTTTGAAAGAGCCGGTATTTCTCCGAAAACTGCCGCCTGAAATCTTTGGGCAGATCAGTCATCTGGTCAAAGGTCGTTGCTCCTTTGCCATAAATCCAGAAAAATATTTGTTTTGCCCTGTATGTGGGTGCACCTACTGAGGTGCAGAGTGCCTCAAGTTCAGGTAAAGACATATTGGTAATTGATAGAATTTCTGTCTTAAATATGTTGTTTTTCTTTTGCTTATTAATCGTGCTTCTCAATTTTATACCTTTCTCTGTCTTGCAATTATACGCTATAAAAACATATATTATAGTCAAATAAATCAGGTTTTCAAAATATGTTCACCAATGATTTGGAAATTTTCTGTTAAGAGTGAGCAGGGTTTTTCTTTGTAATGGTGAATATTTGCAAAAAAGTTTAAACATGCATCTTTAAACTTTTTGTAAGTATTGTAATAGATATTATTTATAAAGTGCTTTTTCATGAAAAAAATTTCCATCCTCTCTCGATAAGATTTAAATTGTGAGAGTAGGGAGGCAGGAAAACGAGCTCTATTCGAGAGTTCTCAAGATATATTTTTAGGTGTTTTTTCTTAAGTGCTCTTTTAATTGTTCATCCTGTTCTGAACTCAGTTTGGGGACGCATCCAATATAATTGTTAGCGAGCAACCCGTTTATTTCCCTGGTCTGATATGTTTTTTTCGTAATTCCTGACAGTTTGATCGTCTAACAAGAGCGCCTCTGCCACTTTCTCATAACTCCAACCTGAATCAGGCAGCAGGATGGCTTTAATTCTGTCTGCGTGACGTCTGAGATGCTCTTGTTTATGAGCCTTTTTCAGTTCGCCTCGCTCTCTGTTGCTGAGAAATGGTGTCATGCGCCGATGTATTACCTATAAACCCTTTCAAATGCAAGGGAAAAATCGGTTTTCCAAAAAATAAACGCTTTTAACTATAATTGTACATATCTTTTGCCAAGCAGGTTTTTGGACATACAAACCATACACTTCTCCAGATTCCTTTTCTCCTGCCATGGACGTATCTTTCTCCTTGACCCATTCCTGAGTATTTACAGTTTTGTCAAGAGAAAAAAATTTTCCATAGTAAAAATTGCAGATTTTTTGCTTTCTTGCAAAAGAATAAAAGTTTAACGACGGAATCAATTTGTGATAAAATGTTAAAAAACAATTCAGACCGTTTCTTTTTTTATTATCCAGAGGGTTCATAATTGTGGCGTTCATTTAAGCTTTCTCTAAATACAAAACTCATTTTGATGATGCTTTTCTTAATAGTTACCCTGCTTCCTATTCTGGTATTCGTTTACCGCCAGTCGGAGCAGGCGCTTTCCAGGGAGGTTAAGACTCATGCAAATGAGCTTATAAAGGCCGTACAGATGACCATAGAAGAGGCTACTGGGACTGACGATATTATTGACATGTCGCACATTAATGCATATCTGAAATCTCTGAATATGAAGGGAATCAATACGGTGTCAATTGTAAACAACGCCAATAGAATAGTAGCGAGCACCAATCCGTCGCATGTTGGGCGTGTGTTGACCGAGGAAGAAAAGAGAGCGGCGACCGAGCCTGGACCAGAAAATGGAGTGACTTCTCTTAAGAAAGAGAAGGTGATAGGTATTCTTTCGGAAGATGAGAAAGGAGCATATAACTTTATACTTCCTGTTGTGGCCCGCGACATCCGCTTCGGATATATATTGCTAAATATAAACAGTGAGGTGTTATCGAGTTTTCTCAGAGTGCGTGCCATCAAGCGGCTTGAGGCGGTTCTCCTGGTATTTTTTATCGGCATAGTTATTGCTTATTTTTTATCCAGGCACTATACCCGACCTATTAAAATGCTGGCTCAATCCGCCATGATGATAGCTTCTGGAAATTTTGACCAGAAGGTTGAAGTTAATGGAAGGGACGAGATGAGACAACTTTTTGAGAGTTTTAATTTCATGGTCGAAAGATTGAGAGAAAGCCGTAACTACGAGAGAAGGCTCAGGGAGGCCGAACATCTTGCAGGGCTGGGGCAGCTTTCAAGAAATATTGCCCATGAGATTAGGAACCCGCTGAATTTTATAAACCTCAGTATCGCCCATATAGATGAAAAGTTCAGGCCTGAGGATCCAGGCACACAGGAAAGATTTGATGCCCTCGTTGGAGGCATTAAACTTGAGATCCAGCGTCTCAATAAACTCGTGAGCGATTACCTTGATTACAGCAAACCTATCAGGCTTAACCTCCAAAAGGTAGAGATTGAACGGCTTCTGGATGAGATAATCGACCTTATCAGGGCAAGGGCAGAGACGGAGGGTATTTCCATAGTAAAAGAATACCATGCTGGAAATGAACTCGAACTGGACAGGGATCTTATCAAATCATGTATATTGAATGTCGTTTCCAATGCATTTCAGGCGATGTCAATGCCCGGGAAAGAGAAGGTCTTGACAATAAGGACCGAAATGGTTGGAGAAAAACTGATTCTGTCCATTGCAGACTCAGGTCTGGGGGTACCTGCTGCAAATTTGTCAAAGATATTTGACCCCTTCTTTTCAACGAAACCGGATGGACTTGGCCTTGGGTTATCAATAACCAAAAGGATAACGGAGGAGCACGGCGGAGATATAGAATTTAGAAGTACGGAAGGGGAGGGCAGCGAAGTGCGTCTGTTGCTACCCATTACTCAAAAGGGGTTTGAATGATATGGCTACCGTAGTAGTAATTGATGATGAAACTCGCCAGCAGTTCGTTCTGAAAACTATTCTTGAGGATAAGTGTTATGAGGTACATACTGCATCCTCTGCGGAGGATGGTCTGAAGCTGATAAAAGCCCTTTCCCCGGAAGTCGTCATCACCGACATCAATATGGGCGGCATGAGCGGGGTACAGTTACTGGATGTCATCCCTGAAGATACCGTGAAGCCTGCCTTCATAATTATGACTGCGTATGGTACCATCTCCTCCGCAGTTGATGCTATGAAGAAAGGGGCCTTCGACTACCTTACAAAGCCCCTGGATAAGGATGTACTGCTGCTTACCGTTCAGAAGGCCACTGAGAGGATGCAGCTTTTCAAGGAGAATGTCAGGCTACAGAATGCCCTGCACGAAAAGTTCAGGATCGAGGGTATCGTAGGGGAATCCAAAAAAATGCAGGAGGCCCTTACCATTGCAAAAAAGGTTTCTCCTACGGCAACAACCCTTCTTATTTACGGTGAGAGCGGTACCGGTAAAGAGCTTTTTGCAAAGGCCATACATTATAACAGTTCGCGAAAAACAGGCCCTTTTGTTGCCATCAACTGCGCAGCCATTCCTGAAAACATCATTGAAAGCGAACTATTCGGGTATGAGCCCGGGGCTTTTACCGGGGCATCCAGGAGGATGATAGGACTTATTGAAACCGCCAATAAAGGTACCTTATTTCTCGACGAGATCGGCGATCTGCCGATGCTCACCCAGACCAAGCTCCTAAGGGTGCTGCAGGACAAGGAAATACGGAGGCTCGGAGGAAAAGACAACATCAGGGTCGATGTAAGGATAATCTCCGCCACTCATAGAAACCTTGAAGAAGAAGTTCAAGCGCGGAGGTTCAGGGACGACCTTTATTACAGGCTTAAGGTGGCAACGATTGAACTTCCGTCTTTAAGGGAAAGAAGAGAGGACATCCCTGCTCTCGTTGGCTTCTTTATTGACAGATATAACAAGGAATTCGGGAAAAAGATCAAAGGCATGAGCCAGGAGGCTATGAAAGCCCTGACCGGGTTTCACTGGCCTGGAAATATAAGGCACCTTGCCGCGGTTATTGAAATGGCCGTATTGCTGGCCGATACCGATCTGATCGATATAAACGATATAGAGCGGCAGATCAAACTCCCGTCACAAAAAAAGGTGCTTGATATGGATATTCCTGAAGAAGGGATAAATTTTGAAGAGCTGGAAAAAAACCTTCTCAGAAAGGCTATGGTAAAAGCGGATAATGTGGCAACAAAGGCGGCTAGGCTGCTTGGAATGAGCTATAAGACATTTCTTTACCGGCTTGAGAAGTTCGGACTTTGCCCTGAATCCTCAAATAAGGAATCCCCTTCCCTAAATGAGGAATAAAAACCTGCCAGATTTCTCCCCTAAGACTCACCTCCCAATAAACAAGGGGAATAATACATCAATGAAATCTCTGAAACCTCCTGGCACAACTGTTGCGATATACTGTAGCTGCAAATGCAAATTTCGTGGAAAATACGGATCGTATCAGTTGATGAAGATTACTCTTGTTAATACTGCAAAGAGATTATCCTGCGATGGTTCCCATCTTATTTCAGCACTCCTGAAGCAAGCTGGTCACTCGGTAAAGAATGTGCTGCTGGCAAAGCAGAGAGAATTTCCTTATAGACAAGATGAGCTCGATCAGTTGCACGAAATCGTGAAAGAGACTGATCTGGTTATGATCGCTGTCTATAGCAGTTTTGCAAATCGGGCAATACAAGTTACGGAATTTGTCCGCAAAAAATACCCCGGGATGAAGGTGATCTGGGGTGGTCCTCACTGCATTTCTGCGCCGGAACTCAGCCTTCGTTACGCCGACGGTGTCTGTTTTGCCGAGGGCGATGAGGTCATCGTTGATCTCATAAGCAAGATGGAGTCAGGTACTGATTATTTAAACACACCTAACATGGCTTTTAATGTAAAGGGTTCTTTTAAAATAAACGATGTTTTGCCGCCGTTTTCTGATCTGGATAACCTTCCTTACTACGACTACGACCTAAACGATCGATATTTACTGGATGAGAAACTCCTGCCGATGACAAAGGAAAGGTTTAAGGAACATTACGTGTTTTACCCGTTTGGATCTCCCACCTTTACTTTAATAACGTCACGTGGATGTCCGTATAAGTGTTCTTACTGTAATAATATTCGGTATGTTACTATGCATGGACATTCCCCCATGCGATTTCAAAGTGTCAACCGTTTTATCGATGAATTAGAACATGCAATAAGGCATTTTGACTTTTTTCAGTTTGTGCTTTTTGGAGACGATGACTTTCTCATCCGGGATAAAAAGCAGCTAGAGGATTTTGCAGAGCAATACCGAAAAAAAGTAGGACTCCCTTTTGCTATCTGTGTAAGCGCAAATACCTTTCGCAGGGAAAAAATGGAATTACTTTTGGATGCCAGTTTGAAACTCGTTCAGCTCGGAGTGCAGTCTGGAAGCCAGCGGATCATTGACGAGGTGTTTGACCGTAAAATTAAGGTAACAAAGACGATGGAAGTAGTCCGGCAGATCGAGCCCTATTATAAAACTCATGGACTCAATCTCCTCCTTGATTTTATCATCGATAATCCATACGAAACCAGGAATGACATCATTCAGACCTATCAGTACCTTGTTAACCTGTCATCCCACGTAAGAGTTAACATGTTTTGCCTGGCTTTCTTCCCTGGAACGCCGATCTATCACAAGGCACTCAATGATGGTTTCATAGAGCCTTATGATGAGAAAACATCCAGATTCTTTGACAAAACTAATCAAATTACGTACCAGGTGAATTATGAAACTTTCCTGATTTTACTATATCACTCCTTGCTTCGCCATCCGAGATTGCGGCGATTCATCCCGCGGTTTATTCTGCGCGCACTGGGAAGTCGTCTGATAAGAAGTATAGCATCAATCCTTCCATTCTCGTTCTATGCAACCCTGATTAAAAGCATACGATAACAGTTCGCCTTCTGCATAAAAGTTGGATTGATGCTTATGGGACAAGATAATTTTTCCCATTTTTGGTTACGCTGTGTCAGGACTATATATCCCTGTTTGAGACAAAAAGAACATCCCGATGTCCTACAGAACCTTTTGCCAGCACAAAGAGAGGTATTTCAAGAAATTTCGATACCTTTTTAAAATCCTTTTCCTGTATAAAAAGAAACACACGCTCGCCTGAATTAAGAAATTGTCTCAAGTCGTCCAATCCATTTATCACCTCAATGTGATTCCTGTTTGTATAAAATAGATAAGGGTCTCTGAAGAAATTGTACATGGCCAATTTATCTTCCGGTCTCATTACTGAATTGGCCACGTCGCAAATTTCTTTTGCCGATTTATACTTGTTCAGGATAGGAATGGCCTGTAAGGTGCTTACGTTAAAAACGACAAAAATAACAAAAATGAGGGTAAAGAGGAAAGGAATTATCCTGGCGTACTTCACAAATCGCAGCATCATAAGGCCGCCAATCAAGAGAATTATTACAAACGGGATTGCTGCGGTCATATACTGTGGGAAGAGTTTGTACACCGCAACAGGCAAAAGAATTCCTGATCCCAGCGATATAATGCCCAGGGTATAGCATGGATAATAACCTATTTTTTTAAAAGGTTTTTCTCGGAACTGCTCAACGAATTCATTCAAAAACCAGGCAGTAAGCAAGGCTGCGCAGGGGTAGAGTGGAAGTACATAGATATCTCTTTTTCCGGATACAACGGAAAAGAAAACAAAAATAACGGTAAACCAAACAAGAGGCAAGAGGATACTCCGTATCTTTTCCTGTCCTTTCTTTGAAAACAGATATATTGCGATGCTTGGAATAAAGATACTCCAGGGTAAAAAGTTAATCGGAAAGTTTATGAAATAATAATAAAATGGCCGTTTATGGGCAAAAGAACTGGCAAACCTCCCGACGTTCTGTTTGAAAAGGATCTGGTAGGTATATTCTTTGCCGCCGTAAATACTTGCCAGATAGACCCAGGTGAATACAATAAAGACAAATATCAGCCCACCTACCCAAGGATACGTTTCTTTTAATATCCCGATATTTCTTTTCAGGAGGAGATACGTTAATACGATGCAAAAAGGAAGGATGAAACCAACCGGCCCTTTCGTGAGGACCCCCAGGGCCATGAAAATATAAAAAAATGTGTAATACCATCCAGCGTGTTTCTTCCCCCTTTCAGAAGGGGGAAGAGTTAGGTTGTTGTCATGCCGTGTTGCATATCCTTTATAGAAGCATACTATCGCCATTGTCACAAAAAACGTAAGGAGGACATCAAAGGCCACGCGATGGGTCATCCAGAGGAACTTTGAACTGGTGGCAAGGATGAGCGCCGATAGCAGGCCGATCCGTGTGTTCTGGTATAAATCTTTACCAAGATAAAATATTGCCAGACAGCAGCCGACACCTGCAAGGGCTGAAGGCAGGCGGGAAGATAATGCCGTAATCTTTCCGAAAGGAAGCGAAAATACATTGATGAGCCAAAATAAGAGCGGGGGTTTGTCAGGATATGGTGCACTATTTAAGTGGGGGACAATAAAGTTCCTGCTTTCCCACATTTCTTTGGAAACTTGTGCGTAACGGGGTTCATCGGGCGCCCACAGGTCGCGTTTTCCTATATTGAACAGGAAGAGAAATGCCGTAAACAGGATGATACAGGTTGCTATTATGCGGGTATTATGAACGGAGGTTGCAGAACTCATTTTTTTAAATAACCACTGATTTCAGATTATACGGATAAATACGTGCAAGCATTCATGGGATTTTAAGCGATTATAATACCGAAGGTTTCCTGTTGATGCATTATACAAAAAATGTCGTTAAAATCAAAAGTAACCTTTTGAGTATAGAATTCTGTTCCTCTTGCCAGTTTTTTATGAGGATCGCTCAGTAAAATCTTCTTTTTTGTGCATTTTTAACACATCTATCAAATCCCATTTATACCATTTTTGAATGGAGGTTATTAGGTTGTGGCTTGCAGTGCTATACGTATACCGTCCTTAATTGTCGCAGCCTCCAGCCAAGCCCTACGAACAATAACACGCACGCCCAAAAGGTATTGCCCATTGCCTCAATACGGTCAAACCATGGCACAGGTAGCATAAAGCTGAGCAGCAACAAACAGACAGCGAGCCAGGCTAGCGTTACTTTCCTCTCCCGGGATGGATTTGGCGCGGTCAGCAGGATATTCAGGGCAACCATAAGTGGATAAAGGAGCCAGACATAAAAATAGGTAAACGAAAGGGGCGTAAAGATCAGTATAAGCAGTAACAGCATGGCGTATTCTATAGAACTGGTGTGCATCGTTTGCTGGGTATTGTGTGGCATCGATGCAATGTAAAAGGTACAGAGACCAAGACCTGTAATTATGATTATTATATTGACGTATTTGAATTCCAGGTTTACAAGGTTTACGTATTTCGGATTATCTTTTGACCGGAAGGCATCCACAGGACGCAATAGGCGGTTAGCGACAGCGATGAGTGACTGGTTTTTCCAACTGTACCCTCGGCTGGGACGCTGGGCAATCGAGCCGGCTTCGTAATGGAGCGCCATACCTTTGGTCCAGGTCCTGATGTCTTGCAGATTACGCTGAAACCCGCGAAACGGAACAGGAAAAAGAGCGAAGAAAAGGAACAGGAACGCAAGTGTAGATATCGTTGCCTTCCATCGGCGCCGGTACGCTAAATATACAATGGAAAGGACCGGAAATGCTTTGATAGACGCTGCCAGCGCGATTAAAGCTCCAGCGTACCATTCCCTTTTCCATTGAAGACAAGCAAACGCGCCAAGCATGCACGTCAGCAGCAGCAAATTCGATTGCCCCAGCAGATAAATATCCCAGACGTAAGGTGCGCAACAGGCGGTTGGTATTAAGTACAGGAGCACGTGTTGCCGTAATGCCTTTCCCGTGGCAAGATATACCGACAAAAAGACGCTCGCTACCCATGCCGCTGAATTTGCAAATACAAGTGTTATGATAAATGGTAGTAGTCCGAATGCACTCAGAAAAGCCAAAAAGACCGCCGACGGAGGCGGATACATAAATTGGAACGTCTCATCCTTGCTTTTCCGGTAAATATCTCCCTGGTGAAGCGCAATCTGTCCGGTCTCGTACAATTTCCCATAGTCCTTGGTATGATCACGGGTGTGGCTCCGGAAATAGTTGCAAACAGGAATTGCGGAAAACCCCAGGATGACAACTGCAAATATAATGGTAAGGAGTTTATAGGTACGACGATCAGTATCCTTTGTTACATCCATCTAAACGCATCTCCGTGTTATTACAAATTAATCATCAGCCGGATCGTTGACGTCTGGCAGGAGAGATATACAGTCGGTCAGAGAAATTTTGGAAGATAAAGTTGTAGCATATTCTGCTAATGGTTGCAAATGTTTCTTTGTTCAGAATATTAGTAAATATAAAACGATTCAAATACTGGGTTGCCCGAATACATATCATTATCGTGGTACTTCAGATATTTTCCCCTTAAGGCGGAATAGCATCATCTTTTCATGACCGACTTTACGATTGAGAATCAATTCGCCCGGAACAGTCTCTTTACCTTTCAGAAGAGACGTAAGATTTTTCTCACTGATTACCAAATAAGATCCTGCCCCTGCTTCGCGTAAGGTCGTGCCTATCGAGGAGTCTTTACGATCGAGTTTGCGTATTCCTTCATATCGCCGCCCCACCCATGCCAGCGCCTCATCGATACCAGTTACACAGTATATACGCGAGTTTGGCTCTATTGCTGCAAGAACTTCCTTTGCAAAAAAAATTTGTGAGTTTTTGTAAGGCTGTACTATTGGTTGGATGGCAACAAAGTAGATTGGCATTGCAACTACCGAAATCGAGATGAGTACCCAAGCGGCTCGCAGCACTATACGACTTGTTACACTGTGGCGAACAATTGAGGCGGTGATTCCAAGTGAAAGAAAAGGATAGAGAGGCACCATGTAGTGCGGCCGTTTTTTAGGAATACACGAAATAATGATAAAAATAGCCCCGGCGATTGCAAGCGGGGCAGAGTAGCCGCAACGCCGCAAGTTCATAAAGATATATGGCAGAAAAAGCGAAAGTGGTATGGTAAGTAAAATTCCATGCCACACATAATAGAAGACCGATTTTCCACTCCTCCCTCCCTGGCTTATGTCTAAATCGGGCTGAAAGATCACGCCACGGAGATACTCTCCTCCGTCATGAAGGTAAGCCGGAATGGCCCAGATAGCCATGGTGGTAACAAGACCGAGTACAAAAACAATCCAACCGAAACGTGGCCTTTTAAGGTCCTGACGACGGAACGGGGTAAAAATAGCGAAAAGAGCAGGGACAACAAGTCCGTAAGGTCCTTTAGTTACCACACCAAGACCTGTCAATAGTCCCGCCAAAACAAAATAAAATATTCGTGGAATATGCTTTTCTTCTCTCATGCCCAAGCCGAGACAGAGACACGAAAATAACATGGAGGCGCATAAAATCATATCAGGCCTTGCTTCACGCGCCATAAGACCGTAACCGGGTACCCCAAGCAACGCAATCGCCCCGACCAGCGCCGAACGCCGGTCAAAAAGCAAGAGACCGAGTCCATAGGTCGCCAGGATCCCCAGCATGCCTGCCACCGCAGACGGCATACGTGCAATGTCCATACTCGGTTTGCCAATCATACGCGTAAGGAATGCAGCGGGCGCATGCATTATTGGTGGCTTGTCATAGTATGTTTTGCCTAATAGTTTTGGTACCAAATAATCCCCACTCTCAGCCATTTCGCGAATGATCTCTGCATGGCGGATCTCACGACTCGCAAGATGGCTGGTCTGACCAAGGGCTGGAAATATAACCACTGCAGAAAGTGCGGTCAATACTAATAGGTCAAAAAGCCGTGTTCGACATTCTCTAAAATCTTTGATCATTTGAGAATCTCCTTTTTCAATGCCAGCTGCGGACGGAACACAGTAATTAATATGAAAAAATCCTGCAAAAAATTTTATCTTCTCAGCTTAATCGCAGGATTTTGCTCTTTTTTAGATACCAGGCAACAAAAAATGCAAAAGTGACAAGCAGGGATAAAATTGCCAAAGACCACAATGTGTATTTACTGACCTCATAGCCATAGTCCAGGTATGTATCCTTCATGATCAAAAGTGTTAGTCCTGTTATCCACGCGAAGGGTGTGGCATATTCTTTGATAATCAATCGTTTCCAGTTGAATTCCATACCTTTGATGGTGTTCCCCATCCCTGAAAGGTTTGGAATGATGCGGTTGACTCGTTCACAGTAATCTTTGAACTCCTGGCCAAACTTTTTTCCCAGATAGTTCTCCTCGGCGCATATGATCGCAAGGTAGGCAAAGAGAAGAAACGGGATTCCAAACAAAATAAAGAGGAGAGAATTTCCGGCAATTCCAACTCCGAGAAGAATCAAGATATTTCCAAAATAGAGGGGATTCCTGCAATGCGCGAAAATCCCATTTTGAACGAGTCTTTCTGCATACACCTGCTTTTTTTTACCGCCGCGTTTGATGTAGGCAAGTCCAATGGTAAGTGCCCGCAATATCTGACCGCTCAATGCTATGGTAACGCCAATGACAATTTCCCACATTTCCACGACCTTACTGTCACATACCGGCCATGTCCCTTCAAAAAGAAGCAATGCAAAGACCAATGGGAAAAAGGCGTTCCGGTAGCGAAAAAGGAAGTTGCCTATTTTGACCATCATTTTACCGCCACCATTCCACAGAAGTTGTACCACTTGAAAAAAACATCACAATACCGGAACCCCTCCTTGAGCAGGAGTTCCCGGTTTTCCAATAGTTTGTAAGGGATTAATACGTTCTCGAGCGCCTCACGTTTCTGTGCGATTTCCAATTCGCTGTACCCATTTCGCTTCTTGAAGTCGTAGTAATACTTTATGAAAAGCCGGTTAAAAACCGAGTCTTCTCCTAAGATTTTTTCCACAAGGATCAGGCATCCGTTCTCATTCAACCCGCTCAGGATGCAACGAATCAATTTGTCCCGGTTTAGCGGTCTGATAAATTGAAGCGTAAGGATCATGGCCACGACCGAGGCATTCCAGATATGTACGCCTTGATTCAGATCGGCACAAAACAGTTCGTGTTCCCTGGAGAAATGATGCTCAGCGAGTTTCTGTTTACACCTGGCAAGCATGTCCTGCGAATAATCGATGCCAATGAATTTTACTTTAGCGGGGATATTTTGACCCAAATTAAGCAGGGTAGTGCCTGTGGAGCACCCAAGATCATAAATGTTTGTTCCTTCAACAGCAAAATCAACAGCCATTTCCGAGATCATTTTTTGAATTTCCCAATAAAACGGAACGGAACGGTCCAGCATGTCGTCAAATACCGAAGCGACTTTCTCTCCAAAGGTAAAGTCCGCTATAGTCGTCATATTCTCTTTAAATATTTCGTCTTTTGACATAGGTGAATACCTTATTTAATGTTCAGATAACAATTTAGTTTTTTTGAAAAATTCCAATAATGATGTGCTTATCATGTATTGTAGTGGCAATTCATGAATTGCCACTACATAATTACCGCTAAGACATTTACAACTTTCAATGTTTTCAAAAAACCAAATTGTTACATGTTCAGGAATTTCAGAGCTGCGGAAAGCGTTTTCCCTGAAGGGGACTTTCACCCCTCTGGCATTTGGCATTGCACACTTTCAGGCGCACTAGAGCGAAGAGACTCTTCGCTTTACATTAAAAAGTCGCCGAAGGCCTAATTTAACTTTCTCTATGTGGAACCTGCGCTGGTGTTGATGCTGTAGCGGCTGATGTATGTTTCCTGATCAAGTGTAAATTGCGCATATAGATGAAGGAGTTTGGTAGATAGGCCAGTATTCCAACCGGGCTGCGTTCCATGACCCAATAGGCACACATGATGATACTCCCCGCTATGCTCCAATACCAGAATGAAACAGGAATCACACTTTTCCCTTTCTTCTCCGAAGCAATCCATTGGACTAAAAACCTGGTGGAAAATATCGCATTGCCAATAAATCCAAGGATGGTGAGGTAACTCCAATTCAGTCCAAACAAACGATGTTCCTGGCCAAACCACGTGACGGCCAGCGCAATATTACAAAGCATACAATAAGCTCCTTTTTAATTGAGTTTTTCAATAATTTCGCACCGTATCATCCGTTTTTTCATCCAGCGCACTGCAAGCAGGTCAAAAAAGGACTTGAACAACCGATTCCACACACCGTAATGGCTCTGGCCTGCGAATCGGGGATTGTTGGTCACCGGGATTTCCGTTACAGAAAACCCCTCCATTTTTATTAATGTTGGCAAAAAACGATGTGCGCCCTTAAAAAACTTTATGTTTGAAATACACTCACGCCGAAACGCCCTGTAGGTGCACCCCGCATCGCTGATGTTTTCGCTCGATAATTTGTTACGGACCCAATTGGCAATGCGTGAGGAGACAATACGAACGAAATTATCCCCTTGGCCGCGTGTGGCAACCCGGGTGCCGCATACGCAATCGTACTGATTAAGCGCTTGCAGAAACTTAGGTATGTCTCTTGGGTCATTTTGTAAGTCGGCGTCCAGCGTGATGATGTAACGGCCACGCGACACCTTCATTCCTGCCCAACTGGCAGCAGATTCACCGCAATTACTTTTGAATCGCTGAATACGGAAACGAGAATCGGCTGCAGCTATTCCCTTAAGGAGCGTCCAAGAATTATCTGTGCTGGCATCATCGGTAATTACTACCTCATAAGAAATACCCGCTGGATCGAGTGTTGAGCGGATTGCATCGGCCAGGGCTCGTAAATTTCCCTCTTCGTTGTAACATGGGATAACCAGGCTGATTTCGGGGTGTGCTTGATTCATTTTTTCCTATAAAAATCTGCGATACAATCACAAACTGCGGTAGCTTCTTCAAGGGACATCTCGCCGTGGATAGGTAACGAGAGGATTTCATTGACAATTTGTTCCGTTTTCGGCAGTCGTGGCAGGCTGCTATACTTTTGAGTGATCGCAGGTTGCTTGTGATTGGGCACAGGATAATGAATGCCAGTATCAATACCGTGTTGTCGTAAATACTTCGCCAGATCATCGCGATGTTTCGTGCGAATTACATACATATGGTAGACCGCTGTAGCCCATGACATTTCCGGAGGCGTACTCACAATATCGCGGAGACGTTCATTGTACAAGGCAGCAATTTTCCTGCGGTTTTGATTGAAGGCATCAAGGTGACGCAAGGCTACCCGGCCAATAGCCGCCTGAATTTCATTGAAACGTAAATTAAAGCCAATCATTTCATGTGTGTATTTTTCTTTGCGTCCGTGATTCCGTAACATCCGTATCTTGTCGGCAATCATGTCATCGTTGGTGCAAATGCAGCCGCCATCGCCCAATACCGTCAGATTTTTCGACGGGAAAAATGAAAAGCCACTTGCCACACCCATCGAACCAACCATTTTACCTTTGTATTTCGCCCCCTGTGCCTGCGCACAGTCCTCAATAACCCACAGATGGTGTTTCCGCGCAATCTCCAATACGCGATCCAGATTTGCAGGATGACCATATAAATGCACGGGCATAATTCCCACGGTACGCGGTGTAATAGCGCCTTCCAGTTGATCTGTATCCAGGCAATAAGTCTTATCCACATCCACAAAAATTGGTTTTGCCCCGCAATGAATCATCGGTTCTATGCCTGCAAAGGCGGTATGTGATGGAACCACCACCTCATCGCCAGGTCGCAAATCCATCGCAAGATGCAACAAAAACATACCAGCCGTCAATGATGAGCTGAGTATCGCATGCTTCGTGCCCACATAAGTAGCCAACTCAGACTCAAAGGCCTCGCATTCTCTGGCAAGAATGTACCACCCCGACTCCAGGGCTTTCAGGGCTGCTTGTTTGATTTCGCTGTTTACAAAGCTTTTCGAAAGCGGAATTTTTTGCATGAAGTTCTCCTATTCCTTTATTACGTTAGTTCTATCGTTCGTCCATTTTGAGCAGATTCCAAAGCAGCCTCGACTATGCGTACTGCTTCATAACCTGACCTGCCGTCTGCCAGAGGATGTTTTCGTGTTTGTATCGACTCAATAAACGCCCTCAATTCCATGAGCAACGGCTCTTCCGGTGGAAATTCAATCTGGCGCATTGCCCCTTCTATGGTCTTGAAACCCCCATCGACTCTTACATGTTTGTTCTCAAATGTCTTAATTTTATACTGTGCCACGTTGTAATCGCATACTGCGCTTAGCTCTTCGCCGACAACCACTACCTCACGGAATTTACCCGGAGGATAATAACCACTTTCCACCGTTGCCCAGGTTGTCCCATTGGCCCCATCATAGTCTATGGCAACTATTGAAGCATCGTCCATACCGCGACCCATGAAATCCTTCACGATGGCATTGACCCGTGCAGGAGGCCGACCCATGAAATAGTTAAACAAATCAATGAAGTGAATGGCATCGGCAAAGGTAACGCCCGTATCATTGCGGGGGCGTTTAAAGCCGCTGAAATTTCCGCGCAAAATTTTGATCCTTCCGAACTTTCCTTGCTGGATCGAATCCCTCAACCATTGTGAGGCAGGATCGTACCGGAAAATATGTCCGACCTGCAAGATACGCTTACGCCGTTCCGCGATCTCCACAAGGATGCGAGCATCTTCTGAGCGCATCGTAATGGGTTTTTCAACAAACACATCCTTACCTGCCTCTAAAAATTCTCGACAGAGTTCAAAATGGGTGTTGGCGGGCGTCGCCACCACCATTGCATCTACTGATGTCGAGATTTCACGGTAATTATTAAACAGGCGAGTATCGGGGATGCCCAGGGATCGGGCTTGCGCAAGCCGTTCCGGGTGAATCTCTGCGACAAAAAGCTCCACGGGCAACGAACGCAACAACCGCAAATGGTTTGCACCCCACCGTCCGATACCCAGTAACAGAACCCTAATCTTCATATCTTCTCCGAAACTATTGTAAATTTATAAATCTTTCCACGCCTTTTTTGTTGGAAAGTTAAACTTAATATTAACTTGCAACGAGAGTGCCAAGCAGTTTTTAAAGAGAAATCAAAGCAGGCGTGTACCGTAAGTATGTGAAATGTTATTGTTTAGGATTACATATGTTTTTGTTTTTTTGCAGTAATACTGATTACTACAGTAAAAACATGTAATATTTACATTGAATAATTGTAATTATTACAAAGAGTATTTTACAGAATCGCACTGTCTGCCCTGCCTTTATCGTTAAATTATACGTAACACTTTAATTTTTTGAAAAAAACACCCAGAGACAAAATGTTTTTGCAGCCGGTATGTAGTGGCAATTCATGAATTGCCACTACACTGCCTGATAATCACGTTATTGCTGCAATTTTTCAAAAAACCAAGGTGTTGCAATTATACATTACGACGCATGAATGGAAGATGAACGCTAAATGAATTTTTTGTAATCTTGGTAAATGTAAAGTTATTGAATTAAGCCAATTTTTTATGCTGATTAACAACTCATTAGAAGAATTACTGTTTTTCTTGACCCCTTTTACAAAGAGAGTAATTACCAGGAATGCAAGAATACTGGATAACAAAGCAAAAAGAAAGATTGAGCGAAGCGGGATAACTTTTATAAGAAGATAAGCAATAGCTGGTCCAACAACGGAGAAAGGTTTTCTCTTCCCAATAAAATCACTATACCAGCCACCTAACCCGAATGGGTCGGAAGTGTAAAATGAAGATTGAAAAATGCAAATTGCAAAGTCTATTTTGTGGTAACAATTTAGTTTTTTGAAAAATTCCAGTAATGATGCGGTTGCCATGCTCTGTATAGGCAATTCATGAATTGCCTCTACAGAATTACCGTTAAGACGTTTACGACTTTCAACGTTTTCAAAAAACTAAATTGTTACATTTTGTGTTTTTTAATTTATACTTTTCATTTTTCACCTGTAATTGTCATTTCGACCGAAGGGAGAAATCTTGAAGATTCCTCGCTCAGCTCGGAATGACAGACGAAGGAGGAATTTCATCTTCCCCT
>JABRVT010000050.1:0-1102 GCA_040048245.1 Candidatus Brocadia sp.
CTTTATAATCTTGGGCGTCCTTACAAAGGTTACTACCAATTTGTCTTTGTTTGAATGTATTTTGCCGTTGCTGCATCTCTCAGGGGTATAGTCGAGCACTGCCATGGCGTGGATAATAGCATCGAATGGCTTATTTTTTAGCTTCTCCTGGATCGTGGTTAATAAGTCATCTATTGTCTCTGTCTCAATAAGTGTAAGCCGACTAACATTCCCTTTTTCCAATAAGGAAGTATCCGGAAGACTGCTACCCGTTCCATGAGTAAACGTTACAGATGCGCCACTTTTCAGGAATTCAGTCGCAATCACAGCCCCCAGCTTTCCCGTTGATTTATTGCTAATGTACCTTACGGCATCTATATATCCTCTTGTTGGCCCGGAGGTTATCAGTATACGCACCCCTTCCAAATTCATCATAATTTACGACCTTTATTAAAAGATTGTGAACTGAGTCCAATAATGTATCAGGACTTCTGTGACTTTTATAACTGTAGTGACAATTCATGAATTGCCATAGCTGTAAACCTATCTTTTACAAATCCTTGCCATGTATCCACCATCCCCTGTATCCACTCCCGGCAAATAATACTCCTCTGCGTCCAGAGAAAATTGGGATTCACTACATATAAATTTTTTTATTATATCCTGATTTTCTTCAGGTTCGATACTGCAGGTGCTGTATACCAGATAGCCGTCTGATTTTAGCAGAGAGGCGCCCGCTTTTAGAATGGAATATTGAAGTGATGCAAGTTTATAAAGATCGTCTTCCTTTATTCGCCATCGCGCCTCTACACGTCGTGAAAGTACCCCTGTATTGGAACACGGTGCATCTATGAGAACGCGATCAAATTTTATACGGAAAGGAACTTTTCCGTGGGATGCGTCGCCACAAACAATAGAGATGTTATGAATCCCCATCCGCATACAATTCTCTTTGACCAACTGTAAACGTTTTGCAGAAATATCTAATGCATATATCCATCCCGTGTTTCTCAAAAGCTCTGCGATATGTGTTGTCTTCCCGCCCGGTGCCGCGCACATATCCAGAACGGTATTTGTTTCTTCTATCTTAAGGAATTGTGCTACCTTCATAGCGGCTCTATCC
>JABRVT010000051.1:0-45675 GCA_040048245.1 Candidatus Brocadia sp.
AATCAATCCTGTCTCCTTTGTTTGACTTAGCATCTTTATCCGTTGTTTCAGATATGGGAATTTTATATAATTTGTCTTTATTTGTGCTTAGCCGCATCATAACCCGACGAGTCTGAAGAAATACGGAGGCTTTAGCCTTGCATGTATTGCCTTTTTTGCAAGTTTTTCTTTGTACTACTATCCATCAACTTCTTGTTTTTATGCTCGATTTCCAAACCGCACGATTGTAAGGCATTGTTCAGATGTGCTTACGTAAAGTGTTGAGCATTAAGTTTTTTGTTATTTGAAATTGTTTCGTATTTCGAATTTGGTTGTGGCCAAAGGCCGCGCCAGGTTCTTCGTGGTTAAATTCCTTCTGGTTGGGGCTGCTGCCTAGGAATTAACATTATATGAAAATAGCAATCAATACAATGTCGGCTGTTGCTGGTGGTGGTGTTACCTATATAAAAAACCTGCTAACGTATTTATCAAAAATAAATACTGATCACCAATACCTCATCTTAACAACACTCAAAGGAAAAGAGGTATTTTATTTCCAACATCCCAATTTTACATTCGTGTCATTCAAAATACCTTCAAAAGGTTCGATACTGCGCCTCTTGTGGGAACAATTTATCCTCCCTTCCTTCCTGAAAAAAGAGGGGGTAGACGTTCTTTTTTCCCCTGGAAATGTATGTCCGCTTTTTTCGACGATACCGAATGTAGTTATGATACAAAATCTTGCTCCGTTTAACGATATTCTTATTGCAGCTGAACGTAAGTTTCAAAAGTACAGATTAAAATTACTAAAAATATTGACTATTGCATCCATTAAGCGAGCGGCAAAAGTAATATTTATATCAAAAAAGGCGATCCTCGATATGAAAACACTGGGACTTTCTTTACAACATGCCTCCCTAATATATCATGGGAAAAACGAGGATTTATTCCACATTAATATCAATGAGGACAAAAAACTACAAACACTTAACAAATATAATTTAAAAAAATTTATCCTTTATGTATCGAGTATTCATCGGTATAAAAACTTTTTTGAGCTTATAAAGGCATTTTCGCTAATCTGTAATAAAATAGATAATGAGATAAAACTTGCATTAGTGGGGAGATGTTTTGATGGTGGTTATTACGATGAGATGATAAGATTTATAAGAAAAAAGGGGCTTGCAGAAAGGATTTTGTTTCTCGGTGAAATACCTTATGATGAACTTCCTTTTCTTTATGCCTCTTGTATGTTTTTTATATATCCTTCTACATGCGAAAATTGCCCGAATATTTTAATAGAGGCAATGGCATGTGGTGCTCCCATACTTTCTTCCAATAGAGAACCCATGCCAGAAATATGTGCTGATGCGGCCGTTTATTTTGACCCCACTGCCCCGGTTGAAATGGCTGATGTATTATTGAAAACAATAATGGATAAAGATTTAATTTCAACTTTGAAAATAAATTCATTAAGAAGGGCAAAAGTTTTCTCCTGGGAAAATGCCATAATGAAAACTTTAAGAGTTTTTGAAAGTGTCAAATAACGCGTTTTACCAGGCTACCTTTTGAAACAAATATATCCCGTCGCTTTCCTTAATTAGTTTCCAATTTTTTGTATCTTTTTCAACCCTATCATAATACCGTTGTGGATTATTTCTTGCTTCGAGCGGGTCAACCCCTGCTTTCGAGATGCCGAATTTGACGGGATGTTTCTTGTCAATTAAGACGTAGTCAGATCCATCTAAGATCGGGAATTGCATCAAGGTTTTTTTCATATAAAGATAGGGTAAGAAAAAATGTTCGGCAGAGACAGATGCATTATCCGGGATTAAATGTAAAAACGAAAATGCCTTTTTGTGATGTTCTGTAAATATATATTGAGAATAGTGAAAATTATGAGTTTTGTAAGGGGCGAGTTTGTAATTCCTATTCCAGAACTGAATGGATAAAGGAGACGGACCGAAGAAAACACTTGAAGACACAGAAGCAACAAAGATGCAAGAAATCAAAATATGAGCGCGTTCTTTATGATCGAATTTACCGAACAAGATGTTCTTGTTCTTCAAATACGGAAAACTCCAGTCACTTATATTCTTTACTCCCTTGATTGCCGACAAGAATAAAAAAGGGATACTTGGAGAAAGATAATAAAGAATGTATGAGTAATGCGAAATTGAAAGACTTAAGAAATTTAACAGAAGGTTGCAAGTGGAAATTGAAAAAATCGTTGGTGAAAAAAAAGAGGTAAAAAGAAGCGGTATGATATACATCAAAAAATTTGCAATTTTTACTTTATCCAATAAGTTCGAAAAAATAGCTAAGGGATGTGAAATAATGTAAATTAATATTTGGACAGGCGAATCTCCTAAATATGAAAAATTGCTAAAAGCTTTGTGATAATGGAAGCTACTCGTGTCACCGGCAAAATACGGCATTATAATTTTAACCAGCACTAAAAAATATAAGATTGAAATGACAGAAGTAGCTATTCCATGTTTCTTTTCCTTCATAACAAGGGTGACATATAGACCGAGTAAAAACATAGTTAAAGCGACTTCTTCACGAACTAAAATGGACAAAACAAAAAATACGTAATAGAAAAAATACTTTTTAGTATGTAAGAAGTAAAAACAGAACAATAGTAAGGGTATGGAAATTCTCAAAAATTCGAAATCATAAAGATTAATGTATTGAAGGGTAGGAAAAAATAAAAAAGATGCTGCAAACAAATGCCCTATTCGTTTGTCTTTGAAGGCATCCCTTGCAAAAAGATAAACAGGAATTATAGACGAAATGAGTATTACTGTTTGTGCGACTATGAGATATACAGGATAATTTTTGAAAAGGTAAAGGGGTAGCGCAAGGAGATATATTAACGGTACAAAATGTACTGCCAGATAATTCTTTGCCGTTTCGAATGAGTGTGAAGTTTGTTCTAAGGTAGAAACAATGCCTCGGCCATCTTTGACGTTCGAAAATAGTTCCAGCCAAACAGAAAAATCAGCGTAATATTTGAATGTGTAGAGTTTCAGGAGTTGAAAAGTCAAAATATAAATAAAGTAGAACAGTATAGAAAATATAAAGAGATGTTTAGACCAGTTTATAAGGAAGTTTTTTTTTAAAAACACAAATGAGAATATACCTGTAATAAAGAGTGTTGCTAATATACCTGTAAGATATATCGAAAATAAAGTTTGGTCGGTCATGCAGATAAACTCTGGTATATGCTGTTAAAGAAGGTATGCATTTTACTTTTGCAATAAATCATATCTTGAATAAAAAGGTTCTCACGTGGTCATTTCCTTAATAAAGGACAATCCCTCCCGTAATAATTGTCTTCTATATTTCGGGTCGCGCATGAGTTTGATATAGGACCATATAATTCGGGGTCTAAAATAAAACTTGCGGTGAACAATTTTCAGATAGCGGCGAAGGTCGTTTTTTGAAAACCCATGCGGGACAAAAACGATATCCCACATATTCATTTTTTCCCAGTCTTTTTCAAATGCACCGTATTTATCCACCACGTCGTAAGCTGGAGAGCCGGGGAATGGAGTAAAATACGTTGCTTGAAAGTTATCTAATGGGATTGATTTTGCAAAATCAATGGTCTCAAAAATGGTTTTTTGAGTTTCAGTTGGATGTCCAATCATAAAATATCCTTTTGTCCGGATACCGGCTTTATGTGTCATTTCTACGGCACTGCGAACACGCTCTAGTGAGATACCTTTCTGCTGTAAATTAAGGATGTCCTGGTTACCACTTTCAATTCCGTATGCGATTTGGAAACATCCGGCTTGCTTCATAAGGAATAACATTTCTTCGTTGATTGCATTTACCCGTGCACTGCAAACCCATTCTAGATCCAGTTTTTCCTCAATCATCTTGAGACAAATTTCTTTAAGGCGCTTCCTGTCGGCTGTAAAGTAATCATCGTAGAATACTAAACTTTTAATTCCGTAAGTTGATTTTAGATATTTTACCATCTCTATTACGTAATTTGCGGAATGTGCCCGAAACCTGCGACCAAAAATGCTGTTGTCGCAAAAGAGGCACTTGCCGGGACAGCCACGGGATGTAATAACAGAACCTAGCGGTAATTTTGAGAAACGGGTTGCTGATTCGTGGTAGTACTTTAAATGCGGCACCATATCCCAGGCCGGCAATGGAATTGAATCCAAGTTTTCGATAGGTGGACGTGGCGTGGTGAGAAATAAATTCCCGTCATTTTCCCGTATTATCAAACCATTAACACGCCGTAAATCTTTGTTCTCTTCCAAAGTTTGAATTAATTCAACAATAGTGATTTCACCCTCGCCAACTACACCAATATCAAACTGTGGAAATCTTTCCATGGTCTCCCGGGGGACTGCTGTAATGTGGGCACCACCAATGATCGTAATAATCCTGGGGTTGGCCTTTTTAATTTTTTCTGCCAGCTCTGCGGCACGAAAGATAGCAACTGTCTTCGCAGTAATTCCTGCGTACCTGGGATTCAGGCTTAAAATCTCCTCCACGGTCTCTTCCATTGTTTTCTCAAAGGACAAGGCATCAATAATACGACTTTTAATCCCGGCTTGTCTGAGAACAGATGCCAAATAACAAAGGCCAAGAGGTGGAGCCGTTGCCCCATGTTTTGCCATTTCCCCGAACCGTTCTTCTCTTGTTACCGGAGGGTTTATAAAAGCTATTTTTGATTCCTGTGACATTGTTTTAAATGGTGAATTATTTTCCTATACGGTTAATCTGGGTCTTACGCGCTGGCTGGTATATTCAGAACAATTACCGCATAACCCCACAAAATTCCCTTCGATATGAAATCTTCTCAGTGTTCTCATTTTATCGCTATTCCAGAGGTTGAGAAGTTTATCCTCCTGTGTATTCCCAATTTTAATCCTGCCGTCAAAATCCACACAACAGGGTACTACCGTCCCATCCCAAAAAACGATAAGATTACCTCTGTATATTTCTTTGCACCTTTTTATACGTTTGTTTCCATGATAAATAATTTCTGGCTGCAATGATACCTGATCAACACAACCCTGCCATTCCTTTCGAACAGCTTCAATATCTCCTTCGTTTTTTTCCGATACGGTCATAATAATTTCTGTCCATATTTTTTTCCGAGCTCTTTTCTTTTTTTCTAAAAAATATACGATATTGTTTTTAATTACTGCATACTTTATGTGCCGGATCTTTTCGTACGATTCATAAATGCCATCAATGGAGAAGGCGATACTATGCAATTTACTATCTAAAAGCATATCAGCCATAGTATGAGTTAACAGGATACCATTCGTTATTATCATAGGCCGTATCTTTCTTTCTCCGGCATAATTTATCATATCTATTATTTTGTCATGCATCAACGGCTCACCCAAGCATACTAACAAAACGTGAGCGATAGACAAGTTTTCATCGATGATTCGTTTGTATAAATCAATACTTATTTCTCCAATTCTCCTTGTCATATCAGGCCGCCGGCAGTGCTGGCATGTCAGGTTGCACTTATTCGTTGGCTCAATAACCAGACTTAAGAGATAAGGCGGTTTATCCGATTTAAAAAAATAATAGAATTGATTTATAAACAATTTAAGGAAAGATTTTAAAGAATATCTCGTAATTATTTTATACGCAAATTCGGGATTCCCTGTTGCCACGGAAACAATTTTTGCGAATACATTCAGGAATAATGTTCCCGGAAAATTTTTAAGTTTCATGTGTGGAGATATTTTTTAGATTATTCTTGAGAAATTTAAGACCGTATTTTACTGAACCGGTAAAAAAGTTTTTCAGACCAATATTCCTGATATGCCGAAAGATAAATTGTGGTCTGAGGTAGAAACTGAGATAAGCATGAGAAATAGCCTTTTTTACCAGGGTTTCATTCAAATCTTTCGTTTTAAATATATAAGACGAATATTCCATTTTATTCCATGAATTACTATGAAGATAACCGTTATCCATGCTTTTAGTATAGAAAGCAGTACCCGGATAAGGAACGGCAGGATAAAAATTAGCATAGTCCAGAGGTAAGGAAAGTGCAAATTGAGTCGTTTCATACATATCTTTTTCAGTTTCACCTGGATATCCATAAATGAAAAAACCAAATGACAAAATTCCTGTTTCTCTTAAAAGTCTAATTGCCTGCCTTATTTTGTCTGTTTCGAGTTTTTTCTGCATATTATTCCTAGTTTTATCATTATATGATTCTATACCAATTGATAGCATCCAACATCCCGACTCTTTCATCTTTTTTACTAAATCAATATCATAAACCGTGTCTGCTCTCGTGTTTGCAAGCCACCGTATGTTCAGGTTTCTTTTTATTAATTTATCGCAAAATTTTTCGACAAATTTTTTATTAAGCGTTACGGTATCTCCAAAGAGATTGAAGTTTTTTACATGAAATTTCTTTGTTAAATCTTCAATTTCATCAACTACAGTCTCCGGTCTTTTTTCCCGGAACTTTACGCCGTGGTTTAGTGGTGTCACACAAAAATCACAGGCAAAAGGACAACCTCTACTCGTCTCCACGATAAGATATTTTTCGTTTATGAACGGTAATACATAGTTGTCTATAGGGAGGAGGTCCCATGCGGGTTGTGGAAGATTGTCTAAATCCTTTATCCACTGTCTGCTCTTTGTAATCTTGATTTCTTTACCATTTCTCCAGACAATACCGTCCACTTTGTTGAGATTTTCCATATTATTATCGTTTAAAAGATCCAAGATGGTGTCTTCTGGTTCTCCTATTATCCCTATATCAATGTCCGGAACTTTTTCTAAAGTTTCCTCAGGAGCACCTGAGATGTGGGCTCCAAAGGCTATAAGCTTAGCATGAAACTTTTTTTTAAGACTCGAAAGAGATTCTGTATCAGCTAAGATTGTTGCCGTTGTTGTACAGTATACTATAACATCTGGATAAAATTTTGATTCAATAAATTGCTTCCATATTTCTTCACTTTTCAGATTAAGGGCAGTGGCATCCAGGAGCTTGAACTGGATTTTGTTATTACGTAGAAGGGCAGCTATTAAGGCCAGCGAAAGTGGTGGCTTTACAGTTCCTAAAATATCTTCTTTTTCCTGGCATCTTCCTTCTCTTGTCCATGAAAAACCATGTATTCTTGGTGGATTGATTAACAATACCTTATGAGAACTCATGATATTGATTGCGTATATTTTTGTGTCCGCTTATATTTATAAAGTCGATGTAAATGTTGAAGGTAGAGAAAAATTTCTTTCATTCCCATCTTACTTTTTCCTGTGACTCTGTCGCTAAAAGTAAATGGCACTTCCATAATGGTTTGATAATTCCCTTTAACTAATATCTCCAAACATATTTTGAAACCTATGGGGTCAAGATGTATGTTATCGATTACTTCCCTTTTAAAAAAGAAGAAGCCGGAGGTAACATCTTTAACCGTTGTGAGCATAGAACCTAAAAATCCGGCAGTCCTGGAAATCATATATCTTCTCAGTGGCCAGTTAAGAACCCTTCCTCCCGGTATATATCTGCTTCCTATCGTAATATCACAGAAATTATATATCAGTGGATTTAGCAGATAAGGTAATGCCTTTGGGGCATGGCTTAAATCGCCGTCCATTACTCCCAGTATTTTACTCTTTGATAAATTAAAACCGTGGATACATGCTGATGCTAATCCCATCTTGCCTTTTCTTTTTGCAAGAATAACATTGTTGTGGTTTTTGCTAAAATTTTCAACGAGATCAGCCGTACCGTCAGGTGAATTATCATCAACAACAATGACTTCCGCTGTAATGTTGTTGAGTGACAATTGGGTAATAGTCTCTTCTAAAAAATTGAGGATAGATTCCCGTTCATTGTATGTTGGAACGATAATTGATATCATGCCTGGAAGTTTTCCCGGAATATTAATTTTTCGTTAGAGTTTTTATAAAATCGTTCGTATTGTTAGTTTTGTACATAAACTAAAATTGTAAATTCTTTATCCGAAAACAACAACAGAATATTTAACACCTCTATTTACTACCAGAGAATCCAGGTTTAAATAACATCTTAAACAAAAAAGAAATTATGTTTAAAAAACTCGTTTTTATATAGTAAATTTTTAATCTGGGAGTTGCGTATCTAATCGACATTCTAAAATT
The DNA here is from genome assembly GCA_040048245.1 of Candidatus Brocadia sp. Lineage (GTDB taxonomy): Bacteria > Planctomycetota > Brocadiia > Brocadiales > Brocadiaceae > Brocadia. The sequence continues at coordinate 8,116 of JABRVT010000051.1, forward strand.
TTTTACGCGAGACCAGATTCCTCTATGGGTTTGACTTGAACGAAAATAACAGAGTTCGGCAATACAACTTTGACGTCTGTGCTTGTCCATCAGATGCCGGTATTTAAAATAAAAGCGTCGATGTCCTGAATATTTTGCCTGCATATTACTGGTAATGCGATTGCTAAAATATGAATCGTAGTGCACTAATGCTTTATCATGATAACAAACAATCTTTCCGGCCTGGCGTAAGCGGATCCATAAGTCCCAATCTTGCGCACTGGAAAGTCGTTCATCGAAACCACCAATTTTTTGTAAACCTTCAAAAGAACACATGCATACGGACATACCTCCCATTATATTCGTTTTAGCCCGAATCAATTGTTCCAGAGATACTTCAACGGGCGGTGTAATAATGCGATCGCGCCGAAGAGGTCTATGCACAACAAAGGCGCACGTGCATGCAACAGCATCCTCATATTGGCGCAGGAGATTCAATTGTAACTCTAATTTCTGAGACAGCCAGAAATCATCGTCATCAAGAAAAGCTACCCATTCTCCATGGCAAGCTGCAATCCCAGAATTTCGTGCTGCGGCTCCGCCTTTTGCTTTTTCATGTCTGATTACTTTTATGCGATCGTCTTTTGTCTGGAACTGTGCAAGCAGCTGCATGGTATCATCAGTAGATGCGTCATCCACAACGATAATTTCCCAATCTTGAAATGTTTGTTTTTGAACTGATTTTATAGCTCGTTCCAATAGAACCTTGCGATTACGTGTTGGTATAATAACGCTAATGTTTGCGTTCATAATTTTCCCTTATGGTTATACCAAAAGGCAAAACAATACAAAATGAATATCTCAAATGCCTCTGTGTTCCTTAGTTTTCTGACATGCCCATGTGGAAAATACCGATCCATGTTGAACACCTCAAAGCATGATATGTGGCGAAGATGTGATAGTATCTCACGTATTTCAGGCAAATTCTGCTCTACCCAAAAGGTTACCGGTCCCCCGAAGCCTTGTTTTTTTCGAAACGCAGGTTCAGACCCAAGATAATGGGTGGCGATTTCACGCAGCAGCATTTTTGTGTTTCCTGCCATTACATGACTGCGTGCGGGGAAGCGAAACGACTCACGAACAACATCAATGTCGAGTAGCGGAACCCGCCCCTCCAATGTCCATGCCATTGTCATCTGGTCGAGCAAAACTAAAAGTTCGTCTACGAGGTAAACATTCAAATCAAACAACATGCGATTGTATACCATGGGAATGCCTTTTATAACCGGTGGGAAACAATCCCGTGCTAATCGTTCAACAAACAAAGCAAATTCCTTGTTATAGCCAAACATACTGCGGGAAAGAGCCATGCGCCCTCCTGCTCTGGCTATTAAATCTAAACCGAGATGCCGGAAACGCATGGCTAGCGTACTGTATTTGACCGGGAATAAGTGGCTCATCCGTGTTTGAAAGCCACGGTATAGAGCTTCAAGTAAATATTTTTTCATGTTTTCTGTGATATAGCGGGTGTAACCACCGAAAACTTCATCACCGCCGGTACCGTTGAGTAATACCTTGACACCTTCTGCCGCCGCTAACTCGCAAAGCATAAAGGCCGGTACTATGGCAGTATCGGCAATAGGCTCATTTAAAGCCACCAATGCTTTATTCAGGTTACGAATAACCTGCTGGGCTGTAATTTGTAATTCGTGGTGGCAAGTTTTGTAACGTTTCGCTACTTCACGTGCATGGGGCAGCTCGTTAATATAGTGTCCCTCATAACCCACACTAAAGGTATGGAGTTTTTGTGTACCTTCTGATGCCAGCGCTACAACGATGCTGCTATCAACACCGCCTGATAACAAGGCTCCCACTGGCACATCGCTTCGTAATTGCCGGTGTACCGCATCAGAGAGTAATTTTTCCATTTTCAAACGGCGGTTCGCATCGTCATCGGCATCTTCAAATTTGTCAATCTGCCAGTACCTATTGATACTTGTTCTTCCATTCGAAGTAACTATAAGGGTACAACCAGGCTGCAGTTTGCTTATTCCTTTAAAAATGCTCCATGGGCCTGGCACATACGTGCAAAGCAGGTAGGCAGCAACAGCGTCGGGATTTAATGTTTTGTCCGTCACATGAGACAATGCACTTGACTCGGAGGCAAATGCAAAAAAGTCTGGTGCAAGAATATAATAGAAAGGTTTTATACCAATAGGGTCACGGGCACAGAATAACCGGCTACGGCTTTCATCCCATAAAGCAAATGCGAACATACCATTAAAATGTTCGACACAGGATTCTCCCCACTGTTGATAAGCTGCGAGGATAACCTCTGTATCTGATTTTGTGCGAAATTCGTAACCAAATCCCGCCAACTCATGGCGCAATTCAATGTAGTTGTATATCTCGCCATTAAAAGTTATCCAGAGACGACCACAGGCATAAGACATAGGCTGCGCAGCGGCATCGCTGAGGTCAATAATCGAAAGTCTTCGGTGTACAAAACCGATCTCAGCATGTCTGGAAAGTAATGTGTCGCCCTTATTATTTGCTGAACCTATAATTAATCCGGCATTATCACGGCCTCGATGTTCGAGTTTATGGGAAATTATGAGTAACTCGTCAGCCTGAACGGGACTGCCATCAAACCTCAATATTCCTGCTATACCGCACATGGATGGACGCTAAATATTGTCTTTGTTTCAAAAGGTAATTGTACATGCCAGTAAAGCAAAAGAACGCTGATAGACTGAATCTGACCGTAAACAGGGGAGAACCATGTGCCTTCCTGATGACCGGTAAGCCACTCAATCCTCGAAGGACGTGTTCCATTTTCTACGTTAATCTGCATCTGCAATCCATTTCCTGCAACTGTTAACTGCTTATTATCAACAGGTATTAAGCCCGGTCCACATTGCCAGCGTAAGCAAATTTCTGCCTTACCATTTCCTTCAAACCTGTCCCGTACGCAAACCGTATTATTTAATAATTTTATCTCTCGTAGATGTTGTGCAACTTTACCACCCCGCCAAAACCCATTGTGTAATAAGCGTAAGGTATCGGGTCTTATCAAACTCGCTTCCAGAAAGGCACTTTCATATGGAGAGGGTACCCATTTGCCAATAGTAAATTCTTCGCAAGTAGGCGCAAGACCGTCAACGGTTGGGACATTATGACCCATTGCACTTTTTTGATAATTGGATATTCTGTCTTTTGTATAACGATAGCGACCTGGATCGCACAGTAATTGTCTATCTTTATGAATCCAGACAAAACTCGTAATATCTCCATGGCCATGGGTGGGTAAAAAACTAGGAAATTTTCCAGCCGGGAAATTGACTAATACAGTATTTACCCCGTTCTTCAGCCAGTGCCAATCATCTGCACTACCGATAGGGTCGGAGTCTTTCTGATGATGAGGCCAATACTTCGGGTATAGCATAGCAAGATACTTGGCGCTTTGCTTGGGCGTCGCATCCGGTGAAATATCACCAATACAGGCAGACAAATAACCATCAGGATTACATAAGATTGCAGACGCATACGTCATACGAGATGCAATTTCTTCCAGCAAGCGTACTTCTGTTTCATAGGCACTGACAAGATGATGAGCGAAATACAGCGCATCAAGTATCCAGAGCAAGACTATAAGCTGATAATGGCTAGACCGCTCACGCAAAAATCCACCAGGCTGTACTAAACTAGGCAACATATGGCGAAAAATTGCAAAGCCTGCCTCAATTGTCTGCCTGCAATCAAGTACTGAACCAGCCATTACTAATGCACGAGCATTATTCAGGATATGGTTGTTCGTGCGCGAAGGTCCGTAATATTCTAGTCTGCTAAAAATCCATTTTACTGAATATATAAGAAATGAATCAAGCTCCTTTGATGCAACATTCACGCGTTGATTCTTTGGAACAAGGGTTATCCATGTAAGCAGATTAGCTACACGTTCACACGACGAATAAGGTTCCCAGGATGGACTGTCTTTATTTTTATTGTGAGTAATCCAGTCAGAGAGTATTGTTTTGCTGTCCTGTCCGATAAAGTTTTGATTTAAGGATTTATTCAGCAACCAACCCCACCGGTGTTTTGCGTAAAAGTCCTCCAGATCACTTGTGTGTTCAGTAAGAGATGTAACTTCAGTTTCCTTCGGTAAGCACTCCAGACAAACTGGGTTTATTTCCCTCTCGGGTATTCGTAACAACAGTTCTTCGGGGGAAAATACTTCAGAGACTGCTAAATGGCTGCTGTTTGGCAACCAGGAAGGCCTCCTTTTCCCTGCAAGATGGGGTCCGGCTAACTTTTGGTTTAAGCGGATACGAAACCATTGCGTAGCAGTTTTCATGAGATGAAATGTCTGTTTAGACAAAAAAGCAGGATTGTGCCAGAGCCTGGAAAGAAATAGCTGGCGCTCGGTCAAAATTGTGTCGTTCATTACCTGACCCAAACAAGTTGGAAGAGATTACCAATATCTATATCTATGAGTGTTTATTATCATTTCAACAACAATACGTTCTTTATGGTACTAAGCGATTCATTAATGATGAAGTTCGGGTTAGTCATCTGAAAACTTTTTAAAATGTTAGCGCCTAATCAGTTTTAATAACCTGTTTTTTCCCCTGAAAACCTTTGAAAGTAGGAAAAGGCCTTATAAACCATTGCATATTTTGCATATATCAAGTGACCAAATGCCACATTTTATTTTGTCTCTTAAAGATTTATAGTTGTCTTTATTCCATACGGTCATAATTCTTTCAGTCTTGAGATTGCCAAATGGATATTTCGACATGTAATCCTGACAGCATAGAAGCATATTACCTTCGTAATCGATGGTAATACCAGATACGTAATCACAATATTTCATTTTCACGTCATGCTTTACTTCAATTAAACCGCCTCGGTTCATAAGTAATGTATCGTTGTCAAAATATTTTATATATTCTACGTGTTTATCAAGAGTCTTTTTGTCTATTTTTTGAAGCGTATTCATCATTGTTGTTGATGGCTGCTGATCGTGTTGAGCGATTCTGAAGATATCAACGCCTGCATCCAGCAATTTGAAAAAGAGTTCATACGTAAGGAAATCTCCATTTGTGAAAAGCTTAATGAAGGCGTTGGGGAGTTTGTTTCTTGCGTAAGTTATAAACGTCAAGATCCTTTTGTCGAGTAATGGTTCGCCATAGAAGTGGGGGGAAAACCTGCCTGAGAATTTAATTTCTGAAAGTTCATCAATAATTTTGTAAAAAAGGGCTTCTTCCATATAACCAGCCGGTCTTTGAATGGAATAATTCGGACAATAGGTACATTTTCTGTTACAGATGGAAATAGTCTCAATTTCGACTGATTTGAACAGGGGATTTTGTAACGTTTGAAGAATGTGACAAATATTTCTGCCAATATTGGCAGAAAGCACGGTTTCTTTAATAATACTTTGAATACCCATTATTTTATTTACAACGAAATTAATCCGTTATTCAAACAACAAAGCTCAATTACAAAATTCTTATGCCTTTGAAAATAATTGTTGATAATTTACTACAGGATGATTTAATCCTAAACTCTTTCTGATACTCTCAGAATTGACCTGCACATTTGTTATATTTAATAAATCTATTGTAGAGAGTTTCCTATAATCAATTTTTACTGCCCCTGTGGCTTCATCAATATCGATATATTGTAAGTAATCCGGATGGGTTAATTGTATAACAGGACAGCCCACAAGAAGCGCCTCTTCCAATACAGTTGTACTCATTCCTATAACTGCAATAGCATCCTCTATGTCGGTCTTTAAAGGGGTGTTTTTGGATATTTCAATGATGCCTTTTTTCGCTTTTGAGTGTAACCAATTTTTCCCGCGGTTACTGATTTTTGCATCTGGATGAAATCGCAACCTTATTGGCATTGACTTTTTGGTGGTATTAAGCAGGTTACGGAGCGAATCGATAAGTACATCATTGTCAAATTGTGCAAGTGCTCCAACAAAAAGAAAATATTTTCTTTTCGCAGTATCTTTTGCCCCTTTTGTCTCTTTCCAGAAAGAATAGCGGCAACTGCAACCCAACAGAAATTTAGTATTTTCAAAATATGGTTTGAGTAATTGAACTACCTTTTCATTATACACATACATCACATCCGGAAGTAGTAACCCGCCCTTTTTTTCTTCCGGGTAAGCAAAATACCATCTTTTACCGGTAGAAATTGATGCATGTTGAATAGTAAAACCTGTGGCTTTATATTTTGATGCAACCCTCCATACAGTCCTTGCGTAAGAATGCATTTCATGGATGCATCCGATTTTTTTAATTTTATGTCTTTCTACTACCTTTGATAAAGACTTTTCAAAGTAGTAGTCATATAACCACTGAAAACCCAATACCCATGAAAACCATTTTAACAGCAACAGTGTCTTTTCAATGACATTTCCTTGTATCATAAAAAAAGCACGTATTCCACTTTTTACCAGTAAACATGCCAGGAACAACTTATCTTCCCATGACAAATTTACTACTTTTTCCATATTTTCCCCACAAGTGCTTGCATTGCCAAAAACAAAGACACCATCATCCTTTTCTGTAAAAACATAAGGCGTTTTAAATTCGCCATCTGAAGTTGCTTTCCCTAGGGCAGAAGGAACTACTAAAAGGGTATCGCATATCTTTCCATATACGGCATATCCGAACGGTTTAAAGTTAAATATCAATTGTATCATTCCTTTTGTAGCATTTACGGCGATTAGTCCCAGAAGGTTCGTTACTATTCTTAAAATATGTCGATTTCGATAACCAGGGTGCCATAACATGCAGAGGTCTGGACTACGGGCGCTCAGAGGGGAGGAAAAGATTAATGAAGTTAGGTTGTTTGGAACAAATCTGGCGGCTGTAGTCACAAAGTTTGCTGCCAAACGTTCGAAAGGGTCAAAACACATGAGCTAATCTGTTACTATGAAAAATCAATCAGAATTGTCGCAGTTTTTATGGTTTGCAATGGATATATCGTGAATTAATTAAAATTTTGAGAGTCTGCTTTTAAGAAATCCCGTGCTAACCTTTAAATTTAATGCCTTCGGCAACTTCGCTGGTTCAATCGTCCTCGATTGAACCGAAACATTTGATATAATTCTGTCTCACAGCACGAGTATCAAGCTTTAGAGTACCGTTCAAATATATGGTTCAATCTGCAAGATTGAACCAGCCTTGAGAAAAACCGCTTAAATAACATGGAAATTCCTATATAATTAAATTATATCAATCTCTGTGCATTATCCTTTTGTTAATACTTCCTGATAAGTAGTCGATACCTTCCATACCCGTTCTTTAACATCAAATTTTGAGTTGAAGATCATTACATCTGACTTGTCTTTATTCCGCTGATCGCAATTTTCACAAATAAGCCCACTGCCCGTAAAATTACCTATTGTATGACACCCTACGATCTTTTTGAACATTGACGACTCAAATATTTCTTTGAGCGTTTGTTTTTTAAGGTCTCCTAACAACAATTTCCCATTAAAGTCAAAACAGCACATATTCACAGTCCCATCGACCTGAACCTGAAGAGGGGTGTTGAATGGTCTTCCACATGTTTTTAACTTTTCATGCCCCACAACCCTGTAGTTCCTGCCATCTACCCAGTTATGAGGACGCCATACTTCTAACAGGTCGACTTTATCTTTCCAGTATTCTATCCACGATTTCACGGTTGATTCATTGTAATCTTCCACCACATTATAGGTAATTAAAAGTTTTGTGTTTTTCTTAACTTTTGATATACTGGTAAGGTTTTGTTTAATCCTGTGAAACAGATCCTTGTTTTTTATCCCATGTACTGCATTGTATGATTCTGGAGAATCCCCATACATGCTTACCCTTATTGACTCCACTCCTATGTCTTCTAGTCTTTCAAACCTTTCGACAGTGAGCAAGGATCCGTTTGTCAGAATTAGCACCGAAAAGCCACACTTTTTTGCATAAATGATTTTATCGTCAAGCGATTCGTCTAGCAACGGTTCCCCCATACCAGGAAATGTCAGGGTATTGTATTGAGAGGTCTCTGAATTAATTTTATCAAAGATACTTTTAAACAGCCCAAAACTCATCGTTTCTATTTTTCTTGTGAGCTTTTCTCTGGGGCATAAAATACAGTTGTAGTTACAACTGGTTGTTACCTCAATTCTGATTTCGTTGCTTTTGGGAATCATTTTATCTCCGCAAAAATACCTTTTATAAGGTCATTTAATCGTGCTTTTAACTTAATTCTTCCACGGACATCAGGGGGAACAATAGCATGATAGATCATCTTCATATACTTTTCGAAGGTAATGGATAAAATGGTTCGGTACTGCTTCCTTTTTTTATAATAAGCACAGTCAACTCTGTAAGCAACATCAATGACCTTATTTAAAAATTTCTGCCTCGGCATATCAGTTAGATTATATTTGTAATCAGCGTATCCTCCGAGATTGAAAAGATATTCCCTCGTATCTTTTACAATTCCTTTATCCAGAACATGCTGAAACAAAGGAGAACCAGGATATGGGGTAGCCAGAGCCGCATAATACTCCTTGCTTGTCAAATCCAGGCTTATCAGGAAGTTTTTCGTTTCGTTCATGGTTTTTATCGTTTCACCTGGCATACCAAAGACTATATTTACACTGCATGGCATCCCAACTTCTTTCATGAGTGAAACGGCCTTATAGTTATCCTGAACTTTGGTCTTCTTTCTCATTATGTCCAGCATAGTCTGACTCCCGGATTCAATCCCATAGCTTATTCTTCTGAACCCAGCCACTTTCATCTTTTCTAATATTTCCTTATCAACTATGTTTGGTTTTCCGCCGCTGGAAAAGAAACTAACTTTAATGCCACGGTTAATTATTTCATCACAGACTTCATGAAGCCATTTTTTATTGATAAGTATTAAGTCATCCATTATCTGAAATGATGTTGCGCCATACCTGTTCATCATAAACTCTATATAATCGGCAATGTACTGGGGGGAATGTTTCCTGTGAAGCCTATTGAAATGGAAACAAAAGGTACATTCATAGACACACCCTCTGCTCATCAGTAAAGGCAGGAACCGCTCATCCTGTCTAAATTGATAATTTCCGCTACAGAGAACGTTCTTTATCCATCTTCTTTGATTTTCAACGTAATATTCCAAATCGACTTCATCATACGTTAAAAATGGAATATAATCTAAATTCATAGGCAGTTCTGGTTTATTACCAACATACTTTCCTTCCTCATTCAAATAATGCAATCCCGGTATGTTCCTTAAAGCTTCCTTGTTGTGAGGATAACACTTCATGAATTGTTCAATAACTAATTCACCGTCTGATTCACAGATGTAATCTACCGGTGCATGCTTTTCCCACAACTCTTTGACCGGAAGGCCAAGCGACCCACCTATTATTATTGGCAATCCATCTCTCTTTTTCCGAACTTTCTTAACAAGGCGTTCACAATAGGAATACGATGAAACAACGCTCCCTATACCAAGGATGTCAAAATCCTTAGATAACACATAATCGATCCCGGAATCATCCTGGAGATTGAACTTTTCTGGCTGCGTATTAATAAGATATGGGATATCTACTATTTCTGCCTCATGTCCGGTCCGCCGGATTGACTGCGCAATATACAGCAAGTGAAGCGGTGGAAAAATGTAAGTATCTTTAAGATAACGAGCCGGATTAACAAGTAGCACTTTCATGTATTTCCCTTTATGTTTTTGATAAACGATTAAGAAACTATCAGAAGCTATGAGACTGATTTTACATTTATGAGAATACCCCTCACCGTAATCCTCTCCCACAAAGGAGTGAGGAAATCTTTCATTCCCTTGATGAGATGGACAAAGGGTGGGTATGACGGTATTTTCATGTTCTTTTGTGAGCCTTTGACTCATGAGGGTTTATCGAATTATCCTGCCTCCGGGATTCTTAAGAAAGTTCTCAACATCACTGATTCCAAACTGAGAAGCATCTCCCCGCACTGTGTGGTTTAAAGCCGATAACCCAACAGCAAAATTTATCGTCCGCTGATAATCTTCTTTATAATGAATTAAGCCGTGTATTATTCCGGCAGCAAAGCTATCTCCTGTGCCTATTCTGTCTACAATATCTGTTATCCTTATTTCAGGTCCCTTATACGTAATGAAATTGCTGTCCTTCTTTACGCATAATAAACCGCTCCATCCGTTCTCACTTGCCGAAACTGACTCTCTCAGGCTTATTGCAACATATTGAAGATATGGCAGGCTCTTGAAACAGTGAGAGGCTACTTTCTCATAGTTAATCTGTTCTCTTTTATCTTCAACCTGAATTCCCAGTGCATCATGAAAGTCTGTTTCATTCCCAATGATTAAGCAGGCCTTCGAACACATTTCCCACATAATTTTCTGTATGGATAGTTGTTTATTCTTAGCCCACTCCCATAATTTGCTTCTGTAATTTAGGTCGATTGATATCCTGCAATTCGGACTGATATCACCGAATACTTTTTTAAGGGTTACATAAACATTTTCTGATACGGCTGGCGATATGCCGCTTGTGTGAAACCAGTAGGTGTCCGTAAAAATTTTGTTCCAATCAAAATCACTGTGGCTTATTTCAGAGAAGGATGAGCCTGCACGATCATAAAATACCTGAGAGGCCCTCGGACCGGTTCCAATTTCAGTCCAATATAAACCGACTCGCTTTCCTCCAAAAGTGATATTTGAAGTATCAATAGAGTAGCTTTTTAAATATCTTATTATTTTCTCAGACAAAACCCCCGAAGGAAGTCTGGTAATGAACCCACACCGATTCCCCATGAGTGAAAGAGCAATTGCCACGTTCGATTCACTTCCACCCGGTTCTATAGTAAAAGCTGATGCCTGGATAACCTTCTCACCGTAAACGGAAGGAGTAATTCTCAGCATAATCTCACCGAACGTTAGTATTTTTTTATGGTTATTAAGAATAATGTCTTCCTTTTTATAGAGTACAGGAAAAGAACCCTTTAGATATAATTATTTATACCTTTATAAAATTCGCTGTAACTTGTAGGTGTTACAATGTGTATTCCTTCTTTGCCGTGTTTTAATAAGTATTCGTTTATCTGCCCGAGGAATTTATAATTCCATTGATGTAAGTCTAATATAAGATCTATATCTTCTTTCTCTTCCTTCTCTTTATAGAAAAGAAGATTACCATTGGCATCGATATTACGATATCCATCCATGCCGGCGGCAAATATCCTGTCTGCTCCCATAACGATTGCTACGCCCATAAGAAGCACTGAAACAGTCCGGCAGTTACATTGTATTACACCGTCGATTATTTCAAAATCTTTGTTGAGTGTATCTAAATAATAAATGGTTTCATAATCTCTTTGAGTATATTCACGTATCATTTCTTCTGAGATATATTGCCCGATCAGGAGTTTTGATTCTAATGATACGTTATCGATATAGCTTACAAACCTTCTCTTATTACAAAAAGCGTGATAGTGAGGTTTAAATATATTAGCCAGATAATTTGCGCCAAACACAATGGGATTGTACTGAGTAATGAATTTTTGTATTTGGTCACGGTATTTCATGAGACTCGGACCGTTGCCAAGGATTAAGCACGTCTTTCCTTTATGCCTGTTAATGTATGTAACCTGGTGTTTATCCAAATCTTTTTTGCTTTGTGAGATAGATTCTTTACCTTTTGTTTCTTTTTGCCTGGAAAAACTTCCGATGATGCCTTCATTAATAATTTCGGTAAGTAACCCCTCAGAAAACCCAACCGGGTTTTTCCTGTTTATACAGTCAAGTGCCCTCCAGATATCTTCCATAGTATACTCTTTTAAATTCACCAGTTTCTGGGCATACGATGGGTGACACTTAAATAATCCCGAAAGCATATAAATGAGTTGATAACCCCATCCAATTTCTTTCTGCATGCTTATGAAATACTTATCAATGCAGTTAAGGACTGGAATTACATTAAATTTATCAGGCACCTTGTCGTGTAAATATAAAAGGGTTATCTCGGTCGGAAGATTCCCTGCCCCTCTACCCATTCCGAAGATAGAACTGTCAATGATATCAACACCGCACTTGATTGCTTCTATTGAATTTGCAAATGCCATCTGTAAATTGTTATGGGGATGAAATCCGATCTTTACGCAGGGTTGCAACTTTAGAAGTGGCTCAATCATTTTTGCTATTTGGTCAGGAAATAGAGAACCATAGCTGTCAGCCACGTAAGCGTAATCAGCGCCTGAATCTATAATCATTCCGGCCAATTCATTCCTCTCGTGGTCGGTATAACTGGAATACCCCATGGCCTGAATTGACGTTTCGTAACCCTTTTCTTTTATCTTCTGAAGGAGACTTAAGGCATTTTTCATCTCGTGCTTATGGGCTGCAAGGCGTATGAGGTTTACGATGCTTTCGTCTTTTGGTTCGATATCAGAAATTTCAAACTTTCCGTAATCGACCATCATGGCGATTTTAGAACCATGTATCCCGTCACACGCTTCGATAATATCCTTTTGCTCAGAAAATCTCCAAAGACCGTATGTGCCTTTACTAAAATATTTTTCTGTACCCCTGTATCCAATCTCAAAATAATCTACCCCTGCTTTTGAGAGGGAGCGATACACTTCACGAACAAATTTTTTCTCGAAACGCCAATTATTCAGATAACCACCGTCCCGGATTGTACAGTCCAATATTTTTACTATACCGTTAGAAATAGTCGTCATAGGTTCTCCGGATCAATACCAAAACTTTACCGCACTAACTGTTTTTCGAGTATCAATTCCGCAATCTGAAAATCTTCCAGCGTATCGATATCGTGTCCTTCAAAGGCATTCACTAGCTTGATGAAAGGATTCGAGCCGATTCTCTGGGCTTTGGTTTCAAAAACTTCGCGTCTGAAAATATAGAGGCCTGATTGCTCGAATAATATCGGCTCCATATCTTGCGTCCGGGGAATAGGTTTTTCCAGAGAATAGTTCAGTGGTTTTCCCTGATACCACGCAAACTTTCTCACTTCCTGGGCGGCAAATGCCGAATCATGCTTACCAGAGACAACATTTTTTAAACACTCCGATACAGTTTCGGATTTGATAAAAGGAGACGTTATATGAAGCAGCACGATTATTTCTGCCTTTTCTCTTTTAAGGAATTCTCCCACAAAGTCCTGGACTTTTGCTTCGTTTGTATCCAGGTAGGCCGGACGTTCTATAAATGAATATTTTAGTCCTTTTTCAATGTATTCGACTATTGACGGTTCAGAGGCGAAAATAATACTCTCGTCAATTAATTCAACTTTGTTCAGTGTTCTCATGACATAGTTAACAAGTGGGGTATTTCCGAGTATACGCACGTTTTTCCTCGGTAGTCTTTCGCTGTTAAGTTTAGAAGGAATAAACCCCACAATCCTCATTGTCTTCGTTTCCTATTTGAGGGATTCCTCAATAAATTGATAAAAATTTTCATGGTAATTTTCTTTATAGCGATACCTATCCAGATCCACATTTTCCATCATATTCATCGATTTCTTTGTCATGAATTCTACGGCATTCTCCAGTTTATGTGTATCATTTACGTAACAGACAGGACAAAAGGCAGGAGACTCGCCATATTCAAAAACATCCGTCTTATAGTGGTTATATCTGTTCCATTTGTCATAAAGCAAAACCGGAATCCTGTTAATCAGGGCTTCATCTATAGTCGTTGAAGAATAGCTTATTAAGAAGTCTGTGGCAGCAAGAACCTCAGAAAATGGCCCTTCCCGCTGGATTATAAATCTATCGGAAGTGGGTAAAAGTGTCTTTATTTCATCATTACTCAGGTGAAAACCAGGGTGTATTCTTATCATTAACTTCAGGTTTTTGTTCTTATCGACTACATGAATAATATCAGAAAGTGAAGAAAAAAATTCGTCCAGGGTTTCAACAAAGTGAAACCTTTCGGCCTGCCTGCCTTTCGCAATGGTTGCATGGGTTGCTACAATGTCATCCGGAGAAAAACCAAGTTTTGTTTTTTGTAAAGATTTTTTCTTTTCCCTTAAATCGGCGAAAATAAGAGGGCCGGTCTTTAATTCTTCGTTTTCTATCCAGCGATATTTTTTTTTGAAATAATATAAATTATCCTCTTGTACAGGCGTACTCAGAGCAACATGCGTATAATCACTGAACATAAAACCTTTACATAAATTTAGCAGTTCGATCTCATGGTACAGATCAACCGGTGCAGGAGTTACACCATGAGAGATAAATAATGATATCATTTTCATTTTTTTTGCAAGTTCTCCTGCAACTGACATGATGCCCAACGCATAAGAAGACATTACGATCTTTTTATTAAATCTTTCAAATAAGTATTTCAGATTGTGTGCCTGTAACAGCATCAAGGACATATATTTTTTTAAACCTGTTTCTATCTTTTCCTTTAATAAATCATGATAACTGATTCCATTATATTCGTATAAAGATTTATCGGAAGCATTTCCAATAGAAGCCATACATTCTATAAACCTGGAATATTCTGTCTTGTCAACGGTTTTATGGATGAAAGCAGGATTTATAACATAGTATCTATGTGAATTGCGCGACAAAATCGATTTTAAAAAAGACAGGATATTGAAGCAGATTAACTTTGATAATTTTTCGGTGTAATCAATCCCTAAAAATGTAATATCTCTATCTCTTCGTGATAGTTGAGTGGTTAATTTGTCAAAGCCGTATCCTAGGCCTGGAATAAAAATTACTTTCTTTTTCCTTTGCAGATATATGGAAAGAATAGTCACGAGGTTCTCTATTTTTATCAATCTCTTTCCAGGCGTCTTTGGTAGCGCATAAGGAACATCGTTCTCATTGAAGTTTACAAAGTTTACATTTTTGTTTTTAGCGTAGGCTTCTGCCAGAATCCCGACATATCTCTCGCAGTCAGTAATCATATAAGAAGAAATAAGACTTTTTTTTACGTAAGCATATATTTCACAGGTATCGCTTTCTTTATATATGTTTTCGAGTATTTCTAATATCTTGAATAGGTGATTTAAATAGAACCTTACGTAGTGTGAGAATTCTGTTTCGTAGCAATTCTTAAGACCGTTGCTATCGACGAACTTAAAATTCTCATGAATGTAGTTCATTACTTTTTCTGTTTCGATAATTATCTTTTTATGGGATTCATTGTTAAAATATGGCAATGTATTTCTGTATCTGATACCTTGTTTTTTGAGGTAGGCTTGAAGTCTTGGTTCTAGTGCAACAATGATAAAATCGACTATATTAAAATTGTTTTTCTGGAGAAACGTCTTAAAAGCCTCAAATTCATCTACGAACTCAATGACAGCAAATTTCATCTACAGCCTCGCAATTGCAATAAGTGTATCGCTTCTTCCATTTGACTTTACATAATTCCTATAAAAATCTTCCACGGGTTTATAGGCATCACATATATCAAATATGGGCATTTCTATCTGTGGTTTGCCTGCTGTAAGCCAGTTGCAGAGATTTATAAGACCATATCTCTGCTCAAATCTCAATTCTACATTTTCGTATAGGGCCTTTTTAAGGCAATCCAGCAATGTTTCACGGCTGAAATAATTTACATGCGCCCTTATCCAATAGAAATTATTATACTCTTCACAATTGTCCAGAAGCATTTCTCTGACATTTGGTACCTCACATATCAACGTACCTTTAGAATTTACTAAATTTCGTATTTTTGTAAGAAACATAATAGGGTCAGACATATGCTCAAGGACATGAAAAACAGTAACCACATCAAACCTCCCAATATTTCTATCAGGATTATTTACATCGAAATTTATAATCTGCACAGAACTGTGGTTATTTGCTATATTTCGCCTTTCATCGCTGATTTCTATCCCGATAACATTTTTATACCCGGAATTATATAATTCGTTTACAAAGAACCCATAACCAGCGCCAATGTCTAGTATGCGGCAATTATTATTTTGAAAAAGTTCCTTAATAAGCTTTACATGCCGAAGTGTGTCAAATTTATTATTTATCCTCAGTTTCTCATAATCGATCTCCTTTTGCCTGTTTTTATCTTGCAGATTTTTGTCGTAAAATTCCTTATCCTCGTCTTCAGTAGGTCTTGGCAAAAGTTGAACATGACCACAATTCCTACATCTGAAAACTTTGAATCTTGTTTTCTCGTCTCTAAGTTCTGACTTAAGCAGTTCAAATTCCCGTGAGCTGCAAAGGTTACAATCATGTCTGGACTTCTTTTCGTCCATAACAGTTGAAAAAAGTGCCAAAAACCTTTTCAATAGAACGCCGCGTAATTACTTTTGCCCAAATCCCTTCTAGAATAAAAAAGGCAATAAAAACAACTTTAATTAAATATAGAAAAAGATTATGAAATTCTATAGCCCTGAGATATAGAACTGAAATTATCGCTCCTCCTATAATTGCATATAACTGCACTATTGTCTTCCATTCATACTGAACTCTATAGAGCTTTTGGCCGGCAAAGGTTAAAATACCATACATGGCAATATACCCTATATTTACTGAAACTCCTGCGCCAATTAAACCGTATTTGGGAATAAGGATAATATTCGCTACCACATTTGCGATAGTCCCTATTACGGTGATGGGAAATATCCAATACGCCTTTTTACTATAGGCATATTGCACACCAACAAACATACCAAATGTCTGAGTGGCAACACCTCCGGATATAATAATAATTATATCAATTGCCTCATAATAGGGCGCAGGTGCAATGGCATATACTATTTCCTGAGCAAAAAGGATTAATAAAAGCACTGGCATCAAGGTAATGTAAGAAAATATGGTAAATATCCTCCCTGCAGAAACCGAGCCATCTTTGCCTTTATCAAATACCTCTCGATAACATACAGGTTGAAATGAAGACCAAATGGTACCCATGAAAAAAAACATTGTATTTCCAATGGTCTGCCCGATATTGAAAATCCCGGCTGCCGATAAAGAAAGCATAGTATTCAACATATACTTATCAAAAAATTTATTTACAAAACCACTAAAGGATTTTGGTACTACCTGAAGTCCATATTTTATGTTTTCCATTAATATCTTTCTGCTGAATAGATACTTTGAATCCCTATTAAAGTGAAATAACATTGCAAGGCAGACTACAAGAGCACCTGTGAGCGAACCGTACAGCATACCCATATATGACATCTTAAAATACAAGACGAACAACAAACTGATTACCACCGAGGTAACTGTTTGTACAACAGTAAATATTGAATGGATTGCCGCCTTTTCCATATTTTGATATAAACGTAAATAAAAGGTAATAATCTGACCGAAATAAGCTGCTATAAATGCTATAAAAATAGCAAATCCATATTTCGTATCGCCAATGATGAGTTTTGAAATGTGTCCTTTTAAAATAAATACAATGCATGATGACAGAACTAAGGATACGTATAAAAATACCTGGGATGAAGATATGAGGGCATTAAGTTTTTCAGGTTCTTTCCTGTACTCAAAGTAGTATCTTTCAACTCCAAAGGCGACTCCAAGAGTAAAAATATTTGTTGCTATATTTGGGAATACACCTGCGAGGATTATAATTCCGAAATCATCCGGCGTTAACAACCTTGTTAAAATTGGCAGGATAATTAAATTTAACCCGTAGCCCACGAACTTCGGTACGGCATAAATAAATATATTCCTTATGTTTTTTTCGGTCAGCATTATCCTCAGAGAACAATAATTGGTTCACCCCGCGACCACATTCTCTGCACCCCACGCCTTGGCGTATTTTTGATTTGCATACTTTATGGCTTCTTCTCGTGTTTTTCCTTGATTAAACACCTCTAGTAACCAATGAATATATTGTCCCATTCTCAAAGAAGCATTACCATCTTTAAAGGGATCTTTATCCTCTACCCATTGAGACAAATCTCCGAAACCCGGAATACTAAGAGTATTTTGCCGATACTTTTTAATTGCTAAAAATAGTTCGTCTAAATTGTCAAAAACAACCTTTCCCATACCCCATTGATAAATAGGATTAGAATATAGTTTCTCTAAATCAAGGAAAACTGTCGGTGTTCCAGAGAGATATGATTCCAAAGCAACAGTCCCGCTCAATAAAAGTCCTATACATAAATCTGCAGCCTGCGCAGCCTCTGATGGATATTGTTCTGAAACATAACTGCCTTTATCCATAAAGACGCATCTTCCACTTGTCTTTGCCTTTTCAATTAAATCACTTATAGACGATATTCTCTTATAGAGAGTTTTAGGATATCCTGGCTTAAAAATTAAACCAAGTGTTTCATCCTCAAGCATTTTCTTAATAAAATATTTGTATATTTTTGCAGTCCTTTCATTAGTGATACATGACATCCTGTCATCTGATGAGTTTTCGTCAAAGTAACAAATAACAAATTGTACACCTTTGAACTTTAATTGTTCACGCAATGTTATGGCGTCTTTTTTGACCTCTTTAAATGAATAATCGGTTATATAACCGCAGTACACAAGATTACCAATCCGAGACCGGCTTTCTTCCCATACCCACTTATAAGCAGGACCGAAAGAAAATAAAACATCTGCACAACTGCTAAAAAGGACGGAGGGAAAAGACAGGTTTGACCATTGATATGAAATACTAACGCCATGGTTTTCTTCTAACGCCGCAAGCACTGGAATATTAGACATAAAGATATCAACAGGATTGATATAAATTTTTATATTATTGTAATTAAAAAAGTCATACCAGTACGCATACTTAATAGAAAAGAAACATATATTTACAATATAAAACAAGGAAATAAATTTAAATTTTAAGACTGAAAATAAATAATATTTAAATATATACCAAATAAAGGATAGTATTAGTTTTTTGTATTTTTTTGTGGGAGACCAGAAAGGAACGTCTTGTGAATTTGCCACTCTTTTTGTTAACGCAATTACTCTAAGCCAATTATTTTTGATAGTATCTATATTCTGTTGAGTTACCTGGATGTCGGTTCTATCAAAATATACCAATATCTGTTCCCGTGGGATGTCCGATTTTAAAAGCCAAAAAAAATCACTTCTCCTTTTTAAATCAAATGTAACTGTTTTGCCCGTATACCATGCTGCTATCAGGGGGATTGTTTTAGCAATAGCTTGTGGTAATGAATTATCCTTACTAGCATTATTCTTTCTTCCCTTTTTTGTTAATAATGCATGGAGTCCTGACTTTATTTTCTGCAGCGCAAACGCTCCTCCTTTGACAAAATTATTAAAACAGAAATAGCCCCATATAGTCAAATATTCAATAGATTTTATATTTAATTTCAATGCGTAATGCGATAGATAGGGTGACCAAATATTTCTTTCAAAAAAGAATGCAACTGATTTACTACTGACATTTACTTTGTTTTCTGAATGCCATTTAGCAGCATTTATAAATACTACCGCATCATTTATTCTCTGCATAAGGGTTTTTTCAAAAAATAGTAATATTTTTTCCCAATCAAAATGTAGGCTAAAACACTTAAGAAAGCTATTATTAGCGAATTCCTTATCGCAAACTTCCAAGCATAAGTCTTTTATGTCTTTTGTTATCCTTATAAATTGACATTCCCCATTACTATCCTTTATATCTGCATAACAAAAATCTGCAAGCCGTGGTTTAGCTTTTAATAGTCCCATTTTAACAAATATATTTGAAAATGATTTGGCAACAGAAGTAGTATTAAAGTAAAAAATATGCGAATATTTTTTCCCGGACTTGATAATAGCCAGCAGAGAGTATACTGACAGGAGATCAATGTAAATTATATTCATGAGAAAGAGATACAACAGACTGCAAACAGATTAAAAAAACTGTAAACTGTTATTTTTGTTCGGTTGTGACTTTGTCCTTTGATGTGCATCGGGATGTGTAACAAACTCGTTGCCCTTTTGTAACAGTATCAACCGCTTAATAATATCCTACGGAAAAAAGCGATAATAAATTACGAAGAAATCCTTCTTGAATGCCAACTGATTTCCCACAGCAATAATCTTCGATTATCTTATCAATAAAGTCGTAATCAAAATAACGATCATCCAGTAGTTCTTTATAGTGGCAAGTTTTAATAACATCTTTAAAATATTGTGTCATTCCGGATTCATACAGCAGTTGTCCTGTAGGGGAAAGGGCGTTCTTGTCTGTTTCCATGACATATGAATGTGGACCTTGTTCTATAATCTCAATAGGGAAATCAAGTTTATTTTTTAGTAGCCATTTAAGAGGATATTTTACGCTCTTAAAACTTAATCCGCGTCCCCAATCTTCGGGCATTGAGCAGCAAAAATCTATTAGTAATGAATCAAAGAATGGCTGACAGCTTTCCACACCATAATAATTTGCTCCAACTCGCCACTGATTCCCATTGAACCCTTGAAAATGAAAATTTCTGTAACAATACATGAACCAATAATAGAGGGTTTCTGGTTCGATATTTCTATATAATGGATGGAGATACTCATCTGACAACCATTGATAAAATATTTTAATACCTTCCGACTTAAATGGTTGATTGAGAAAAATATCTACAAAAGGTATACGTGGACTTCCAAAAATAAACGGCAGTAAGTAACGTTCAATTAGCGATGCTGATTCATTAACATCGTCATTAAAATGCGTATTTGCATACCTGAATTTAAATAGTTGAAAAATGAAATCGTCTTTATATATCCCATTCAATAATTTTCTATAAAAATGAGGACCATAAAGATAATTTGCCATTTTATCAGCGTACTCACAAAACGATAGCACACTATGTTTGATAGTCACATATTGTGAATATCCAAAATTGAATATGGAATCAGCCATATCACCATTAAACAGCACACTTCCTTTATTAATTCCTCCCCTACTGATATTTTCTCCAAGGCGATAAGAACCATATGCGCCAAAATAATAGAGATGGTTTCCTTTCATATCATCCTTTATAGATTCCCAGTATAAAGGCGCATTTTGACTGGACAAATCAAAATTTACTTCTTCAAGTTTTAAGCCCAAAAACCGTGATATGCTCTTAACCTTTTTTATTTCGTAAGGGTTATAGGGATGTCCTTTGTGTGAATAATTCATTATGCCAATAATGGGCATGGTCTTTGAAACGCCAAATTCTTTTACAAGAGAGGTAAGAATGAAAGTAGAATCCCAACCCCCAGAAACAGATACCCAGTTTTCTATCTGAGATGCCCTTGAATATATTGCATGTTGCATAATTTCCCAGCATCGCTCAAGTTCGCTATCTCCATATTCAGTAATTTTTACTGGTCTATCCTCAAGTCGTTGGATCTTTATATTTTTACTATCCCAATAGACAATTTCGTTGATACCGAGCCTTCTAACGTCCTTATAAACGGTATGTTTTTTAGGCGTATAATTTAAAATGAGAAAGTTAAACAGTGCCATCTGATCATATTCCATCTTCCTTCCAAGAAAATTAGCAATTGGTTCAAGCTCCGTTGCGAAACACCAATCACAATTTTTCCAGGAATAGAATATGTGGAGCCTTGAATGCCGGTCTTGAAACAATGTTGCATTGCCATTTTCATCTATCGACAGCCCCACAAAGAGACCTTCAAGTCTTCTAACAATTTCATTGATACCAAAAGAACAAAATATGTTCTTAAGCTTGTTCACTTCATTGCGATTAACATATTTTACCTCTCTATCAGGATAGACAAAATAAAAGAGGTTTCCATAAAGAAATATCCTATGCCCTTTATCAAGTATGATTTCCGAGATCGCATCATTGTCACCGGAAACATGTAAATTCCTATTCTCCCAGATAATATCGGAGCATTTCTCAGAGGCTTTTTTTCTCGTTTTGCCTAGGTAGATGTAAGTATTATTTGCTATATTCATCTTTTAGTAGCGCCAATCTATAACAATCAAGATACTTGCCACAGAGATAGAAATGCTCTCTTAAAACCCCTTCAACTTTAAACCCGACTTTTTCAAAAATTTTTTTTGAAGCCTCATTGCCCTTAACCATGCCTGAATAAAGCTTGCGCAAATTAAGTTTATTAAATGCATGGTCTGCAACCAGCCTTATTGCCTCTGTTGCATAGCCTTTCCCTCGCGATTTTTTATCTCCAATCAGCACACCAATCTCTGCATTCCTGTTTCTCCAGTCAATCATATGAAGGGTTATATTGCCTATATGTCTTGATGTCTTTTTTAAAAAAATCCCCAATATCATACCATCCTTGCTGTTGCTATACGATTTAATGTACTCCCTTATATCTGCTTTATTCAGTGGAAACCTTCCACTACCCATAAAAAGAGTAGTTTCTTGGTCATTTATCCATTGCGTGTAGCCCTCAATCTTGCTTGCCATTGACAGTGGCCCAAGAAATATTTTTTTGCCATTTAAAAATACAGGTTTCATTTCTATTTATGCTGTAAACTCCCAACACATAGGAGTTCCTCTTTTGATATCACAGGATGCAATTTTCCCAAGAATGATATCAAAAAATTTCGGTGGCAAGCCATTACCGGGGCGGATTATACGGATATTTTTTATTGTAAACTCCTCGCCTTTTTTGATATCCTCTACTACATAAATTGAACGTCTGAACCTGATAGATGCCTTTTCTTTTTCAGTTGGTCCATAACAAACTTTTCCTAACGCCTGCCATGCCTTATAAGTTTCTTCTACAAGCATCTTCATCTCTTGTGGTTCTAAGGAAAAATCCGCATCTACTCCGCCATCAGCGCGTGATAAAGTAAAGTGTTTTTCAATTACCGTTGTACCTAAAGCAACGCTTGCAACCGCTACACCTATGCCAAGGGTATGGTCCGACAAGCCTACTTCAGCATCAAAAAGTTGACGTAAATGGGGTATGGTCAGGAGATTTGTATCTTCAGGCGTGGCAGGATAGGTACTGGTACATTTCAATAATATCAGCTCTTCGCAACCTGCGTCACGGGCAGTTTTCACAGTTTCATCCAGTTCTGCAAGAGTCGCCATTCCCGTAGATATAATCATAGGTTTCCTAGTTGATGCCACTTTACGAATCAATGGCAGATGGGCGTTTTCAAATGAGGCGATCTTATGTGCTGGGACGTTAAGACTTTCGAGAAAATCTACAGCTGTTTCATCAAAAGGTGTGCTAAATGCAACCAATCCTAGTTCACGACATCTTGTAAAAATGGGTTCATGCCACTCCCATGGGGTATATGCCTGCTGGTAGAGTTCATATAAAGATTTTCCTTTCCACAAACTATTAGCGTCGCATATAGAGAATTCGCCTTCCTCTCTGTCAATGGTAAGAATATCAGCAGTGTATGTTTGTAATTTCACAGCATGAACGCCTGCCTTTGCTGCTGCATCTACGATATCCAATGCCCGTTTCAAAGATTGGTTGTGATTGCCTGACACCTCAGCGATTATAAAGGGAGGATGGTTCTTGTTTATCTTTTTATCTGCTATATTGATTTCCATTGTTTATGCAACAGTTGAAACGTCCTGCAGTTTTTCCTCTAAAGAAAGACAAACTCTTTAAGTCTTTCTTTCTTATATCAATCCCCCAAAATCCATTTCCAAAGCGGTATGATTTCAACATCGATATTGTCTATTTTTTCTATGCCTTCTTCGTCTTCGGTAATGATGATAAACCTCATGGGTTTTAATTCGGTTTTTGCGTCTATTAAAGCCTGAATCTCTCTATTTTTTACCTTTGAATCTGACATTGAAATGCAGACCTGAACAGCCGTTTCGATCTTCAAGCCCTTTTTGACAACAAAGTCCACTTCTCTGCCTTGTTTTGATTTCCAGTAATAGATATCCGCATTTTTCCTTTTTAATTGCAGAAACACAATATTTTCATACAGGCGTCCGAGATTTTGCGAAAACTTAAAGCTTATGGAACTGCTGAGCGCCGTATCAATACAATAAACTTTTGATGGATTATAAATTTGCCGCTTAATTGAATAGTCGAACATATCTACTGGAAAGAATAAGAAAACATCATTTAACGCCTCAAGATAATTCTTTACGGTATTAAGACTTTTTACCCTTATCAAGTTCTTCAGATTGCCGTAACTCTGAATTGTTCCTATACTGGAGGCTAAAAAAAGAGCCAATTCTTTAATCTCTTTTATATTACGTATCGCATACCGCGCTATCACATCACGATATATTATATCCTTGAAATATTGCTCCAAAATCGTCACATCGTTATTTTTTAAAACTTCAGGAAACCCTCCTAAAGTTAGATACTCATTGAACAATCTCTTTATACCCGCTCTATGTTCGGTTTTATAAAAAGTTTTTTCATTGATTCCGAATCTTTTTAAAGATAAAAATTCATGAAAAGAAAACGGCCAATTCGTTATTTGCCGATTTCTCCCGGTAAGGGCAGTCGAGACTTCGGAACTGAGCATTGAGGCGTTCGACCCGGTTATAAAAATTTTTATATCCTCAAACTCATAAAGCCTGTTTATCCATTTTTCCCATCCCTTAATATTTTGGATTTCATCCAAAAAGAGGTATTTCTTGCCTTTGGGATTTTCTATTTCTATGAATGCCTCATATAGGGCTTGAAAATTTTTTACTGAAAAATCGATGAAACGCTCGTCTTCAAAGTTGAGATAAAGGATATTGGACGATGCAGCATTCAATTCCGTCATTATATCGCCGCAAATCAGCCTCATCAAAGACGACTTGCCGCTTCTTCTAACGCCTGTGATTAAAACGATTTCCCTTTGTTTGATAAACCTCTTAATTTTCTCCTGAATGTCTCTTTTGACAAGACCTTCTTTCAGAAGAAAGCGCTCTTTATGCTCGATAATCAACTCTTTTAACTTGTTCTTTTCCACATTAATCCAATGCAAAAATATATTGCATTACTATTATAGTATTTATAGGAAAACAATGCAACAGCAATGTTTTTAGAAATGCGATTCTATCATCCCTATCACGATCACATCCAACCACTTGCCGTCTTTAAACACAAATTCTTTTAATCTCCCTTCTTCGTTGAATCCAGATTTTTTGTAGAAATTGATTGCGTGTTCATTAGTCTCTATAACCTCGGCTTTCAGCGTATGCAGGTGCGCTATATCAAATGCCAGTTTTTTCAGACAGTCCATAAGCATGCTGCCAACACCCGAAAGTTCGGGATTTGAATATATCCCGATATGGGCATTTTTATTATTAAAATCCATCCTGTTTAAAGAAATAACTCCTGCATATCCTTCTTTATTCTTTACAAGCCAGTAAAAGTTCTTATTGTCCTGTTTTATATTCTCCATAAATCTAAAATGTTCGTCCTGAGATATAACATGGTCTGAATACATCCACATCCTAATATTTTTATGGTTTCTCCATGCCAGTACCATTTCCTTTTCTTCTGTTGTCAGGTTTACAAAATTTATAAGAATTACAGCTCCAATGACTATATTTTTCCTTAAGTTCTCTGATTGGGGTATCCCATCCCTTTTCTCTAATGAGGGGGTCAATGGCTGTAAACTCTCTCTTAAAGTGGATACTCCCCCCCCCGTTTGTTTCTTAGGTTTTATGGCACCTGTCTTTATCTTTTCCCAATTTTCTTTAAAAAGTTCCTGAATCTCTCTATGTAAGATTTCATAGGAGCTTTTCAGGGTTTCTTTTTCTTCATTAATAAAAACTTCTTTTTGAACAATGACGTCACCCGTATCTATTCCTTCATTTATATAATGAATAGTAACACCTTTAGGGGTATCCTCAAGAAAACTCCAGACATTTGGATAAGAACCTCTGTTATATGGTAAATACGAGATATGTAGATTTATTGCTTTACCATTTACATAGTCTATTATCTCTTTTGGGATTATATGTTTATAATTGTAACTGATTATAAAATCAGGATTTATTTGCTTTATATCATTAATGATTACCTTATCTTCTCGATAAATAACATCATCTCCCTGCTCAACAAGCCAGTCAGTAAGAGTTCTTGCAAGATTTCCGCCTAAAAATAGTATTCTCATTTAGATATTGCTTCTAATGAAAAAATAATCTTTTCTACAACTCTTAGCGCTCCGTTTCCGTCAACCATCATTTTGCCTTTCAAGCCCATACTCCTTCTTTTGTCTGAATCTGCCAGTAAGTTTTGCACAGCATCCCGAATATCCATTTCTGTAACATTTTCATGCCAACCTAAATTTACTGCCACGTCTTGCCTTTCAAGTTCTTGAGCTATCTCTTTCTGATTATCTGCGAGAACCATAACTATACTTGGTAAACCAACACAGCACCGTTCCCATGTGCTTGAACCGCTCGCACCTATACTTATATCAGCAGAGGACATTAGTTCTGCCATATTGTTAACATTAAAATAACAGGTAGTATTAGGCATCTGTTTTGCCATATTTATTATTTTATTTTTAAATGGGTTTAATACGCCGATTACCACATCAACAGCGATATTGTCGCTATTAAGCAATTTTGCGGCCTTCAATGCCTTGCCTGTTTCATTTGTCGGGTCTGCCCCGCCCATAAAAACTAAAATCCTTTTCACCTCACCACTCTCTTTTTTTAGATTTTCCCGTGCTTCTCTAAACTGGGGTCTTACTAGTGCATATTCCGGTCCCAATATTTGAATACAATTTTCAGGAATAAGTCCGTTATAACGGCTACTGTTTTTATTGTAGTTCTGGTCAAGCAGGATATCGCAGTCGTGCTTCCTGTCAGCAAGGTCGTCAATAACCATAATCTTTTTAACAAGCGGTCTCATTAAAGACTCCCATTTGATATCAATGCCGTAATGGTCAACTACTAACCAGTCCGGCATTTTTTTCTGACCTTTTAATATCTCGATACTCAGCCTCAAATCTTTATTAAAATCAATGCCAGCAGGTAGAGGATAAACATAATAACCCTTTTTTTTTACAAAATCTATCAGACTGCCCTTTTCTTCCCTACAGATGAATAAAATATCCGCACCTCTATTTTTCACCGCTTCCGCAAGAGTCAGGCACCTGTATATATGTCCTGTACCAATATCAACAGAAGCATCTGCACGAAAAACAATGTTCATCTAATTTTAAACAAGGGGATAAGCGGCTTTGTACGAAGCCGTTTGTTTAAATTATTTTCAGCGATAACCTCTTTTATGATTCCAAAGACCTCGTTATAGACTTCTAAAAGCCTTGCAATATCATCATCCGAATGGGCATACGCCATATTATGACTTCCAATAGTAAGAATCCCTCTTGCAAATACCTCTTGTAAAAAAAGGGTTTTTAGTTCCCATTGGGAATAAGCATCAGTATCCTTAAACGACAGGAAAGACCAACATTCTTTGCCACCAACTGAAAGAACATCTTTCAAATCATGTTTTTCAATTAAGGCTTTTGTTCCTTCCACAATTTTTCTTCCCTGTCTCCACAAAGTATCAATTACGGGTTCTCTTTGAAGTTTTACAAGAGTAGCAAATGCTGCTGCAAGTGAGAGCGTTTCACCACCAAAAGTAAACGAGAAGAATATTTCTTCCATAAATTTCATTATATCAGCCCGGCCTGCAATAGCCGACACAGGATAACCATTTGCCAACCCTTTCCCGAATGTAGCAAGATCAGGAATCACGCCAAAATATTCCTGTGCGCCACCATTTGCATAACGAAACCCGGTGATGATTTCGTCAAGTATAAACAATGCGCCATTTTTATGTGCCAGGTCTTTACACTTTTCTAAAAAATTATCTTCAGGTTCCTTGACATTCATCGCCTCCATAATTACTGCTGCAACCTGATCAGGCCATTGCTGAAAAATCTTTTGTAAGGAATGTATATCGTTATAATTAAAAGTGTGAGTTAAATCCTGCGTTGCCTTGGGTACTCCCTGATTACGGGAAGTAGAGCCTATGTACCAGTCCTGCCAGCCGTGATAGCCGCAAACAGCAATATGGTCTCTTTTCGTATATGCCCTTGCAAGTCTGATTGCTCCAGCCGTGACATCAGAGCCATTTTTCCCGAACCTCACCATCTCGGCGCACGGAACCATCTCGACTATCTTTTCAGCGACTTTAAGCTCAAGCTCGTGCGGCAATGAAAAGATAGTTCCATATTCAAGTTGTTCTTTTACAGCTTTAGTTACATCCGGATCATTATAGCCCAGGGTGATAGCCGCCAATGCATTTACAAAATCAATATATTCATTGTTATCTGCATCCCACACATGAGAACCATTGCCTCTTTTGATAAAATACGGTGAGACGCCGTAAGGATATTGTGTCTTGCTCTTACTAAAGGTTTGAGAACCAAGAGGAATTACTTTTGAGGCCTTTTCATGCAATTGCTGCGATAATCTATATCTTTCGAAGTAGTTTTGTTTCATAATTTTATATCAATTCTTTGAAATATTCTGAAGAAACAGTTCATCAGCTTTCAGTGATTTTTTCAGTCCTTCATTGCGGACAATATGATTGTTAATCGGGATTAATGAAGTGTTTTTACGCAATAAATCTAAAATATCCCGTGTCGTAAATGGGGGATTATGAGGGTAAATTGCCTCATATATCTGTCGTACCAGCTCAAAATCTTCCGGTTCGTCTACTGTCCATCTTAAATGTGATAAATTCATTTTACTTTTATAATGGCCAATTTTAAATCTCTTGAAATTTTGATGGATAAAAGGCGTAACGTGCTCTCTGTGGGAGGGCAAAAATGCTTCCTTCCAGGCAGTTTCAAGAGCCAAAAACTTAAACACCTCAACATCTAATCCATCAGGAAATGTAGGTTCTATCGTATTGGAGGCATAATCATAATTTCCCGTTATATAAAAACCAACAACATCATCAATTACCTGAGGGTCTATCAATGGACAATCCCCTGTTAATCTGACAATATGTTCAGGTTTATACAATAGAGATGCCTGATAAAACCTGTCCAGAACGTTGTCTAAACTGCCCCTAAAACAAGGTATTTGAATGTCTTTGCATAAGCTTTCAATCGCATTATCGCTTGGATCTCTGCTTGTAGCAACAAGCAATTGTTCTATTCTTCTGCACCGCCGTATTCTCTCGATTTGTAGAGAAAGCATGGGCTTGCCAAGTATGGGTTTTAACACCTTACCTGGCAGACGGGTAGATGAAACACGGGCTTGAAGAATTGCAAGAATCACAGAGTAAACCTCAAAAAATTTCAGTTTTGACTTAATTTAATCTCCATAAACTGGGATTGAGATATTTTGGATTATCCAAAGAAAAGGTTTTAAAGTCTTTAAATAAAGAATCATGATATAATCTGGTAAAACTTTTTAAATTACTTTTTAATTGCTCCACGTCATTCACGCCTATAATTATACAATCAACTTCAGGAATTTGTTTTATAAAACCTATAGCACCTTCAATTGGCGTTAAAGTTTGTGATCGTAAAAATTCATAGTATCCACACAGAAGAGGTTTAATGGGATTAAAAAACGAAGGAAGGGACGCCGGTGACATCAAAAGTAATCCCTGCAGAAATACGGATCGGGCATGGATTTCGATGCCTTGTCCCTTTAACTTCGTAAGATAACCATTATAAATAAGGCGTTGATCGAGTACATTTACCGGAACTTGAATCAGGTCAAAATCATATCTTTCTAATAAGCAATCTATTTGTTCACCTGAATATACTGATGCTCCAATTTTCTCTACGAGTTTATCCTTCTTAAGCTCCTGCATGGCATAAAAGAGAATATCTCCGCCGTTGGTTAACAAATCTTCTGCGTTGTGAATTAATAAACCAGCAAGTTTTGATTGTCTTAATTTTTTTAAAGAATTATGAAAAGATACTTTCATGTTTTCAGCGTCTCTTGAGCCGATCTTCTTTTTTTTATAAACAGGTGTTTTCGTAATGATTCGAAAACTATTTTGATTTGCCAACACCTCGCCTAAAATGTGTTCGCTATCTCCATACGAATGTGCTGTATCTATTACACTAATTCCATTTTCCTGAGCGACCTGCAAAATAGCTTTAATTTCGCCTGGCGGTGTTTTGCCATTAAGGTTTGAAATACCATAATCCGTCCCAAATTGAACTGTTCCAAGTCCCAATTTCATGAAAGTACCTCTCTTAATGCCGTGATGATATAATCTTGCTCTTCTTTGGTCATGAGAGGAAATAATGGAAGTGTGATTGCCTCCTCGTAATATCTTTCAGACTCAGGAAATTGTCCGAAAGAAAATCCAAGCCTGCGGTAATAAGGCTGAGTATGAACGGGGATATAATGGACATTAACGCCTATTCTCTTTTGACGTAATAAATCAAAAATCATCTTTCGAGTTTTTTCCAATTCATTCAGCTTCAATCGGACAACATAAAGGTGAAATGCTGAATACGTATCAGGGTGCTGACATGGAAGTGTCAATGGAAGATCGAAAAGGGCATTATTATATCTCTCTGCCAATTCATTACGACGGGTGACAAACTTATCAATTCGCCTGAATTGACTCAATCCCAGAGAGGCTTGGATATCCGTTACCCGGTAATTCATTCCAAGTTCAATCTGCTGATAATACCAATCTCCATCTGATGCATCTTCCATACAAAAAGTATCTCTGGTAATACCATGTGTTCTTAAGAGAATCAGCCTTTGATAAAGGCTTTCGTTATTCGTTAAAACCATACCTCCTTCCCCTGTGGTGATGATTTTTACAGGATGAAAACTAAAAACCGTCATATCGGAGAATTTACACGAACCTATTCTAACTCCTTTGTAACTTCCACCAATAGCATGGCAGGCATCCTCAATAATCGTAAAACCATACCTCTGGCCGAGTGAAAAAATCCGCTCCATCTCACATGATTGTCCTGCAAAATGAACTGGTATTACAATCTTTGGAAGAGAGCCGGTTTTTTCTGCACTGGACAACTTAACTTCCAATGCGTCTACGTCCATATTGTACGTACGAGGGTCGATATCAACAAAATCTGGACGGGCACCGCAATACAAGGCACAATTTGAAGATGCAACAAAGGTATTAGGCGATGTCCAAAGTATATCATCTGTGTTAAGTCCGGCAGCAAGACAGGCGATATGAAGTGCCGCCGTTCCACTTGAGACAGCTACTGCATATTTGACACCGCAATACTCAGCAACTGCGCGTTCAAATTTCTCAATAACCGGACCTTGTGTAAGCCAGTCAGACTTCAATACATCAATAACAGCTTCTATGTCTTTTTCATTTATCCATTGTCTGCTATACGGAATAAAATCACTCAAGGTCCTTCACCATTTCCCTTAATTCTTTTGTAGTTAACCATCTGTCATTAGTATCGCTGGCATATCTGAAACCTTCTTTTACCGGTTTGCCACCATTGACAATATGGCTGTCATTAGACCACCAATGAAACTCCGGTTCAACAATGTAATATTCATTAAATTCTAATGTGTGCCTGCTATCGTCCTCCGGGATCATTACTTCATGTAATTTTTCACCGGGACGTATCCCAACAATCTCATGCTTACATTCTGGTGCAATAGCCTTTGCCAGTTCCATGATGTTCATACTCGGAATTTTGGGGACAAACAATTCCCCGCCACTCATCATTTCCAAACACTGTATGACAAAATTTACGCCTTGTTCTAACGTAATCCAGAAACGTGTCATTCTCGGATCTGTAATAGGGAGAACTCCAGTAGGTCTCATTTTTTTAAAAAAAGGGACAACGCTCCCTCTGCTTCCAACAACGTTTCCGTATCTTACGACAGAAAATCTTGTCTTATGATATCCCGAATATATATTGCTTGATATAAATAATTTATCAGAACACAATTTTGTTGCACCATAAAGATTAATCGGAGCAGCAGCCTTATCTGTACTCAACGCTATCACTCTTTGCACGTTGTTATCAATGGCTGCGTTTACCACATTTTCTGCACCAATTATATTTGTCTTTACCGCCTCAATAGGGTTGTATTCAGCGGTAGGCACCTGCTTTAATGCTGCTGCATGAATTATATAATCAACGCCATAAAAAGCCCGGTATAAACGCTCTTTATCTCTCACATCCCCAATAAAGTAGCGCATACATGGATATTTTTCAGGAGGGTAAATTTGTGCCATCTCAAACTGCTTGAGTTCGTCACGGCTAAAAATAATCAGCTTTTGCGGATTATATTTCTTTAAAATTATCTCGGTGGCTTTTTTCCCAAAAGAACCGGTGCCACCTGTAATTAATACAACCTTATCGTTTAACATATTATTGTTATTGCAAATTGTGTAATCAAAAATGTAACTACACGGTTATTTCAGACAACATTTGCCTTTTTAAAAGCACCTCGTTCATAGTTTACTATAATACATTAATGCATTCTATATTTTGTGGAAAAAGGGAAACTGGACCGGTACCACAACCCCCACAAGTTACATTGGTTCATTACTTTGTTAAAAAACGTTTGTTAAAAAATATTTTTAAGTCATAAGTCTAGTTCGACCTAACTTACTACAAATCAATGCTTTGCGACTTATTTTGTGCTTGACTCGTTCCTTTACTCCTGCTATTAATTGTACTTGTGAGCTTTTCTGTCAACCAATAACAGGGGCAAAGGATTTGAGTATTTTTGGCGCAAACATCCCTCTATTAAATACGTTTCTGAAAAATTTCGCCCCTTGCTTTAGCAAAAAACAGATTGAGGTGTGATTGTTGTTTATTTTTGTCATAATAAACTACTTCCATACTTCTTTAATATAATTTGTCTATGAAACTCATAATTTCTTTTATGAAACTACCAAATACCTGAGAATGCCTTTCCTTTAATCTGATGATACGGTCTCCTAACAGTTCAAATCCATATATGTTTCTAAAAACATGTCTGAATTCCAAATATTCTTCAAGATCAGATGCCATTTGTTCTGAAATAACAGGAGGACGAAGTCCTTCAACCTCATGCGTTACCTTGTTCAATAATTGCCTGTGCCACTCAAAGCCAACAGGAATAGCTCCATTAATCTCTCCTACAATTAACCTGAATATCCTCTCGCAACAATTATATGAATCATGTAAAATAGAACCAACAATCCTTCGAGAACTGATATCATGGCCAATGTTGGTGAATTTTAATTCATCCATCAATTTCTCTAGATTTTGTAATTCATGTTTAACGTCGCTTTTAAGATCTTCGTACTTCTTTCCCATCTTTTACCTTATAGCCTTTATCAGCGATTTTTTGTCTCATATAAGAATCGAACTCCTCAAACCTCCTTATATCGACCTTTAAAGAACTGAATTTTTTCGATACGGCTTTAATCAATACACAATAATCCACATCACTTAACCCTTCAATTACAATATCAATGTCGGAGCCGGGATGGACTAATTCAGGTTTTAGAATAGAACCAAATATGTATGGCGTTGCCGACGGGAATCTCTCTTTTATCCATCTGACAATATCCAGAGCGGTTTCTATATTAATAGCATCAATATTTTCCTTACCTTTTAATAATTGCAAAAACACATTTTTCTCCATTCTGAAAGATGAGTGCGGATACGTGAACAACTCATATCTCGTAATGATGACATCGATTCTCATCATTCGCCCTATACAGACCGTCAACAGGCACTCCGCTATAAGTCAGGTTCTATTTCGTTTCTGTGAATTTCTCCAATTTGTTTAGGCATTTCTGCCGCTCACATTGGTCTTGCTTCCCAACTTACCCGCTTCCTACCTCCACCTTCCTGCCTCCCTTTGCTCCACATCCGTTACGATGTCTCTTCGCTCCTGTGTAGGCTCTGACTCCTGATACAGTCACTCCCTCTATCAGGTATCCCTGATTCATGCGCATTGCCTTCCTGCCATTCCGTCTCCAACCACCAGTTGCTCCCTATCATCGCTTTATTATGCTGCACATCAGCGCACTAGGGGTAAAAAAATCTTTTGCCCCTACATATCCCGTTCACGGGGAAGGCCGATACGGGGACGCATGCAGGCAAGATGCCTGCGCCACACTACAACAAATTGACGGTGTAGCACGGAGAAGCCATGCTTGTCCGTGTTTTTGTACTACTATATAATGCATTGTACTTGCAATGGTCAGACTTGTATTGTATAAAAATGAACAATTCATAAACAATCTCTGCAAGCTCAACACGGACAAACGGAGTTTGTCCATGCCGCCTCGTTATCAATATCAATGTAAAATTCACATTTATATGACTATTTTGAGCAGGTAGGGGCAAAAGATTTTTTGCCCCTACATATCCCTTTTACATTAATTAGGACTTCGGCGACTTTTTCATTGTAGAGGCAATTCATGAATTGCCTCTACATAATTACCGTTAAGACGTTTACAACTTTCAACGTTTTTCAAAAAGCTAAAGTGTTACCAAAAATTAAAGACACGTCATATTTCTATTTTTCTTTTTACATATTCCAAAAAAGGCGGGTAAACCTCAGAGGCTGATTGGAGGAACGTCTTAATATCCTGCCACCGGATATCAAGGTATCGATGAGCAAGTGTGTTTCTTATCTTGGCAAGTCCGGAAAATGTTTCTGCCTCAGCCTCTTTATCATAAATGCGAGAGGCTATTTTGAAAAGTATCTCTCTTGAAGTTTCTGGAATTTCCTCTCCATTTATGGTTAAAAACATTTTTGATATATCTAAAGTGGCATTAATGAGGCACTCGACCCACCTTTCTATTTCCAGCCTTTTTTCTCTTACAGACTGGTAAACCTTCCAATCAACTTCATTTTTGTATTTCGGAAGAAATTGTAGTTCTTTTTCCAAATAATTGATATGTGGAACAAGCTTTAATTTATCTCCTTGAGGCAAGCTTTATCTCCTCATAATAATCCGATAACCAGTCTCTTATATACTCTGCCTCATCGCTAACTATACATAAGAAATCCATGAAAAGTCCTTTATCTTTAATTATTATAGGTTTTCCCTTTCTTACAATCTCGTCTGCGAGAATAGAGCGTGCTCTATTAAGCACGATGAGATCGACTTCCTTCTTTAATAGCCTTTCTAAATCAAGACCTATTCTTGCTTCTCCAGGATACACTTTATCAAATGCCTCCCATTCAATATCCTTTTCAGGCCAAAAGTATACGCCAACATCCACATCCCCTTCCTTGCGAATCCTGCCCCTTACTGACGATCCGAAAAGGAAGGCAAAGGCTACGTCCGCTCGCTCTTCAAAATATTTTTTTAGAACATCTAACATCTGAAAACAGCCTCACCACAACAGGCAGAAGAGCAAAAGGCAGGAGTATGCGGCAATTCATGAATTGCCGCTACCGTGCATACAACCACGTCATTATTGGAATTTTTCAAAAAACTAAACTGTTACTATTTCCTTTATTTCATCTTCGTCATAAACATGGCTGGAGAGGTTTCTCTGCTCTATCATATCAATCCAGATAGCTTCATCAGCGATTATCTTTTGAGAAAATGCCTCTTTAAAGCAGCCTCTTGGACTGTGACACTCAATGCCGATATAATCAAGATATCTCTTGATACATTTCCAGCTCATCTCATAGGTAAATTCAAA
Organism: Candidatus Brocadia sp.; assembly: GCA_040048245.1. Classification (GTDB taxonomy): domain Bacteria; phylum Planctomycetota; class Brocadiia; order Brocadiales; family Brocadiaceae; genus Brocadia. The sequence goes on from JABRVT010000051.1 coordinate 43,582, forward strand.
TCTCTTTACCACGAGGTCCAGATAGATGTCACCAAATCCTTCCTTGTAAAACTCGTCTTTCCTATCGACTGCGCCTGCAAATCTCTCGTATGCCTTTTGGAAATTGTGAAATGCGTCTTCAAATCTCAGCTTTTTGGTAGCGCTATAGAGGACTTTTCCCGCTGCTACAACCCTGTTTCTAAACCTCTCTTCAGTGAAAGCAATGTTTTTCACATCGATCTTTACAAGAGTCGGCAGCTTTTGAATTTCTTCCTCGATGAGATAATGCCCCTTACACTCCTTGTCGTCATAAGCTATGTCAATATCACTCGTTTCACCAGCCTCTCCGGTTGCCCTTGAACCATAAAGGTATATCCTGGTCGGGTGCGCATGCTTTAAAATAATTATTCTTATTGCATCAAGCAACTCTTTATAATGCATAATTATTCAGCGGTAATTGATAGCGCCTTTTTATCCATCTGGCAATAATTAAAGTGGTTTCTAAATTGATGCTATCTGTATTTTTTGCCCTTTTATTACTTGTAAAAACATTTTTGATGTATTTTACGTTTTAGTAAAAAGGAATCTGTGCCTGGACTCCGTCCCTCTCAGTTACATTGATTATTTCATGCAACCTACCAAATACAAACGACATAACACACACAACGCTTGTTTTGCCTAATCAATAGGCTCAATATCGGCTATGCAAACTTCCGCAGATACGGACCTTTGCAAAAGGTCTACCGAGACAACAACCCGGCAGTTTGTCTTTTTCTTCAGGAGAATGCCTTCTATCCCCGCCAGGGGGCCGTATTTAACCCTTATCCTTGTGCCAGTGGCTAAATATTTGTAAGGATCTAATTTTATATTACTACTTACCAGTAATTTTATATCATTTACTTGTTTCTCTGGGATAGGAATGGGAGTTAGAATATCTGTGCCTACTATCCTTGTCACACCACGAGTAGTTATTACGTCATAAACATTACCTAATGGTATCTTAACAAACAGATAGCCTGGGAAAAGAGGTAGATCAACAAATTTTACCCTATCTTTTCTACGGCTTGGTGTTTTGATAAGCGGCAGGAATGCATCAATGCGCTTTTCTTTGAGAAATGAATCAACCTGTTTTTCATGACGAGATCGGGTATGAACGGCAAACCAGTAAGCAACGTTTCTATCCATTTTCCTTTTTATAAATTCCTTCACAACTTTGTTGTTTGCTGAAGGAATGGGAGGTCTCACTATGAAATAAACGAGAGATTATTGTTTATATTAACAAACGTTTATTTTTATAAACGTTTACTATTTAAAACATTTCTTAGTAAAATATCAACATAAAAATTCAAAAAAGTCTTTAGATTCATTATTTTTTATATATTTCAGAGGTCATTTTTTCAGCTATCAGTATATAGTTGTCAGTTGTTTGTGTTTAATAGGCAATAAATAGCAGTTAGTTTTAGGATTCAATTTCATGCCTTACATATTCCAAAAATGGTGGATATATCTCAGGCGCTGTCTGAAGGAATATTTTTATATCTTGCCACCGTATATCAAGGTATCGATGTGCAAGGGTATTTCTTATTTTGGCAAGTTGAGAAAAAGTTTCCGCCTCGCTTTCTGTCTTATAAACTTGAGAGGCTATTTTGAAAAGGACTTCCCTCGAGGTTTCAGGAACGTCTTCACCGCGCAAGGTTATTAGCATCTTTGATATATCTAGAGTGGCATTGATGAGACATTCAATCCACCTCTCCAGTTCCAATCTTTTTTCCCTTATGGATTGATAAACCTTCCAGTCAACCTCAGTTTTATACTGTTGAAGGAATTTCAACTCCTTATCTAAATAATCTACATGAGGAACAAGCTTTAATTTATCTTCCTGAGGCAAGCTTTGTCTCCCTGTAATAGGTTGATAACCAATCTCTCACATACTCTGCTTCATCGCTAACTATACATAAGAAATCCATGAAAAGTCCTTTATCTTTAATTATTATAGGTTTTCCCTTTCTTACAATCTCATCTGCAAGAATAGAGCGTGCTCTATTAAGCACGATGAGATCGACTTCCTTCTTTAATAGCCTTTCTAAATCAAGACCTATTCTTGCTTCTCCAGGA
>JABRVT010000052.1:0-1886 GCA_040048245.1 Candidatus Brocadia sp.
ACCTTATGGTGGCCGCTGCCATGTTAAAGGGGCGAAAGGTGCATTCGGATGTGAGCCTTACCATTTCTCCGGGTTCGAAACAGGTGCTGGAGATGATTGCAAAAAATGGTGCTTTGACCGATATGATTGCCGCAGGTGCACGCTTGATTGAGGTAGCCTGCGGACCCTGCATCGGGATGGGTCAGGCTCCACCTTCCGGAGGCGTTTCAGTGAGATCGTTTAACAGAAACTTTGAGGGCAGAAGCGGAACGGCTGATGCAAAGGTGTACTTATCAAGCCCGGAAACGGCTGTAGCGACGGCGATCAATGGCGTTATCAGCGATCCCAGGGAATTTGGCGAACCAATTATTATTAAATATCCAAAGAGATTTACCATTGATGATAGCATGATTATTCCCCCTTCGGAAAGGCCGGAAGAAGTAACTATCGTTAGAGGGCCAAACATAAAACCCTTACCAAAAAAGGAACCCATGCCTGATACGTTAACGGGAGATGTCCTCTTGAAGGTAGGGGATAATATTACCACCGACCATATCATGCCGGCAGGGGCAAAGGTTTTACCACTGCGGTCGAATATTCCAGCCATTTCCGAATTTGTATTTGAAAAGGTGGATAAGGAGTTTGTAAGACGGGCAAAAGAAAGAGGTGGTGGATTTCTGATTGGCGGAGTAAATTACGGTCAGGGTTCAAGTAGAGAGCATGCGGCCCTAGCCCCTATGTATTTGGGAGTGAAGGCGGTCATTGCCAAATCCTTTGCTCGAATCCATCGGGCTAATCTAGTCAACTTTGGTATCCTGCCGTTAACCTTCGAGGATGAGAGCGATTATAATTTATGTGATCAGGGAGACCGCATTGAACTGCCTGACATAAAGACCCGATTAATGTCCGGGGGCAAGATTATTATGAATAATTTGACAAAGAATAAGGAAATAAGGGTAAAACACACATTAACCCACCGTGAGATTGATATACTTTGCGCTGGCGGTTTATTGAATTATCAGGCACGGAGCAGCAAATAAGATGAAAGATTACTATAGATATTGCCGCCGCATATTGCCGGGTATATTACAGGAAGAGGATTAGCCATTGAGTTTTGTATTTGCCTTCTGAGGGATATTTGTTAGTATTACTTTACAAGTAATTTATCGGTTAAACACTTTTTTATGGATAAAGGAGATATGTATGAAGCGTATTGGATATGTTTCGAGTGTTATTCTTGTTGCGTTGCTTTCAACGGTCCCTTATACTGTTAAGGGGGCTATTGCCGGCGCTGACTGTTGTGGGTCAAAGCAAGCTTCTGCTGCTGAAAAGAGTGGAACGAAATGTGTGGTTTGTGAAAAGGCAATCAGTAATAAAGACAAGTCGGTAAAGGTTGAGCACGAGGGAAAAACGGTTTATCTCTGCTGCGAGGGTTGCGCTGAAAAATTTAAAAAGAACCCTGGCGAGTGTATGAGAGATAAAGAACAAAAATAGGAATAACACACTCCTTGGTCCCTTAGTTTTCTAAAGGGGAATTTTCAAATTTCCCCTTAATAAACTAGGGGGATTTAGAGGGTTGTCGTATACATGTACGTAAATTGTTGCCTGAACAAAATATACGATAGTATTTTGCGAAAGAGGCGTTCATGTGCTTATAAAGCACATGAACGCCTCTTTTATTCTCAATTCGCTTTGGTTTTTCTTTCTAAGTTGAATTGGAAAGAGAGAAGATGCTATGCCGGTTAGGGTAGGCGATCCTGCGCCTGATTTTCAAGTAAAGGACGATGCAGGTAAGGTGCGTACACTTTCTGAATTTCGCGGTAAAAAGGTAGTGCTCTATTTTTATCCAAAGGATAACACACCCGGATGTACCAAAGAGGCCTGCAGTTTTCGCGATGGATACAGCA
>JABRVT010000053.1:0-1031 GCA_040048245.1 Candidatus Brocadia sp.
AATGCTCGTGTAATTGCAAACAATCCGCTGATGGTGAAATGCGCAAAGATCACAAAGGAGGATAAGGATTACGCCGATATCGTCCAGTACCTGGAGGTAGTAAAGGATGAATATGGTTATAAGGGTGTCCTTGTCAGCAATGATAAGGGACTGATAACGGTTGCTACCGCGGAAGAAAGTGGTGTTGGAAGTGACGTTTCGCAAATGGATTACTTCAAACAGGCAATTAGGGGAAATACATTTGTATCAAATGTCTTTCCATCTGAAATCCCGCTTATCAACGAGGTGGGTGAAAAAGAACTGGGACTGCCCACGATGTTTGTTTCGGCCCCTCTAAAGGACCGTGACGGAATTATTATTGGTGTTGTCGCCATCAGGGTAGATGTAAAAACCCTGAACGACCTGATGCTGAGTTTAAAGCTGGGGAAGACGGGCGAAACCTATCTTGTGAACAAAGACGGATATATGATAACAGAATCAAGGTTTGTCGCTCATTTACGAGAGATGGGATTGGTGAAAAAAAGGTGTGCTTTGGAATTAAAGCTGGTTAATCCGGAAACTGGTGAATTGACTTATGGTGTTAAACAGTGTATCGCAGGGAACAGTGGTTTTGATGCGAAAGGCTATAAGGACTACAGCGGTTTAACGGTACTGGGTGTATGGCGCTGGTTGCCGGAGTTTGGTTGGGGGGTCATAGCAGAAATTGACCGGGATGAAGGTTATGGGGCAGCCTATAATCTAAGTTATATCGTGAGTTCCGTGTTACTGGTGATGGCATTTCCCATTGTGATCGTGGCATATTTTATTGCCAGAAAGACTTCGATACCGATTGTTAAGCTGACGGAAGTAACTAAAAAAATGGCCTCTGGGGACTTAACTCAACGAGTGGATATAAAGAGGGAAGATGAGATTGGTGAATTAGCAAATTCCGTTAATGCGATGGCAAAATCTCTGGATGAGAAGACAAGGGAGGTGGTGGAGTCAGAAAAGCGGTACAGAGACTTATTTAACTCTATAAAAGAAGGTGTTTA
>JABRVT010000054.1:0-1805 GCA_040048245.1 Candidatus Brocadia sp.
TAATGATAGAATCTTATTTCCGATTGAATAGCCTTGCCCTCAAAGATGAGCTGGTTGTGTACAATTCCCTCAAAGCGGGCTTTTCCCCTTCGAAATACCCTCGTATAATAGTGTTTTGACCGGCCACCAGGGAGGTCGCTATATATGGCGACAAATATGGCATTGTACGAATTGGCAGTGATTGATTTATGTAAAAGGGGGATGTCAGCCTGTTCCAGTGTTTCATCTGCATCGATTTGTAGAATCCAGTCGCATGTCGCATAGCTCAGGGAATGATTCCGTGCCTCGCTAAAACTGTTGTTCCAGGGATGATGATATACCTTTGCGCCGAAGGATTGTGCAATTTCAACGCTCTTGTCCGTTGAGCCTGTGTCGACAATAATAATTTCATCCACGGCGTCTTTAATGCTTTTTAAACACTGAGGTAAAAATTTCTCTTCGTTTTTGACAATCATACACGCAGAGATGGTAGGTCTATCATTGGATGTCTTGGCCAGGGGTCTGCTATTATTTTGTGTAGTATGAAGGTCTGTAATGGTCATTGGTTGCTTACCTCAAATTCGTTACGGCCAGATAAGATTTATGCACGCCGTCCTGTAATTCACGTAGTAAAAAATAAAAATTTCTATGCAAAAATATTATGTATCATTTCCTATGCCCGCATAACCCTTATTCCCAGTTCTGTCTAAAACTGCAAGATTTTGTCTGGCATAATTACATCCGGGGTCTATTTGTAACGCTGCCTGAAATCCGAATTTCGCGGATTCTAATTTACCTAATTTTGCATAACAGGCAGCAATGTTGGCTACAACGGTTGCATCAGTCCGGGCAGTGTCGAGGTATCTTTCCAATAGTTCGATGGCTGCGGTATATAGCCCCATTTCCATACAAAGGTCTCCAAGATCGAGATAGATGTCACTATCCGTGATATTGGACTTTAGTATATTCTTGATAAATCTATCAGGACTCTCTCGGTTACCCTGTTTATATTTAATTCTTTCCGAAAGGCATTTAAGACGCAGGTTATCCGGGTAAAGAAGAATTATTCCTTTTAGCGTTTCTTCCGCCAGTGTGATCTGATTTGTTTGTATTAATAAGTTGATCAAATATATGTACGCTGATACGTTTTTACCGTCAATATAAATGGACTGTTTAAAAGCGTCGATAGCATTGTTATATTTTCTTTGTGAACTATATACCTTTCCAAGTAATAAATATGTCAAATGGTTAGCGATACCCAGTTTCACAGCGGTGTTAGCTATATTTTCAGCTTCATCCAGGCGATTTTGCGAAATATAGAGTTGGGCAAGATTTGAGTAGTATAATGGTTCCTTCTTATTGAGTTCTATCGCCTTTTTATAAGCTACTTCAGCCTCATCGATAAGTCCCTGATGCTTGTAACATTCACCAATGCTGTTATATGCGCCGTGTTCGTAATGGTAAAAGTCGGCAGAGAGTATGGTAAAAGAAGGTTCCCTGTTTTCCTTTTCTTTTAAAACAAGATACTTCTTAAAATAATTTAAGGCATCGTTGAATGCCCCTTTTTTCAGCAATATTTCTCCAAGTACCAGGTGGACATCAAAGGAATCCGGATTTTCTTCCAGCGCTTTTTTACAGATTTCTTCAGCCCTATCCACTTGATTTGTGTTTAACAGGGCATGTGTAAGGTCGATGGATATTCTTTGCCTTTGTATTTTAGAAACCAGGTCTGTTTGTGACAGGGATATATTTAGTCCCTTTTCTCCAAGTTCAATAACCTTCTCAAAGTTATATTCATTTCTGTAGTTTCGGATGAGATTTGCCAT
>JABRVT010000055.1:0-147944 GCA_040048245.1 Candidatus Brocadia sp.
TTGCAGGATTTAGATGAAATTTGTTTGACAGGGAACTTGGGCTAAAGAGGCACCTGGATTAGTTTGTGGTGTATACGGCCTGTGAGAGGTGGTTGGCACAGTTTATATGCGGAGATAGGATAGATATGGGGGAGCTTATAGGCAACAGAAATACGTTCCTTATGGCGCAAAAAGGTATGAAAAAAGCCTATTGTATGTAATAGCTGCAGCAGATAAGTTATCTGCCGCATTCGCAGTTATCTCTCAACCTGTCGGAAACAAGGGGTAAATTTGAGCCAGGCGTTAAAGATGCTATTTCACGGCGAATTGCCTGATTTTCTTAGCTCATAGCATTTGCGAGCGAAAATACGCTGAATAGTTACAATAGCAAAAGACCGATAAGTGCAGCGACAAAGAGACCTACAACGGTTTTGATGGTGGTTGATTTAATGCTTTCCGTCCAATCCCGAAGCTCTTTTATGAATTGATGATCTTGATAGTGCGTTTCACGATCTATATAAAACTCCTTTATCCTCTCATCTAACGCTTCTTTTATCACCGCCTTGAGCTGATCAATATCCATACAGCATTGCCCCTCCCTATAAAAACGCGCCCGATTTCTTCGCGCTTATCTGGTTGATCTACCCTGACAGGGCTCTGACCCCTGTCAGGGTTTGAATTAATAACCCGCCGGCTGGAAGCCGGCTCCACACCATTACCTTGTGGGCTGGAGCACCTGTTTGCGCTCTCTGTGTTTCGCTTTTAGTTGTTCATACAACTGTTGGTCTTCTTTCAATAGTTTCTGTCTGCCGATTTCTCTGGCACGCTCAACGACGTTTCTTATGAGCAATGCCTTGCCACCGTCAGGGCCATCTGATTGTTTCTGATAGATTGGCTTTTTGATGAGTTTCTCCAGGGCTTCACGGAGTCCCTGGCCGGTGAGTTCCTGGAGTCTTTCGTATTGCTTCGGGTTTAAAGGGACGCCAGCCCGGGGACTGTCTTTTGCCATAGGGTCGATCTCAGCCGGTGCTGTGCCACCAATGTATCTTGAAGGCGGGTGGATGTCTATCTGGTGTTTGATGATTTCCTCCAAGACGGGATCGTGTTTCGCCCTGCTCTGCCAGATGGGCGATATGAAGTCGTTGCCCAGGCTGCCTTCCATGAGTCTTTTTTCTCCAAAGATGTTTCTCTGGGCAGGGGCAAAGACGCTGAAGCCGGGTATCCTTGACCGCATGGTGTCGACGATGGTCTTTGTGTCATGCACAACAGGGTCGAACCCTCGGGCGATGGCTCCGGAGATTGCGGGTATCAGGGAACCGGCCTGCTTCTTGAAATAGTCATGCCACTGTTTGCCAGGGTCCTGGACAGCGTCCAGGACGTTCATGATGCCGTCCAGGTATAAGTTGTCGAGGAGGTTGTGTTCCATGCTGAGGACGATGGACATGGCAAGCTTGCCAGCGCTGTAATCGTCCAGGCTGCCGATGATCTCAGTAGTGTCTGCAATAAGGCCGATGATCATGCCGACTGGGTCCATGCGTTTGTATGAATAGTAGGTGTCGCCGATGCGGATGGAGTTGGGCTGCCAGCCGTTGTCCCTCATGATTTTTTTGAGGTCCCTATCCTCGGGGCCGCTGCCGGTGATGAATCCGCTTGCGGCAAGGGTGGCCGCGAGACTTGCGATCATGCCGCCGAATGCCATTTTGCCCAGTGCCATGTCTCTAGCTGCGCCGCCTGCTTTGATATCTGCCCTGATCTGTTTGTTTGCATAGGCCAGGAATGGGGCGCGTTCCCAGGCGTAAGTGAAGATGTTTTCCGGGGTGCGCACGAAGGGGACGATGATCTTCGCTATAGGCACGCGCTCGGTTATGCTGGATACCGCCCTGCCTACGGCGCCGAGTTCGCCGGTGAAGGTTTGGATGTTGGCATGCGCCATGGCCCTGGCGCGCATTTCTGTGGTGGGTTTCTGGATGAGTTCTGCGATCCTTGCCCCGGCCTTATCGCCTGCAAGGCCTTCCATGGCTGCCTGCCGATATGCCAGGGACTGGAGTTCCATGCGGTAATTGATCATTTTGAAGAATTCGTCTGTCGTTATTAATGCCCGCGCGGGCAGCCTCCAGATTTTCCCTATATAATCAACGGCGTTTGAGAGTGTCTGGTTCATGGGATCCACGCCGAATTTGCTTAAGATTCTGTTGATGTTTTCTGCCGTTATGGCTTTCTGTTTTGCATCCTCTACCTTTGTAGCTGTTTTGCCGAATCGCCCGGTCTCGGTTGCCCAGGCAAGCCGGGCTGCATTGAGTGCGTCTTGAAATCCCATCTGCATGCCGTAGAGCATGGCCTTTGCCTCTCCATCCACAACTCCGGCTTTATCGCCATAATGTAGTTTTGCCGCCAGGTATCTCTCGGGAACGCTTGCAAATGTAGTATAGAGGTTGGAGAGGACGTTAGTGGCGTGGGTCTGGGGGTTCGAGAGGAGGCCGTTGATCCACGCCTCAAGGAAAACGTCCTGGATGCGACGGGATGCGGGCTTTGCAAGTTCCCTTGCCATTTCTGAGAGCTGGGCCGGGGTTTTCATCATGCCGGTAAGCTGGTAGAATTGTTCCGGGGGGATTTCTTTCTGGCCGGATAGCATATCCAGCACCTTCTGGAATTCTTCTGTGGCCGGGATATCGGCGCCTACTTTTTCGATAATTTTCTGCGCCTCAAGCATTCTGCCTATTTCGCTGGAGGATGCCAGGACTTTTGACCAGTACCTGCCAAGATCTATTAACTGTGTCTGCGCCTGCCGGTAGAGTGTTGTGTCCTGGAGGTTTGCTATGCCGAGCATTCTGGTTTTATTGAAGCCTTCAAAGAGGGCCGTGCCGAGCATGCGGGCTGCCAGTTGCTGGGGTCTTGTTAGGACTGTACCGCGTTTCATGCCCATGACTTTGCCGTATATGCCTGGCAATTCTTTTAGCGCTTCGTTGACGGTCTGTTCATGGGAGACGGTTTCCCTAGAAATGTCTTCCGCTTCGTTGATGGTCTGGACGGCTGCGGTGATGAGGGTTTTTACGTCCATGCCGGTATCGAGGCGATTAAGGTTCAGGGCAAATTCCTTTTGCGCCTTCTCGATGATTTCTTCTGGTTTGAGTTTTTTCAGGTCTCCAAGATTTTTAATGAAGTTGTTGGCAATGGTTTCGTATTTATCCGGTGCCCCGCCTTCGATTTTGATGTTGAGGCGGTCGTAGAGTGTTTTGATGAGTCGTTCGTTATCTGCCAGTTCCTGTCTGTATTTTTCTGCGTTTTGTTTGTATACGATTTCTTTGACCTTTGCGGCAACGAGCGCCTGCTCCAGTGACGCGGCGCCTTTGTTCTGGATGCCTAGACCTTCTACGGCGCTTTTGTAGAATTGTTTGACGGTGTCCTCTGACCAATTATTTTGTCTTGCTACATTATCGATCTCTAAGGCATCATCGATGGACAACTTACCGGCATCGACAATGTCCTTGAGGGAGGGCATGAGCTGGATGTCGGGCTTGACAGATTCAAGAGGTGGCTGTATACTATCATTGGGATTGCCGGGGAACGTTTCGGACGTTTGAGAGGGTGATTTCTCAGCGACCTTTTGAGAAGGTGTCTGAGAAGATGCATCGCTCGCCACCGGCGTCCTTTGTGAGGTATTATCAGGTAGCCCGCCTGCAACGGTGGGTTGCTTCGGCGATGGAGAGGCGGATTCATCCAGTGCCGTCGACTTATACAACAACTCACCCTCCCTGATAATACCTGCAATTCTTTTCAGCTTATCCGGGTGGCTGCTTACTATAACTTTTAACCCTTCAATATCATATCCAACCGAGACAAAGTATTTTTTCTTGCCGTTCGTAAAGGTTTTTATAAATAACGTCCCACCTTTTTTATCTTTCACCACAAAAAGCGGATTGGTTAATGTGGGCTTGATGAGTCCAAAATATTGCCCTCTTTTATTCGCTACTAATTTTTCATACTGATTGTCACCCAGCTTTACCTTTCCAATAGGTGTTTCTACAGTTAAATCTTCTCCAAATTCGTTTTTCCAGTTATCGGGAGTTAATTCCAGATTTCGCACTGGCTCTGTATAACGATTTAAAATATCCTGGACTTGCTCATTCGTGGAAAATGTGGCAACTGTTGCTTGTTGTGTTTCGGTTTCCTGAGGCTTTGGGGCTGTTGCATATTCTTCTGACTTCACTCCCAGCACTTCTTCTTTGGCTGACTGCTTTATTTCTGGTGTCTGTTGGGCTGTTTGGGCTTCTGGTGTTTGCTGGGCTTGTTCCGTCCGGGATGCGGGGCTCCGTGTCCCTACAACAAACGGGTGGATGACGCCGGTTGCGCCGAGTGTGGTAAGGGCTGCGGTGGCTGCGGTATCAAAGAGCGCCTGGAGATATTCCTGCCGTGTATAATTTTTCCCCAGGATGGCCTGATCGACTGCCGTCATTTCTACCAGGGTGGCTTCTATCTCGCCGGGGATGTCTGCTATTAATCCCTTTATGAGACGGTCAATAAATTTCAAGCCAGGGCGTCCAAGGATTTCCAGGGGTGTTTTTTCGGTGACGTATTCTGTGGCTGTTGTAACCCCGGCCGCCGCAAATGAACGGGGGATGTTGTAGCCTTCTTTCCTGGATTCCAGATATTTACCAATACCGGCCCCGGCAGACATTGAGGGAAGCGTACCCAGCCCCGCTGTGCCTGCGTATTGGCTGAGCATTTCCGACATGGTCCGTATGGCGCCATTGATATATTTTTTATACCCCTCGCCTTTTGCCTGAAATCTTTCCTCTATGCCTTTTACATTTTCGTACCGGTGTTTAAAGAAGTCTTCCGGGATGATTTGCGTAAAGGCCGCCAGGGGTATTGCCTGCGGGATACTTTTCGCAATATCTTCCGCCATAGCGCCCGCGCCCCAGAATGCGCGGGGAAATGAGGTTAACCCCTGGATGAAAGATTTACCGATGCCGGCAAAGAGGCTGTCCGTGGGATCGGGTTCATAAGGGGCGACAGGCAGACGGTTTTGCGCCTTTTCTTTGTCCCCTCCGTAAACGAAAGGCGTGTAATCTTTACCGGTTGCGAGTCCGACGCCCGGACGTGGAGCTCGAACTCCGCAGCACCTCATCCACAGGATTACCCAACCACATCAACCCCCAGGATCATGGGCATTATTCCCGAATTTCTTGGGTGGTATAAACTCCACAGGGCAGAACGTACCTGGCGCGACACGAAGGCACACTTAAAGAACCTCCTACCCCACTTCGGCAAACTCCAGGTAAACCGTATTACCCAGTCCATTGTAAACCAATACAAACTCAAACGGGCCGGAAAGAACAAGATGTGTAACAACGAACTCAACACCCTCAAGGCCGTCATCAAATTCATTGTCAAATATAATTACGCTAAAACCCCTTGACATTCAAGATCGAATTGTTACCATATAAAGCGTCCATACCGCAGATTCAGCATCCGGCTGACATATAGAAATTGATTGATGCTATTGGGCATCCCATTAAGAAAGCCATGTTATTATTCATGTGGCAGGGCGGTTAAGATATGTGGACATGGTCAACATCCGCTGTGAGCGAATCGACTGGAATACCAGCACGGTAAACCTCATCGACACCAAAGGCAGACATCCCAGGGTGTGCATCATAACCGGGGGGATATCAAAACAATCCTGGAACCTCTGCAGAAGGAAAGAAACAGGCTACGTCTTTGAAAATCCAAAGACCCGCAAGCTGTACAGCAGCCTGAAGACACTATTCAAGACGCATGTGAAAGGGCGGGCATCGGGAGACTGCATCCGCACCAGTTGCAGCATGTGGCATACACGTATTTATTGGAAGCCACGGGGGATTTGCGGTTAGTACAAACGATGCTGGGGCACAAGAGCATCACGACGGCACAGATTTATACACAGATAGCGACCGAGCGATGCGGCATGGGATGAGCAGGGCGGAGTACTACACAAGGCAGTTAACGCAGACGCAAGCTGCTGGTTTAAATGCAGTTAAACAGCCATGAAGCTAATTCCTAAACCGTAGGTCAGACGTTCAAATCGTCTCGGGCGCATTAAAATTTTTTACCGATGATTAATTTCTTCAGATGATTGATTTACACACGCACACGTTATTTTCCGACGGTGTGCTTTTGCCGGCCGAATTAATCCGCCGTTGCGAGGCCAGGGGGTTTCGGGGACTGGTTATTACGGACCATGCCGACTATTCAAATATTGACATAGTAATACCGAACGTCTTGAAGGCATGCAGGGAGATAGCATCCGCCGCAAAAATCAGGGTACACGGGGGTGTTGAATTAACCCATCTCCGCCCTGAACATATAAAATCCATGGTAGAACGGGCAAAGACATTGGGGGCGTTTCTTGTGCTGGTGCATGGCGAGACGATTACAGAACCTGTACTTCCAGGGACAAATCGGGCTGCAATAGAAGCTGGTGCTGACATTTTAGCTCATCCCGGTCTTATTACAGAGGACGATGCTAGACTTGCCAAAAGCATGGGAGTCAGACTGGAAATTTCCGGCAGGAAAGGGCATGCTTATGCAAACGGACACGTTGCTAAAATGGCAAAGAATACCGGAGCAAAACTTATTTTTGGTTCTGATTCGCATACGCCCGACGATTTGCTGGACCGGAACCGGGCCGAATCCATTATCCGGGGGGCGGGGTTGGAAGAAAAAGATATTCAGGAAATTTTTAAAGAGGCAGAATTCCTGGTTAATTTATAACCCGTTTGCAAAAGGGATTTTTCATTTTATTTAAGCAGTATTTGTGGTGTGGCGTGGACAAAGGTCAACCGTCTCCGCTTGACACCATAATGACAAGATGGGACGATTGTCCTGCTTTTGTCTGTTCGTGTTTAAATTATAGAGAGAAGAAAAAAATGAAAGAAACTACTTTAAATATAGTAAAAACGTTGAGTAAATACAAGCTATATATTGGAATAGGTGTCGGTATTGCAATTGCAGCAGGGAGTGGTACTGCCTTTTTCATCACAGAAAAGGCAAGGAAGACAGAGGTTGCATGGCAAAGTCTGTGGAAAATCAATAATGACCTGACAATGGCAATACAGCAGGGAAAGGGTGAAAAAGACAAAACTGCTGCCCTGAGCACGGCAGCTGATGCTTACAGATATCTGAAAGATACAATGTCATCCACAAGTGCCACACCATGGGTGGTATTTGAGTTGGGAAGTGTCTATTATCGCATGAAAAACTATGATGATGCTATTCGCATGTATAATGATTTCCTGTACCGGCATAGCAGCCATCCCCTTGTACCCATTGTAAAGCAATCTTTGGGATATGCCTATGAGGAAAAGGGACTTTTGCCGGAAGCAGTAAAGCAATTTGAAGACATTGCAGTTAGCGGCAATAATTTTCTAGTTGCACAGGGGAATTGGGATGCCGGCCGCTGCTACGAAAAATTAGGCCAGATAAGTGACGCAATCCGCTCATATACCAGAGCGATAGAACTTTCTCCAAACAGCAACTGGGCTACTATGGCGCAGTACCGCTTATCAGTGATCCGATAATAATATGCAGCAGGAACTTTTACAGGTAAAGGAGGTAACCTTCGATATAAAGAAGGTATTTGAAGACAAAAGGATTGACCGGTATCTTGCCTCACGTCTTCCCGATTATTCAAGAACCTTTATTCAGAAGTTAATAAAAGAGGGGGCAGTACTGGTCAATGGCCATACGGTCAAAAGCAGCTATGATATACAAAAGGGAGATTGTATTTCCATTTACGTGCCTGTACTTGAAGAAAGCAGGATTATTCCTGAGAATATCCCCTTAAACATTGTGTATGAAGATGATTATTTAATGCTCATTAATAAACCATACGACATGGTTGTACATCCGGCTGGTGGTCATCCTTCCGGTACTCTTGTTAACGCATTAGCCTTTCACTGCCAGAATCTTTCCCAGGTTAACGGGCCATTAAAGGCAGGCATTGTACACCGGCTGGACAGGGACACGAGCGGGGTTATGCTGGTGATCAAGAGCGATGCCGTCCACTCCCATATCGCCATGCAGTTTGAAAAACGATATGTGAAGAAGGAATATATTGCTGTGGTAGAAGGCGAAATTGCGTTTGATTCCGATGAGATTCATTTACCTATCGGAAGACATAAAACAGACCGTCAAAAGATGGCTGTCAGACGCGATAATGGCAAGGATGCCATGTCTGCCTATGAGGTAATGGAACGTTTCCGTGGTTATACCCTTGTAAGGGTAATGCCAAAGACGGGCAGAACACATCAGATTCGTGTCCACATGCGCTCAATCGGGCATCCTGTCGTAGCAGACTTTATGTATAGCAATCGCGAATCGTGCTATCTCTCCGACCTGTTGGAGAAGGAACGGGAACCAGGGGAAACCCCAATCATTGAAAGACAGGCACTCCACGCTCACCGGATCGAATTTTTTCATCCTATCAAGAACAGGAAAATGGAATTCCAGGCAGACCTGCCGGAGGATATGTCACGTCTTGTAAATGTACTGAGGGAGATAAGGCCTTACAGAAGCTGCAACCATTAATAAATGTTATGGGATAGCAGAAGTTTATTGCGAACGACTTAACCTTTTCATCACTTTTGCCAGGACAAGCCCTGATAAAGTGCATTGTGTCCCTGCGATTTACGAGGACTTCTGATACCAAACATGGAATATGGTATATCGTTTTACCAAAACATTGACATTTCCACGTATAGTACCAGCAGGCTTTAGCCGACCTTCGCAATTCGAGGGGTAGGCAAGCCGCTAAGCCAGTAAATTCAAGGGGTCGTGTAAAAAAGGTCGGCACTACATCCCGACCTGTCCTGAGGCATAAACCTTGGGTAGTGGTTATTCAGGAAGTGTCAATCCCAATTGTGCCAAAAGGACATAAACGTCCTTTTCTGGCTGTGTATAAAGGCTCATGACAATGTGACGGCCATCCGTAGTTGGTAAATGAACTTAATAATTTTAATGTTTGACATTTTTTCCAAAATGGCCTTGGATGTCAGCCCTGCGGTTCGTTCCCGCGCAAGATTTTGCAACGTCAAAGGAAATAAAAATATGGGCTTCAATTCTCTTTTCCAATCGGTGCTATATGGGACGAATGGAAAGCGATCCCTTCAAAGCCTTAAATACCTGTTCTATACTGGTCAAAAGCAGATAAGATTCTCAGACGGTTTTCAGGCGAGGCGGCCTGCATATTGGAACGAAGCAGATAGTGTCCCTCACGCCGCAACGTTCGCCGCAGGCGCTCACTATTCCAGGCTGAAATGGAATATGTTCTCATTCATCGGTTCTTACGGATTTGGCAGAGAGATACGAACTAGCCCAAAGTCCCGCCCGGCTTCTTTCTTTAACGTAACGCCTCTATATGCATAATGCATAAACAGGCCATCGCTCGTAATACCCTTTCGATTATGAAATTCGTGCAAACTTGTCCACAAACGCTTGAGTCAGTGGCAACACATGGAACGTTCCTCGGCTACCTGATCATGACTTTCCACACAGACGTATAACTCCGATTCTTGCTGAAAAATTTTCACGCAGACGCTCTCTCATGCCTGAATCCAGGTATGTTCGAGCAACTGTTTTTCAATATGAGTCAAATGTCCCTTGGAAGTGTCAACCAAATAATCAATCTCTCGGAAACGTATCTTTTCCAATATATCCTCAGTTGGTATACAGCAATCCATAAGCCAGGTACACCAAAATTTCCCATACTGCTTTTCGATCCGATCCAGAAACTCATCCAGCGTCGCAGTATAGACGTCTTTAGTTAATGACACTAGTGGCCATCAGGTAATGATTCAATCATTTTTATAATTGTTATCGTTGCAGATAACATGGTTTATCTTATCTTTACTATACCAAAAACCTTTATTCCTCAACCTTATTCAGACTACTTTTGGACAGCATCTGGATTGCGGCTGTACTGCATAAAGAAGAACTTCTAGTTGTTCAAAAATTTCTCAAACCGTTCTATACCCTTTTCAATATTTGCCATAGAGGTCGCGTAAGAAATTCTGATATATTCATCAGACCCAAAAGGGGCACCAGGGACAAATGCGACGTGTGCCTTTTCGAGCAATAGGTTTACTAAATCAAAAGAGTTCGTGACTGTCTGTCCTCCAATCTTCTTTTTGTACAAATCAGAAACATTGGGGAAGGCATAAAATGCCCCTTGCGGAAGTAGACAAGAAACCCCCTTTATCTTATTGAGGCGCTCAACGGTATATTTTCTTCGTCTATCAAATTCACGTACCATCATTCCTACGGAGTCCTGATTGCCTTTCAGTGCCTCTACGCCTGCCAGTTGAGTAATAGAGTTGGCTCCGGAAGTTGTATGGTCCTGTATATTGGTTGCTGCCTTGATGATTTCTTCTGGACCTGCGGCGTAACCTAAACGCCAGCCGGTCATAGAATAGACCTTCGAAAAACCATTTACTGTAATTACCTTCTTATAACATTCGTCACTAAAGGTAGCGGGACTGACATGTTTTACTCCGTCATACAAAATCTTTTCATAAATCTCATCAGAGATAACGTAAAGTCCTTTTTCTACGGCAAAGCCTACGATTTCCCAAAGTTCTCTTTCGTTATAAACCATACCTGTTGGATTACTGGGACTGTTCATAAATAGTAATTTTGACCTTGGCGTGATTACCATGGCGAGGGATTCCCTGGTAATCTTGAAATGTTCCCTGTCTGTAGTCTTCAAAAATACCGGTTTTGCACCTGCCATGGTGACCATTTCTGGGTAGCTTACCCAGTACGGCGAAGGAATGATGGCTTCATCTCCTGCATCACAAAGGACAAGTACAACATTAAGGATAGCTTGTTTCGCTCCTGCGGAAACCAGAATTTGGGAAGGAGTATATTTCAACTGATTGTCTCTAAGAAGCTTTTCACAAATAGCCTCTTTTAATTCCGGTGCGCCAGATGTAGGTGTATATTTATTGTAGCCATCTTTGATAGCCTTGATTGCGGCATTTTTTACGTTTTCCGGTACATCAAAATCAGGTTCTCCCGCACCAAAGCCAATTACATCAATGCCTTTTGCCGCTAGTTGCTTGGCCCTTGCGGTGATGGCAAGCGTTGCCGATGTCTTTACCTCCCGGGCAATCCTGGATAACGTCATATACAAATGTCTCCTTTTCTAATAATTTTTCCTTATTCCAAAAACATTTTACCTGGATTTAATATACCCTTTGGATCCAGCAGATGTTTAATATCTCTCATAATCTGCAACTCGTGAGGTGGCACTTCAACTGGTAAAAATTTTGATTTTACATTTCCTATTCCGTGTTCTCCGGAAATTGTTCCACCAAGTTCAACAGTATTGCGGAGAATTTCCTCGATCATCTTCTCAGCCAATAACCGTTGTTGTTCACCTTCGTGGTACATAACATTAACGTGAATATTGCCATCTCCAATATGCCCGAAGGAAGCAACCCTTAAGGAAGGATATCGTTTGTTGATATCATTTATCCTGTGCAACACTTCTAATATCTGGCTTCTTGGAACGCAGATGTCTTCGTTTATTTTATAAGGGGCTATATGATAAAGGGCCGGAGAGATGGCTCGCCTTACTTCCCAGAGTGCTTCCCGTTCCTGAGTATTTTTTGCGGAACTAACTTTGAGGGCATGATTTTCTGCGACAATTTTCTCGGTAAGAGAAACTTCTGTCTTAACACTAGTATCTTTCCCATCAATATCTATTAGTAAAATGGCATTTACTTCAGCAGGGATTTGGATTTCCTGCTTATATCCTTTAACGCAGTCGATACTTGATTTGTCAATAAATTCGAGTGCCCTAGGCAGAAGACTATTGGAGATGATCTGATTTGCGGCTAAAACTGCATCCTGCGGATCTGTAAAAAAGACCAGAAGTGTTTCAATCTTTTCCGGAAGTGGAAGCAGTTTCACCGTAATTTGAGTAAAAACTCCCAGCGTGCCTTCTGAACCAACAAATAGACGGGTAAGGTCATAACCCGTCACGCTTTTCAATGTCTTGCGACCCGTATGGATTATTCTTCCATCGGCAAGAACAACCTCCAGTGATAGAATATAATCCCGTGTAACACCATATTTTAAACCAGTGATCCCGCCTGAACATTCAGCTACATTGCCGCCTATTGTAGAAAATGGGGCACTAGCAGGGTCCGGTGGATAAAAGAGTTTATATTTAGCTACCTCGTTTTGTAGTATTTGGGTAACAATTCCTGGCTCCACGGTAGCGGTAAGATCTTCAGGAATGATCTCCAGAATGTGATTCATTCGGGTAAAATCTAATACAATCCCCCCTTTTACCGGCACAGCCCCACCAGTAAGCCCTGAGCCGGCACCCCGTGGATAAACAGGTATTTCGTACTCATTTGCAAACCGTAATATGCTGGAAACGTGTTGGGTAGATTGCGGTTGCACAACAACGTCCGGTATATATTTTTGCTTAGAGCCATCGTATGAATAGCATATCCGTTCTTCCAGTGTGTGAAGTACGTTTTCCCTTCCAATGAGCCGATTCAACTCATGAATCAATCCGTTTGTTTTGAGCTTCTTTTTTATTGTGACAATACTCATTAAATAGTTTGTATTAGTTGAAAAATAGCCTTAGTCCTTGAATTTCCTGTCAGAAGGAATGGATTTTCTTCCTTTGCAAGCAAAGGCTTTATGGGTGTTTACTTTATTAAATTAAGGGAAATAAGTCAAATTTTTTCCCATCATTGCAAGAAATCCTACGATGTTAAAATTCATCACGTAATTTACACTGAGCAAAGTAAATGTATTCGGGATATAACAAGAAGGCTGTCGGGTTTTGTTTTTAAAACCCAATCTGATTTAATGTATATATGAATTTGTGCATGGATAGTTGTCTTTTCTCCATGATAAGTGAAAAAAATAAAAGTAAAGGGAAGGTCTGATTCTGTAGGATTAGTAAAGCAAAAACAAAGGGGGGAAACTAAAAAACTAGGTTTTACCCTCCGTGCAGCGCGAACTTCAGTTCGCAGGCCATCGACATAAAGGTCTCTGGAACGGCTAAATATTTTCCACGTTTTTTCTTTCTATCCATCCCCCACCGACAACAGTATCGCTATCATAAAAAACAACCGCCTGTCCCGGAGTAATTGCCCTCTGTGGCTCTTTGAACACGACACGTACCTTATCTGGTTTGTAGGGATATACAATAGCATCTGCTGGGGCATGATTGTATCGTATCTTTGCCTGTACTTTCATCGGTGTATCAAGTTTGTCAATAGATATCCAGTTTATGGTTGATGCCACCAGTTCCTCTTCCAGAAGTTCGTTATCGGCACCAATTACAACAGTATTTTCCCTTGGATTAATATCAACTACATATCGTGGTGTTCCTAAGGCAACACCGAGTCCTTTCCGTTGTCCTATGGTAAAGAAAGGAAATCCAGGGTGTCTTCCCAGAATATTTCCCCGCCTGTCCTTGAGAAGTCCGTGTGTTATACGATCTCCGAACCGTTCATATAACAGGGTGTGGTAATTGTTGTCCAGCACAAAACAGATATCCTGGCTTTCTGGTTTATCTTTGGTTTTTAAATTTAAGCTCTTGGCCACTTTACGAACTGATTCTTTTGTTACCGTGCCTAATGGAAAGAGGGTTCTCGAGAGCTGGTCCTGAGTTAACGAGAACAATACATAAGATTGATCTTTCCGGGCATCAGTGCCCTTTTTGAGGAGATACCTATCCTTTGACATTTCCATCCTTGCGTAGTGTCCGGTGGCAATATAGTCGGCATTCAACATCTTAGCAAAATCCAGCAGCTTGCCGAATTTTAATTCCTGATTACAGAGGATGCACGGGTTGGGCGTTCTGCCATTGAGGTATTCGGTGCAAAAGCTATCAATAATACGATCAAAGGCATCCTTGAAATTTAAGACATGGAATTGAATGCCCAGTTGGTCTGCTACGCTTCTGGCATCATTTGCATCTTCCAGGCTGCAGCAGACCTTCGTCCTGGTTATCACATCGAGTTTATCAATACCCAGACGCATGAATAGGCCGATGACCTCATAGCCCTGCTCTACCAGAAAATGTGCGGCAACACTGCTATCAACACCGCCGCTCATGGCAATAACTACTTTTGTCTTCATATTTATAGTCAACCAAAGATTTTGCAGGTTATCAGGTTACACAGAAATAAAAAACCTGACTCAATTAAAGTTTCAGTGGCACGGGGGTAAAGGATACTAAAAATATGATAAACAGGATAATGCCGAGTATCCTGCGCTTAGGGTCTAATGTGGTGTGTTCGTCTATAGGGGCGGGGTGTCTGAATCCAAAAAGCAGGAGAAGTACGGCAAAGACCATCCATCCTGGATACAGCAATATGGCAATTACACAAAAAATAAGAATGCCTATAGTATAAACAATTTTGCTTTTTTTCCCTAACAAGGCGTACATGACGTGTCCACCGTCGAGTTGCCCGATCGGTAACAAATTAAGTGCCGTGACAAATAACCCCGCCCAACCGGCAAAGGCAACAGGGTGAAGGTAGATATCCATACCTTCAGGGAGATTTCCCAATACTAGTTTGGCGATAAATGAGAACAGGATTGGTTCTCCAAGTCCAAGGTATTGTGAGGTATCACTGGGTACAGGGCGTACATCGGAAAGGATGAGTCCGATAATGATGGCAGGGATGGAAAATAAAAGTCCAATTAGGGGGCCTGCCGCACCAATGTCGAATAAAGCCCTTTTATCCGGTATAAGTCCCTTCATCTTAATTACTGCCCCAAAGGTTCCAAAAGGTGGAAATGGAAGGGGTAGAAAATAAGGCATCGTGGCTGCAACATGATACTTCCGGCACATGAAAAAGTGGCCCAGTTCATGGGAAAGCAGGATCATCATTATAGTAATGGAGTACCATAATCCATTAACATAATACGTGGTCAGAAACGTTGCAATAAAGAGCAAGACATGGATGCGAGCCTTGCCAAAAAAATTAGCTGGTGTTTGCGATTCCATAATGGTGAAATATTATCAAAAAAAGACCTCAAATTCAAACGGTATTTGAATGACTTCTGAGTGGGATGGTCTTTGAAAGCATAATGATAAAATTTGATTCGTTATAAAGAATCAAGGATAAAGAAATGCCGTTCAGGTATGTGAGAAGAGGAATAAGGTTCGCATCTTAACATTTCACTTCTGAAGTCTGATGCAATTTCTTTTAGAACAATAAAATGGCAAAAACACTCTGTATGGCTGGTGGCTAAGAAGATATAAAAAATTAATTCCAAAAGACTTTACAACTCAATAGACAAGGTAGAGATACTATGTTGTGATCTCAAAACAATGCCTTTACTATGCGGGTTCAGGATACTGCTTGAGCAAATTAAAAAGATACGAATTGGCAATAGAGAAATACAGGATTGCAGTAAGAATTGAACCTAAGGATTACAAGTACTTGAATGATTTTGCTTTTGCGCGTAACTATTCAGCGTATTTTCGCCGAATAGTTGCCTGATTTATGCCTTTTCAACTTCAAAAATCTCACTGAGGTTTACTTCGATTCCTTCCAGTAACTTGAACGGTAAGAGTTCCAGAGGCCCAAATACCTCTCCCTTGGTATAAGTTCCATCTGCACCTAAACAAAACCTCTCCGCATATTCCTCAAGGGGATCGATGATAACGTATTCCTTTACACCAAATTTTTCATAGAGATTCTTCTTTTCCCTTAAATCCTTTAAAGCTGTGGCTGGCGAAAGTACTTCAATAACAACTTCGGGAGCCCCCTGAATATTGGCATCGGTAATTTTATTTCTATCGCATACAACAAACACATCAGGCTGGACTATATCATATTCAGAGAGAACCACATCAACAGGAGCGATAAATGGTCTGCATGCCTTATTTGATAGCCATTGTTCTAACCGGTGTTCTAACCGGCTATACAATTTACCTGCCACGCGCTGATGCCGTATCGATGGAGCAGGCGTCATATTATAAGCCACGCCATCAATAATCTCCCACCGTTCATCGCCTGGCCACGTACAATAATCACTCCAGGTAAATTTCCGATTGACCTCTTTTATGAAAGGGCGTCCCATGATTCCTTTCCCATGATTTATTTTTGAAATATTCTAAAACTTTCCAAAACCTCTCATTGGTTATTTTCCTTCATTTTAATTTCAATAAGCGTAGTTATAATCTTCGCAAAAGTCAAGAAATATCAATCGTTTCTTTTTTCGTTTAATTCAGAAAAGGAAGGGCGATACAGTTACTCCACCTCCGGATTGATATATATCCTGGGTACGCGTTTGCTTACAGCGCAAGTAACCTCGTAGGGGATCGTATTGAGTTGTTTCGCAACAGATTCTATCGATATCGTTTCCTGTCCCTGGCTGCCATATATTACGACCTCATCGCCAACTGAAACATCTTTTATATCTGTTACATCCACAAAACACTGATCCATACAAACCCGTCCGATAATAGGTGCCTTTATGCCTCTTATAATTACCTTTCCTTGACCAGAAAGCAATCGATTATACCCGTCGTCATATCCAAAGGGAAGGGTTGCAACACGGGTGGATTTTGTGACCCTGCATGTTCCACCATAGCCCACGACATCACCCGGCTCCATGTTTTTAACATGAATAACCCGTGTCTTAAAGCTCATAACCGGCCTGATGCCAATATCCCTTGATACCCCTTCTGAAGGATAAAGCCCATATAACGATAGGCCCGGTCTAACCATACCAAAATGAGTGTCGGGATAACCGATAATGGCTCCGCTATTCGCCATGTGTTTCAGTGGAATAGCCACCTTAATCGCATCCAGAGCCGCCAATACGTCTTTAAACCTTTTTATTTGTAAATTGGTAAATGCCGATTCCTTCTCATCTGAACATGAGCAGTGGGTGTATATTCCTCCGATGAAAAGATTTCTCATATCCTGCAAGGACCTTATAAACTCCACGGCCCTGTCATACTTTACTCCAATACTCCCCATTCCCGTATCTACATACACATGTACATTGATAACCCTGTTAAAAGAACGCGCCCTTTTTGATAGTACCTCAGCAAGTTTTAAATCATAAACAGTGGGTATTAAGTGATAATGAATGACTGCATCGATTTGGTCTTCAAAGATACCACCCAAAAGCAATAACGGCGCTTTTATCCCCTTATCCCTTAACTGAATACCTTCTTCAAGAATGGCTATGCCCAGCATTTCGATTCCGTGATTTAACAAGACCCTGCTAACCTCGTAGTCGCCGTGTCCGTAAGCATCAGCCTTGACAATACCCAGAATTTTTACCTGTGGTCCGATCCTTTTCTTTATGGCCAGCAAATTATGTCTCAATGCGTTCAGATCAATTTCAACCCACGTCGGTCTATGCATAACTCTCCTTAAAAATCTTTAGCAACCACAGATTTCGCAGATTACACAGATTTTTGGCTCTAAACTCATATTTTTATTTTCTGTGCAACCTGCGGTTTCAAAATATTTATCAATTTGTCTATATCATCTTCGGTATGAGTAGCCGTTAAGGAAATACGTAATCGGCTTGTACCCGGTGGTACCGTGGGTGGACGGATTGCAGGGATTAAAATGCCGTTTTCATAGAGTTTCATGGATAGACTGACTGCATCTTCAGGTGATCCGACAATAAGAGGAACAATAGGGCTTTCTACTGTGGCAGTATCTGTGAATTTTGATAGCTGAGACTTCAAATACCTGATATTTTTCCATAACTTATCAATAATGGACACATCTTCCTGAATAAGTGTTAATCCTGCCAGGGATGCAGCGCATACAGCAGGCGGCAGCGCCGTTGTATAGATAAAAGGTCGTGCCTTATTTTTTAGAAAATCGATGAGGTGCTTGTTTCCTGCAATAAATCCGCCGATGCTGCCAATCGCCTTGCTGAAAGACCCCATAATAATATCGATTTTTCCTTCGAGACCATAGTGTTCGATCATGCCTTTCCCTTGTTTACCGAACACGCCCGTGGCATGGGCATCGTCTACCATAGTGATAGCATCGTATTTCCTGGCAATGTTTACAATCTCAGGCAGGGGAGCCGTATCACCATCCATACTGAATACGCTGTCGGTGACTACTAATCTTCTCCGATACGGAGAAGATCTACGGAGTAAAGACTCTAACTGGCTCATATCATTATGCGGATAAACACGAAACGTTGCACCTGATTGCCGACAGCCATCAATAATACTTGCATGATTCAGTTTGTCGCCAATGACAATGTCTCCTTTTGAGACAAGAGCACAGAGAGCACCTAAATTGGCCATATAACCTGTCGGAAACAGAAGCGCTGCCTCTGTACCTTTGAACTCCGCAATTTTCTTTTCAAGCTCCTGGTGGAGTGTCATATTTCCGGAAACCAGTCGCGACGCACCGGCGCCCCATCCGTATTGATGAATGGCCTCAATGGCGGCTTGTTTTATCTTTCGGTGATTGGCGAGTCCGAGGTAGTTATTGGAACAGAATGACAGATAAGATTTACCGTTTATTTGAATATAGTGGTCTTGCGCGCTTTCAATGGTTCTGTATTCGCGCAGCAATGCCCTATCTTTCAACGTATTTAATTCATCCAAAATAAATTCTATCCCCATGGAATAAACGTTTTCTTGTTTTTATCCTGTAATACGACTATAATACGGCAGTAACAATGTCTTTTATAAATTAGGCTGCCTTTGGCAGCGCCTTATAGTAGCGCTGGCTTCTAGCCTGCAATGAGAAACAGGTAAGGGCAAAAAATCTTTTGCCTCAACTACCTACCCCGTTTATGGGGAACGGCCGGGATGGGGATACATGCAGGCAAGATGCCTGCGCTACATCACAACAAATTAAAATTCTTGAACTTTTAATTACGCCTTCGGCGACTTTTTCATGACACTAAGGTAGGCGTCAACTCCCGTTGGCGACCGGGCACATGCGCGTCGTTGCGAATTGCCGGTCGCCGTCAGGAGATGGCTTCTACCAAAAACGTTGAAATTCCTGATCATGAACTTATAACACAAATGACTGTTTCTCTCTTCGGGGGAAATATTCATGAAACCAATAAATCATTTTAATGTATCTCTTATTACCGGCGCCGTTACCTTTTTAACAACAAAGGCAATTTCCCCCAGTATTGCAACATTCTTAATCGGTTGGCTGCTGGATGTTGATCATATATGGGATTTCTACAAAAACGGGTGCAGGCGTTTTAGTGTCAGAAGATTTTTGGATGCCATGGACAATGGTGAAATAAAGAAGGCTTATTTATATTTCCACAGCTATGAACTTTTATTGATATTGATATCTCTGTGTTTCGTTACTCACTTTAATTATCTTTTATCCTTTACTACCCTGAGTTTCGCTATCCATCTATTTTTCGATCAGCTATTCAATCCCGTGCATCCTCTGACTTACTTTATCACATATAGAATCTTAAATAATTATAAAACAGAAATTATTTTTAGGGCAAACCTTCATGAGCAAAAGGTGCGCGAAAGGGTATGAAATGTAACGTCTATTTCTGTCATTCGACAAGAGAATTTATTTCGGGTCTTCGTTGCGAGTGCTCGGACGAACAATTTCGATATTTGAATTAAAGAGACAAAGTCAGTGCTTTCAATTGTTTTGTAATTCCAATCCAAGGTCTTTTACCATCTGAAAGTCCTCTTCAATTTTTCTTCCAGTTGTCGTTAAGTAGTTTCCAATCATCGTGCTGTTAGCACCTGCGTAAAACATCCATGATTGTAAGTCCCTAAGATTCCTTTCACGACCGCCCGCTATCTTAATTTCTTTATCAGGTAAGACAAATCGAAATACAGCAATAATTTTTAGCGCTTCCATAGGGGTAAACGGAACGCTGTTTTCCAGTGGTGTACCGGATATCGGATGTAAAAAGTTGAGGGGGATAACATCTACATCCAGGTTTTTTAATGTAAATGCGAGATCGATACGGTCATCTATTCCTTCCCCAATACCAAAAATTGCGCCGCTGCATATTTCCAATCCGGCTTCTTTTGCAATACGAATGGTATTCATTCGATCAGAAAACGTATGTGTTGAGCATACATTCGGAAAAAATCTTTCTGAAGTTTCTAGGTTATGGTTAAGCCGTTTCAGCCCGTATGTAGCCAAAAGTTCGGCCGTTTCTCTTGTCAATACCCCGAAGGAACCGTGGGGATGGATGCGTGTATTCGTAATAACTTCCTTAACTGCTGCACAAATTTTACCAATATCCCGTGTATTATTCACCCCATGTCCGCTGGTAACAATACCAATGGAACCGGAACCTATTTGTTCGGCATATCTGGCAGCATCAAGTATTTTGTATGTATCAATGAACGGAAATTCTTCAATACCGGTGTGATAGCGAGCCGATTGGGAACAAAAACTACAATCTTCCGTACATCGTCCCTGTTTCGCACTTACGATGGAGCATGCCTTTACGGAACGGCCAAAATACCGCAAGCGTATCTGATTAGCCCAATACAATACATCGTAAATTTCATCGCCGTCTGTCTGCATCAGATAAAGCGCATCATCACGACTGATCCACTCATTCTGCAGGGAACGGTTTGCGATTTCTTTTATTTTGTTATTCATTACAAGGTAATCATTTAGCACACGAATGAACAGGAATTATCACTTATTCTTATATTTCAGATAGGCATTCCGGACATTCTGCCAGACGACATCCGGACGTTCAGAACGGACATAGGTCATACAGTCTGCACCTTCAAAGCTCCACGTAGCGATATTGCGAATTCCTGAAGTGTACGCCACATCCACTGCGGTTACAATCTCCTCTTCTCTGTATGCAGGCACCCGATAACCCTGTATCCATATCTGTGGCTCTTTATTATACCTCTCAGAAAGGGTAAGTACCTCGCTGGAGATACGGTGTACAAAATCAGTTACGTCTTGCTGATAAGCATACCAATAAGGGTCGCTTCCAAAGATATGCATGTTTTTAATCATGGCAACCTTTTCCCAATCATAAATACCATACCGTGGATCAGTTATCGGAAACAGACATACTGAATTCTTCAATCCCTTCTTTGCCGCCTCACTTGCCACGTATTCAAGAAAATTAACAATAGTCATTTGACGGAATGCCTTTACATCATCAGTAAAATCCATGGGCATCTCATAGCCGTACTGCTGTTTGAAAATATCTTTACAAATTTCACAGGTACACCCCCAGATATCCCTCTTTTTGCCCCCGAATAATGGAGCAAACTCTCCAAAAAACAGATGCGGTTCATCCCAGAATACGCCTTCTGCACCAGTTTTTGCTGCAAGTTCAATCCATGACACCATAGTATCCCTGAATGTTTTCGAATTCAAACAAGCCTTATATACTTTTATTTCGCCCTCGGGAAAATTTAATTGTTGCCTGCAGTTGGGATACATTTTAACAAAGGAGGAAAATGACTCGCCACCAAATACACGTCCTATACCCCAGGGATCGAGGAATACCTCCAGCCCCGCCTCATGGCTTACCTTTACGATATCGACCATTGTACCCGCATGGTAGGTTATATCGTGTTCGCTCATGGTGTGAACGACAAAATTACATCCGTCGCCTGTCATCTTTTTCATGTCTTCACGAACGTGACGTAATATCCTGTTTCCAAAATAACTTGCTCCAAGTTTCATGTTTTTCATGTTATCCGCATCGAGGCTTTATGTCAAGAAAATCCGCCAATACAACGTTTTTTTTCTTGCCTGCTGTTGAATTAATTGCTAAGATAGCCGCAATTTGGTTGAGGCTCTGCCATGTGCGTGTTTGAGGTATTATTTTTAAGGACCTATACCAAATATCTTGGGAACCCGTCTTTGCTAGGAAACGTACATTCTCCAAAGAGAAAAGTACAAATCTAACATAGGGTAAACCACCGTAAAATACGGGTCCAAAAGATAGCCTCACACGGCATTGCGGTGGAGCCTTAAATCCTATCATATGCATTTCATCATAATTATTGCTTGTCTCAATTGACTAACGGATAATACCAAAAATAACATTATCCACAAATCTTATAACATCTTTAATTTACGTTATAAAATTATACAATTTTTCAAATAAAAAGAATCAGGAACTTTATTTACAGTTTTATTGTTTAAAACGAAGGAAACTAAGCAATGAGGGAAGAGAATAACAGAAGAAAGGAATTTGAAGAGATTGCGATGGCGCATATCGATTCCCTCTATAATATGGCTTTACGTCTGGTATTTAACAAGGAGGAAGCGGAAGACCTTGTTCAGGAAACATATTTAAAAGCGTACCGGTTCTTTGATACCTTTCAAAAGGGGACAAATATAAAAGCGTGGCTTTTTAAAATTCTTCGAAACACCTTTATCAACAAGTATCGGAGAACGGCGAATATGCCGGGTGAAGTTTTTCTTGAAGATATTGAGTCAGTTAATACCAATATGGCCTATGAGCAGGAAGCCAAAACGGGGGAAGGAATCGATACCCTGGAAAGCAAGTATACTGATCTGGGTAGTTTATTGGATGACGATGTAAAACGTGCAATCGACAGCTTACCGATTGAATACCGGGAAGCTATTTTATTTTCAGATGTGGAAGAATTATCGTATAAGGACATTTCGGAAATTACAAACGTGCCGATCGGAACGGTAAAATCGAGACTGAATCGGGCCAGAAAGTTACTCCAGAAAAGCCTGTGGGAATATGCTAAAGATAGAGGTTTTATTAAAAGGGGGAAATGATGTCTTGCATTGAAGCTAATAAATACTTTCATGAGTTTATGGATAAGGAACTGGATAAATCTCTTTATCTTCTCGTTAAAAAGCATATCGAGCATTGTGATGTGTGTCATCAAAGGTACGAATTTGAAATGGGTATTCGGTCCCTCCTAAAGACATGCTGTATAAACACAACGGCGCCCGTATACCTCCGTGACAGGATTTGTGAAGGTCTTGGTTCTGTTGCTATGGATAATAAATATGCAGCCTCGGAAGATATTTACAAACAGAAGCCAACCACCATGCGCAAATTATTTTCGTCTCGTACCTATGCTATCGCAGCATCTGTCCTTATTTTAATAGCAGGGGGCATCCTTTATTACGCAAATTATTACGGAAACGATTTTAAAACTATTGTTGATGATGCGGTAAGAAATCATGTGGTGGCGGTAAATGACAATTTAGTATTTAACGAAAAGACCTCTGTTGTGGGTAATGTCAATAGGTATCTCGGGAACACTATAAATACCAACCTCGGCAATTCGTCTCCGGTATTCAACGCAGAAAAAATTGGTGTCATGGGAGGATCGCCTGTCAGATTTTACGGAACAAACAGTTCCTGTGTTATTTTTGACAGGGGGGGCAATAAATTGTCGCTCCAGATTATACGCAATAGCCGCATTCCAATCAGAAATCTTGAAAAAGTCAAATTAGGTGCGAAAGAATTTTATCTTGGAAATCGTCAGGGATTTAATTCTGTGTTATGGGAAGAGGAAGGCGTCACCTATT
Organism: Candidatus Brocadia sp.; assembly: GCA_040048245.1. Classification (GTDB taxonomy): domain Bacteria; phylum Planctomycetota; class Brocadiia; order Brocadiales; family Brocadiaceae; genus Brocadia. The sequence continues at coordinate 23,499 of JABRVT010000055.1, forward strand.
GCCTTACCTCAGATATTAATAAAAATGAAATCCTAAAAGTTGCATCGAGCCTTACTTCTCGCTGAAACTGTTTTTTTATGAGCACCAACGATGTAGAACACAATGCTTCCTATTTTGCCCAACATAAACAAATCACTCTTCTGTTATCCTCCGCCATTTGAAACACCCCTAAATTCTTCAAAATATCTCGACAATAAAAGATATGATATCCACGGGGAATTTCTGAAATGAATTTTTATGACGTCACACTCACCATATCAGACACACTTGTCACATGGCCCACTGACCCTGCTGTATCCATTCGAAAAACAGGTCTGATTTCCCATGGCAACTCGTGCAATGTATTAGAACTAAAGTTAGGGTCGCATTGCGGCACCCACATTGACGCTCCCTATCACTTCGAAGAAAACGGTATCAAGATCGACCGGATTCCATTAGATTACCTCATAGGAAATGCAACGGTATTTGAGATAAAAAATAAAGAAAAGATTGATTTAGAGGATTTAAAATTATTACAATTAAGAAATTGCAAAAGGGTCATTTTTAAGACTGTTAACTCCACTTATTGGAAGCTTTCAGAATTTAAAAAAGATTTCGTTTATATCACAAAAGAAGCTGCCAGCTATTTAGCAGATTGCGATGTCAAGCTTGTAGGCATTGATTATCTCTCTGTCGAAAAATTTCAAAACAAGTATGCAGACACCCATCATGTACTTTTGGGAAAAGGTATCATTATCATCGAAGGGCTTGATCTGAGTAATGTAAAAGCAGGAGACTATGAACTGATCGCTTTACCGCTAAAAATCAAGGATGGCGACGGGAGTCCGGCACGAGTGGTTTTGAAAAGTATAGCATAAAACAAAATATAATAGATTTACACAACAGGAGGAGGTACATATCCAGTGATTGAAATAAGGGTTCATGGACGCGGCGGACAAGGCTCTGTTACGGCGGCGGAATTATTGGGATTTGCAGCACATAGCGACGGGAAATATGCACAGGCATTTCCGTCATTCGGATCAGAAAGAATGGGAGCGCCGGTCCAGGCTTTTGTCAGAATCAGTGACAAACCAATCCGTATCCGGAGTCAGGTGTATGAACCTGATTATGTAATCGTACAGGACCCCACTTTACTAGAAGTAATAAATGTCCTGGATGGGTTACAGGAAGATGGATTGCTGCTCATAAATTCAAAGAAAAAGGCTACCGAACTCGGCATTAATACAAAGGTAAAGGTAAAAACGATCCCGGCCATGGAAATTGCCTTAGAGGTAATTGGAAGACCAATTATGAATACAATCCTCCTGGGGGCATTTGCCGCTGCTACGGGAGAAATCAGCCTGGAAGGTATACAGAAGGCGATTCACCATAAGTTTCCAGGGTCAGTGGGAGAAAAAAATATTGCAGCAGTACTAAGGGCTTTTGATTTTATCAAAAAGGAGGCATTATGAGATTGGATTTAGGCGCCATTGCAAAGGCAGGTACCAGTAAGGCCAATCAGACCGGTGGCTGGAGGAATTTTAAGCCGATCTTCCATCAGGAAAAGTGCGTTGGTTGCGGCCTTTGCAAAATCTATTGTCCCGAGGGTTGTGTTACCATGGTGGAAAAAAAGAAATATACGGTAGATTATACGTATTGTAAAGGCTGTGGAATATGTGCTGAAGAATGCTCTTCAGGCGATATCGAAATGGTCGTGGAGGAAAAGTAATGAGTACTACATTTATTGAAGGCTCAATCGCAGTAGCTAAAACTGTGGGCGTCTGCAGGCCACATGTGATTTCAGCTTATCCTATTACGCCACAGACTCATATTGTGGAGCATCTTTCTGAATTGGTGGCTAATGGAGAACTTAAAACAGAATATGTCAATGTAGAGAGCGAACATTCGGCGGCATCCGTAGTCCTTGGAGCGAGTGCGACAGGGGCAAGGACATATACCGCTACAACCTCACAGGGGTTTTTGCTCATGATAGAGGTGCTTTACAATATCGCCGGCATGCGGCTTCCCGTCGTCATGACCTGTGTCAATCGGGCTGTGTCTGCCCCTATTAATATCTGGAATGACCAGCAGGATTCTATGACAGCACGTGACAGCGGCTGGATACAGCTTTATGCAGAAGATAACCAGGAAGCAAGCGATATGCATTTACAAGCATTCAAGATCGCCGAGAATAAGGACGTCATGCTTCCAGTTATGGTTTGTATGGATGGATTCGTCCTTACCCATTCATTTGAACCCATTGAACTTATCTCGCAGGAAAATGCCGATAAATTCCTGCCACCATTCAAACCCCAATATTACCTTACACCGAAAAATCCGCTCTCTATGGGTACAATGGTTGGTCCAGAAGCGTACATGGAAACGCGCTACTTTATTGAAAAAACGATGCGCACCACGTTACAGGTTATCGGTGATGTTGCAGCCGATTTCCATAACCAGTTCGGCCGTTTTCAGGGTGGGCTTATTGATACATACAAAGTTGAAGACGCCTCTTTGGTACTCGTGGCTATGGGCTCTATTATTGGGACACTGAAGGACGTTGTCGATGAGTTACGGACAAAGGGACAAAAAATTGGTATTCTCAAAGTCCGCTCATACCGGCCTTTCCCAAAGGATGAAATTTACAGGGCATTAAATCATGTAAAAGAGATTGCCGTGCTGGAGAAAGCTATTTCCCTGGGTTATGGCGGCATATTGGTAAACGAAATCAAGAGCGTATTCTACGGTAAACCTAAGACGCCAAAGATCAACGGATTTATTCTGGGTCTGGGTGGCCGGGATATCACCGTTGACACAATTCACCACGTCATTAAAGATACTGTAAAGGCTACGTTCGAAGAAAAATTTATTGGACTCAACGAGTCATTAATTGGGGGTAAATAATTTTATGACCACTTCAACGCTTATAGCATCAAAGGAACAATCGTGTCAGACACTCCTGGCTTCCGGGCACACCGCCTGCACCGGCTGTGGTGAAGCGCTCGCCGCAAAGCTCGTACTGGGTGCGGCAGGTCCGAATGTAATTGTGACAGATGCCACGGGGTGTCTGGAGGTCTTTACCACACGGTTTCCTCAATCATCATGGGAAGTTCCTTTCATCCACTCACTATTTGAAAATTCGGCTGCCGTGGCATCCGGTATCGAGGCTGCCCTGAAGGCTTTGGGAAGACAGAACGAGGCAAAGGTCATTGCACAGGGTGGTGACGGTGGAACGGCAGATATCGGCCTCCAGGCGCTCAGCGGTATGCTGGAAAGGGGGCATAATATCCTTTATGTTTGTTACGATAATGAGGCGTATATGAACACCGGCGTGCAGCGTAGCGGTCTGACGCCCTTCGACTGCATGACAACGACCAGTCCCTATGGGGAGTTTTCGTGGGGGAATAAACACAACAAAAAAGACATGCCCGGCATTGCTGCCGCCCACAACATTCCATACGTTGCAACAGCCTCTGTGTCGTTCCCGAAAGATATTGAAAACAAGGTAAAAAAGGCGCTTTCTATATCAGGTCCAAAATATCTGCAAATACACTCGCCATGTCCACTGGGCTGGAAATCAAATCCACAGCTCACCATCAAGGTCGCCAAATTAGCCGTACAGACAGGACTGTATCCCATCTTTGAAATGGAGAATGGCAAAATAACAAAGGTAAGAAAGGTTACTATTCCCAGAACGCCAGTGGAAGAATACCTGAAGATCCAGGGCCGCTTCGCCCATCTCTTCAGGTCTCCAAACGGCAAGGAAGAAATACAGAAGATTCAGGCAATTGCAGACAGGAATATTGAGAAATATGGATTAGCCTGATATGCAAATTTATTTAAACATTTTAAACACAAGGACGATTCCCCTTGCAATGTCAATTTTTATGCTATTGACAGATTCTTATAAATCGCTGGCTTACAGTAAAGAATTGAGCAGCATTGGCGAGCGTTTCCACCATGAAACTTTCCTGACATGGCATGGTGTTATAGGGGATTTATTTAGAGGCAAGCCGGAGAAGCCGCCGCCATATAAGCAATATCCCGATTCAGAATCAATAAAGCTACCGGAACCGGCATACCAGGGAATGTCCCTTGAAAAGTCCATTGAAAAGCGTCGTTCAGTTCGCAATTATTCCGGCAAGCCACTTACCCTGCCACAGGTATCCCGATTGCTGTTTTCAGCACAAGGGATAACGGGTAAGATATATGATCAGCCGCTTCGCACGGCGCCTTCTGCCGGCGCACTTTATCCCTTTGAGATTTACATCGTTGCCAACAGTGTAGAAGGACTGGTTCCGGGTATCTATCATTATGACGTTCTGAATCATTCACTGGAACTGATAAAACCAGGGAATTTCAAAAAAGAGATTACCAATGCCGGGTTAAAGCAGGAGATGCTGGGAGATGCCAATGTTGTCTTTGTGTTATCGGCCATCTTTGACCGTATTCGCTACAAATATGGCGAGCGGGGTTTTCGTTACATATACATGGAGGCAGGGCATATCAGCCAGAACATTTACCTGCAGGCAGTTTCTCTGGGACTTGGTTCTGTGAGCGTAGGCGCATTTCTGGATGAAGAGGCAAACCGTCTTATTGGCATCGATGGTAAAAAGGAGGCCGTTATTTACCTGCATGCGGTAGGAACTTTGTAGTATCTTTCAAAAATAATTACGATACTTTTGCATGTAGCCGTGCAGGAAATGAAGCGTGACGTAAATTACATAATCAGTATCTTGCTCATATTTTCCCTCTCCATTACCGGAATTGTGGGTTATGTACAATCAAGGCTTGAACTCCGCAGGTTTGTTCCCCATAGCTATTTTGCCTATGTTACTTTAATTCTTGCGGCCCTGCATGTATTACTGAACTGGGGTAAGGTATGGCGCTACCTGCACAGAAAACTTAAGAGATAATTGCCGGATTGACCCTGTTAAGAAATCCCCTAAACTATACATAGCGGCACAAGTTTACAACTGTCTGTCATTCCGGGCTTGACCTGGAATCCAGTATTTTCCCGGATTTCCGTTTCCGAGGAAATGACATATTCGTATCTGATTAATGACGCCCGTGTATATAAGGTAAAGAGTTGTGCGTGCAGAACAATTGCTGCAAATCAAAGAATGTTTCTTCCAAAGGTAGTCTAATCTCCGAGTTGTTGGGAGTTTCCTCCCAACAGCCGGTTTGTTTTTAACACGACCGTGTTACGAAATTGAACAAATACCTGAAAGATATAGCTCCCCATAGTATTCTGGCAGCAGTATCAGTCATTATTTTTATTAACACCCTGAGCAATACCTTTGTTTATGATGACTCTGCAACTATTGTAAACAACAACCTGATCAAGAACTGGAAAAACCTTCACTCAGTCTTCTCCATTCATTACTTTATCCTCTCTGGTGAGCTTAGTTATCGTCCCGCCGTTACGCTATCTTATTTCGCCGATTATTCCTTTTGGGGTTTAAATCCCGCGGGTTTTCATTTTACAAACATCCTCCTGCAAGCGGCAAATACCGTATTGTTTTATATCTTTCTTAAACAGGTTACAAAGGCAAGTACAGTAGCCTTTATTTCAGCATTATTATTTACCACCCATCCGGTCATTACCGAGACGGTAAACTCTGTTAGTTATCGGGAAGACCTTCTTGCCTCACTCTTCCTCTTAATCACCTTCATCTTATTTCTGAAAATTGATGGAAAATCTTTGAGCCGGTATAAATTTGTGGCGTATTATACCGGTTCCTTATTCTCTTATTTTCTGTCCCTCTTTTCAAAGGAAACGGCGGTTACGCTACCTGTCCTGGTTGTGCTTTTTAACGCCTTTTATACAATTTCAGCCAGACCCCTTCGGTCAATTATAAAAAAGGTAAAAGGTATTTATACCGGCTATTTTATCATCACCGTTTTTTATCTGCTTATCCGGTTCGTGCTGTTCCGGCATGTGTACATCAGATTAGACCAGACTCAGCAAGGCCTGTTTGTTATGGTTAAGGTTATCGCTTCGTATATCAAACTCCTGTTTTTTCCGTTCAATCTAAATGCAGATTATGTGGTTCCACCGGCAACGTCGGGAATACCCGCTTTTATAATCTCGATACTTTTTGTAACTGCGACCGTCGTCCTTCTAATACGTCTATGTCAGAATAACAAACAATACGGGTTTTTTGCATCATGGTTCTTTGTTGCGCTTTTGCCGGTATTAAACATAATTCCCATAGGAAATATAATGGCGGAGCGTTATCTCTATATGCCCGTCATGGGTTTCTCAGGGGTTATTGGCATTCTTGTTCAAAAGTGTACCCTGAAAAAAAACTTTGCTGCAATATGCCTGGGAATCATTATTATTACCTTCAGCGTTGCCAGTGTCCACCGGAACGGTATATGGCGGGATGAATCCACTCTGTGGCATTCAACCGTCAGTCGTGAGCCTGGCAGTACCCGTGCACATCACAATCTCGGCGTTGTTTATAGTTCACAAGGTTTCTATGACTATGCCGAATCTGAATATAAAAAAACGCTTGAAATTAACTCCAGGGATGCAGAGTCACACTATAACATGGGAAATATCTATGAAAAGAGAGGGATGCTGGATGCAGCCATCAAAGAATATCAGGAGGCATTGCGATACAATCCGTTTCATGCAAACGCCTGTAATAATCTTGGTGGCATATATAAAAACAAACATCTTTTCGAGAGCGCTGTTGAGCTATATAAAAAAGCAATCCAATACAATCCTTTCAATCCATATTATTACAGCAATCTTGGACTTGCATACCATGAAAACAAGCTTTACCAGGAGGCTATTACAGAGTTTCAAAGGGCGTTACAGATAAGCCCCTATAACTCCTCCCTGCATAACAATCTGGGAAACACTTACAGGGAGATGGGAAATTTTGGAGAGGCATTGACTGAGTACAAAACGGCGCTGAAGCTGGACCAGAAAAACTCTGATACCCATAACAATCTGGGAATTTTTTACATGGGTGCAGGGCAATTTGATAGTGCTATCAATGAATTTGATATCGCAATTCGACTCAATCCAAAATTGGCCAATGCGCACAACAACCTTGGCATCGCATATGCAAAAAAAGGAAATCCCCAGATGGCTGTTAACGAGCTGAATAAAGCTGTCATACTGGGATTTGACAATGCAGATGTGCATAATAATCTTGCGGGGGTATATCTGACAGAGGGTTTAACCGATAATGCAATTGATGAACTTTTGCTGGCCTTAAAATTTAATCCTGTAGATGGCAATGCCCATTGCAACCTGGGCGTTGCTTATATGTCAAAAAATCTTGTGGATGATGCCATTTCTGAGTTTAAAGCGGCAGTAAAATACAATCCAGCCGATGGAGAAATATACTACTATCTTGGAAGCGCCCTTTACCGGAAAGGGCGATACGGAGAAGCGGCAGAGGCACTTTACCAATCGGTTCATTATCAGCCAGACAATCCATTAGCACACAAAATGCTCGGAATTATTTATGCGAATTACATGAACAATTCTTCAGGAGCGCTGTTCCACCTGAACGAAACGCTCAGATTAGACCCCAGGCAACCTATGTCAAGCGAAATAACAGAGGCCATCAGGAAACTGAAAAGATAGGTAACTATATAAGTCGGCAGTTTTCCTATTTTTGATACCATTTCCCATCCTGGTCCTGCAACCATTCTCCCTTCTTTGCCATGCTTGAAATCTTCAGCGCCCTGCGTTGTCCAACCTCTTTTACACTCACCCGTTCTTTTTGGGCGATTGCAGTATAAACCTTTGTTCTGTCCTGGTTTTCTGCCTGAACAACATCCTCTTTTTCGCGATTTTTACCAATAAATTCCAAGAATCCCAGAGCGTTCTCTCCGATTATCCCTCTGGACTTTAAATCAATAATAACGGGAAGACGTTTTTCCATATTTGCTTTTATGGTATTTAAATCATCAGCCGTAGTTAAAGCATTCATGAAAAAACTGCCAAAAATCATTACTAACGCGAAAGATGCCCAAAATTTTCCTTTCATTGCATTTTCCTTTCATTGAAGATTACAAGAGAAAGATATCGCTTCTATTGAGCGGATATCGGCGTCTTTTCAGTCTTTATACCCTCATATTCCTTTACCGCTTTGTCTAAGTGGCCAAAGAAATTTTCAAGTTCACGGTCGATTTTAATATTCACGTCAATCGTAACTTGCAGCGGCTTCACATCTACTTCCAGTTTGTGTTCAGTTTTACAACCCGTTAAGATAATAAAAAAAGTTACGCATAAAATTCCACAGACGCTCTTCATTTTCTTTTCTCCTTAATTATATGATTGCTAAGCGCGAAAAACGTTGCCTTCTGCCCGCATTCCTCCTCTGTATTCGAAACCTTGTTTTTCTGAGAGCTTCCTTATCCCTGCTGGAGTTTATCCTTACAAAGCAGGGAGACATTTTTCCAGTTCCTTGCAGATCTTTTGCTAAGAGATATTTTCATTGCAATAATTCACTTATTCCCGCGCGGTAATACAGCATTGCATCCAGCGGCAGTCTGAAATTTATATGAAAATCTATTTGCTGAAAGTTGGCCATTGGTGTTCCCCCTGTTTTATAAAGCCCTATGTCCTTTTTGAACCCGAATGGCATTAAGCCAGCGGGTCTTCCGCTCATTTGCATCAGGATGAGTAAGTTATCATCTTGGCTTAGCAATGAGAGTTTTGCCCAGTCGTACGTGAAATTTTTCAGTGCCTCCTGCGCAATTTGCAGTTGTATTGTCTGTTGTGCAACCAGCGCCCCCGGTGAAAGCGCTCCATCATGAAAACGAATGGTGCCGCCTTTGCCTGGCGTAGAATAAAGGAAACCATCGTGTATTCTTATTTTTCCTTCTTTATAGCGTATTGGAATACGTCCATTCACTGCGCCTTCGCCATCTGCGAAGGCTAAGTTAAGCTGCCTCAGGAGTGTTGCAAGGGTAAGGCGGTCGCAGATACAGATGATATCGATATCCCTTTTACCGGATTTTATCTGTAAGCCGTGCGTATATACATGTCCGTTACACCAGGAAAAACTGCTCTTTCTCAAAAAAACACACGAAGAATCTATCTCAAATTCAGCCTCTCCATCATTGATTTCTATATCGCCCCAGGAAAAACGGTTAAATTTGAGAATCTGATCAGGGGCGCTCCGAAAATTCAATAAATCCTTTATTTCAAGATCTAAATCAATACCGGCCAGTGTTATTTTTCTTTCGGGAGCGTCAATACGGGAATTTTGAATGGCAATGAGGGCGCTGCTGGTTGTTGCACTGCCCGTTGACCGGTATTTTCCTTTGATACCAAGATTGCCCTCAAAATATATACCTGACAGATGAGGTGAGAATTTTCCAAGATCGATATTGACGATATTCCCGGAATAGGATGATTGAAAATCAATTTCCGACAGCAAATTACCCTCATCGCTTATTTCTGCCCTTGCCGAGAAGCCAACACAAAAACGGGAAAGGAAATCCCTGTGTTGTCCAGTAAAACAAAGACCCGTTCCCTGCTGAGAAGGGATCGCAGAAATGGTTCCAATGTCCATATCGTGATACTTCATGGCACCTACGGTAAAAAATCTTTTCTCCTCCAACCGGTATTCTGTCTTTTCCCCCTCCTGCGAAGGGGCCGGCCATTGAAAGGGAATTATGGCATTCATTCTTTCTGCAGAAAAACCTCCTGCGGTGAATTTAGCGTCAGTCAGTTGAGTAAATGCGTGCATGACAGGATAGTGCGTACTTTGTATTGACATATTCCCGTAAATCTGGAAATCCTTGATGTCGGCATGGAAAGAATCTGAATTATAGGTAACGTCAGATACTCTAACGGAAAAATCCGCAGTCCCCTCCGCTGCTATCCCTTTTCCCTGAATTGAAATCGTCTGTGGAGAAAAGCTGAATGTATCTGTTTGTCTCTGGAATTGCAGAAGTTTCCCTGTATGTTGCAAATTCAGAAGAAAATGCCAGGTATCTCCGCTTTTTGTGCCGGTAAACCGCATGGGAAAAGCCTCTGAATGGAGCAATTGTAACCCGGCAGGAGATGAAGTATTCCACAGTTCCTGAGAAAAATTCACCAGAAATTCTCCCTGTATTTCTGTTCCTTCCGGGGAGGATCGGATGCGGCAGGCTGTATTCGGATCCATAGACAATTCAATGGGAAAAGGGGAAAGTATGCAGAAACGGGAAAAGCCTGCATGAAGCGCATCCTGTTTTTTAGTGATATCGATGGTTAGCGGCATACTGCCTGGAGAATTCCTGATCCGATAATCCTTGTAGTCTACATTCAGCTCAGAGATATTGAGCTGAATGCCTGTCTCATGGGTAAGAAAATTGAGGCGTGTATGAATATCTATCCTGGAAGAGACTTTCAATGCCGGTGCGGTAGTTTTTATATCCGGATGAAACCACATCTTGAAATCATAGCCAGGAATAACAACCTTTTCAGACGCTAAAAATGGCCTTGCTTTTATGCCAAATGGGATTCTCAGGCTGGAATTATCTGATGTGAGGATAATGGTGGCATTGCGGATCTCGAATTCTCCGAAGGTAAGGGGTAAAAATTGGTGAGGGGAATCGTTAGGAATGTTATGATTTTTTCCAGCATTGCCTTTGAAAAAGTTTTTCATATCAATTCCAGGTATCATAAAACTGCCATCTTTGTATGCAATCCTGATCTCAACGCCGCTGACGACGACCTTTTTCACGTGTCTCCTCAGCAAGCCAAATAGGGAATAATCCAGACGAACAGAATCAAGCGATAAAAAGGGATTTTCGGGATATCCCAGCTGCAGGGAGGCAAGATCGAGCCCTGTCAGACTAAACTTGCGTACTTCGCAGGCGGAACCGGGAAATCCGATGGACTCCGAAAGGAGAGGAAGCAGCCTTCTCTCTAGAAAAAAGGGGAAGAAAAAAAATATACCATACACAACAAAAAAAACTGTGAATATAAAAAAGATGAAACACAAAATTCCTTTTTTCCCGAGCCGTAAATGCATAAATTTAAAAAAAAGTATTGTATAAATCCTTGGTATTCTAAAACCTATTCTACCAAACTTAAATTTTCCTGCCATCGTGGAGAAAGGGCACGGCATCGGGATAGTGCCCGCGCTGCCTCAATATCAGCCTTTCGGTTGCACCTTATGTAATACGCCCTGGTAACTGTCCACTGCGGGAAAGGTCTCTCTATAAGGACTAAGGTATTTCCTGCCCCCACATATCCCTCCTGCAGGACACGGAAATACCAGCCGGTCTTTCCTGTCTGTTTAATGTGCAGGGAGAAATCTTTGACCCCCCATCGTCGGTCTATCTTCCAGCAGGGCTGACGTGGTTGCGAAATTTGCACAACGGCCCCGCCGACTTTAAACACATCACCAATGCAAACCTCCTCTTCACGTAAACCACAGGTTGTAAAATTTTCACCGAAGGCACCGTAAGACATATCCTGTACAGAAATTTCCTGTTTCCAGTAAGAGTAGTGCTCGGATGGATACACGTTAACTGCCTTGTGCGGGCCTCCGTGAACTGATAAGTCTGCCTGTGCATCCCCATCGAGATTAAGTTTTCCCAGCCACACAGGACCACAAACCGCAGTTTTAAAAATACCAGTTAACCATGGTTTACCGGCCGAATCGTCTGTTTCTGCTTCATCATGCTTTTTTGGTAGGCCAACCTGAATCGAGAGGATTCTTGCTTCTTTCATAATTCGGAATCATTGATCGAAAAGGGAAATTCGAACATTTTTTATGACAAAATTCTAATTGATGAAACCATAAGATTACGCCCTAATTCCGCAACATTAGTCCCCTGAAACCTGAGCCTCACCAAGATCGCAGTCAATTCTGCATCCGTCAAAGAGTGCAGTCCTCTGCTTAGCAGTCGTTCTCCTGGATGCTCATCGACAGGCCATGAAACAATCCCTTTGAATCTCCTTTGCTTCATTTTCATAGCCTCTCCATAAAAAGCTCACAATATTTCTATATCGTTTAAATCTGTATCAGTCACTTCGGTTGATTCCTGGCACAGTTTTTTAAACATCTCAAGTGACATGATTCTTTTTTACTGCAATTGCCCCTAGCGGGCAGCACTTTTCAAATTCTGGTTTGATATCCCACCCGGATACCTTCCCGGCAATAATCTTTGCCTTATCATCAACAATATCCATGACGCCATCCGAATTTTCCACACAGATGCCACAACCCACACACCGCCTCTGGTCCACACTTACCGTAATTTGTTCGCTGTCTTTCTGTAAATTTGCCCGATCAAGATACTGGATATGTTCCTGATCAGATATCACGCCACCATACGTAGGAGAATGTTTTTTTACCTGCTGGCGGCCAGCCCGGTCGTAACGGAATATCGACCGTCCACATCGATCGCAGATGTGTAATTCCTGCAGCTTTTCGAGATAATCCATTACCGTTTGTACCACGGTAGCATGACTCCACGTCAGCGGAGAAACGGAGACAGGTTCTCCGTTATACGGATTTATCTGTTCTGCCAGCACGCCAGAAGGCAATGCGCGGGATACAGCCCATCGTAAATAATTTACCACGCGTTCGAGATCTTCGACAGACTTTGCAATTGACAAATAATATTGTGCTAACCACATGGTACAGATTATCCATGGATTTCCCGGAATCGTGTCATCATTTCCGACACGCTGGTACTGGTCATATTCATACCGCGCAATTCCGCCGATTTTTGTCCTGACCCATAAGACCTCTTCGATTGCCCTCATCGTGTTTTGTATCCTGGTGTCATTGGAATCATACACACCAAAGGCAAACATCCCATACAGACTGGCATCGATTGTGGCATCGATTGCATATTCCCCTTCTTTTGTTGGATAGATCATCCGCAAAAATCTCTTGTGTTTCTCGCTGTAAAGATATTGATCGATTGCCTTTTTAATCTGCGCCGCAGTCTGTCTATATAATGCAGCCTTTCCGGTATGATAAAATATCTCAGAGAGGTTTGCGGCTGCCATCAGTCCGCCATATACGGTGGCTGCTGTAAATGACAGGATGCCACGCCTTTCTTCCCACAGGTCATAGGAAGGAAGCGGCAACCCTGTCTGTTCATCCCGGTAACTCACGAGAAAGTCTGCTGCCTTTTCAACAAAGGAGTGATAGAGGGGGCGTATTTCATCAATCTTTCTGTACAGGTTGTAGTATTGCCATATAACCCAGAGAATCAGGGCTGTTTCGTCTTCCTGGATAGGAACATGTATCTCTTCGCCCTTTACCCATGGATGCCAGGAACTGCCAAAAGAACCGTCCGGATTATACTTGTGCAGCAGGAACCCATCCTGCACCATAACGCTTGCACAGAAATTGTAAGGAGCGATTATATTTGCACAAAAGTTAAAGAAATTCCGGCATGTGGTAGTATATCCCGCCTTCATCAGCGCGTAGGACACCAGCGCACCGTCCCTGGGCCACATATAACTATAGGTATCCTTTGCATATTGCCGGATATCCGAATCATTTGCAGCAATAATGGCGCCTCCGCTATCAATTTGTGTCATGAGAACCAGCAAACTCCTTTTAAAAAGATCAATCACATCTGCCGGCAGGTTTCCAAAGTTAAATTCCTCTTTATTTACCCAGTGGAACCAGTAACTTGCTGTCCTGTCAATAATCTTCTGTGGTTTCTCGCTTAAAACAATGTCGTTCAGGTCATCAACCTCACCGTAATTCCTGCCTGCGGTAATCCAGTAATATACAACAGATTCCCCGAGAGCCTGAATTTTCAGCGGTATACCGATTGTTGAATCTACTGACCCCTGTGCTATGGGATTCCCCCCCAGAATACCATCCTCGGCATCACGCCATGTCCCCTCAGCGCCACGATGCCTCTTAATCCCGGTTGCGTATTCTCTTACACCCCACACATCCCCGGCAGAACAGTTCACCAAAAAGTATCTTGGGCCTTTATAATGAATAAGACAATTCAGCTTTGCATCATAAAATACCGTGTCTCCAATCTCGTTCTCCATTACACTCAGGTCCTGATGAAAGAAAAGCCGGACATCTCTTTCCCTGTTTTTTAGATTCCGGACGGTTACCTTGCGCATATAGATATTCTTCTCGAAATCAACAACATCATTGCAGGTAAGCTGGAGACCCAGATTTTCGTGAAATGCTCGTACGTTTGTCACGAGGGTTTCTTTTTGGTATCCAAGGGAAAGCTTCCAATCCAGCGTGTTGACCCATGAATACCCTTCACGGGTCCATACGCCAAACCTGCTTGGATTTCCCAGGGCGTGATTTTCCTTTCCTACGCGCGGGTAATAGAGATCACGAATGGTATAGTCAGCATCAAATGCGACCAATAATGAACCGTTACCAACGGGGATATCTCTGGGCACCGTTGTCTTCCTTCAGATAATAGTACTCTATAAAAACATTGTAACAGTTTAGTTTTTTGAAAAATTCCAGTGACGATGTGGATATCATGTGCTATAGTGGTAATTCATGAATTGCCACTATATAATAATTGCCTCTAAGGCAGTTATAATTCTTAACGCCATTTTACTTGTTCGCTTAAGGAGACGGTATGTGATAGACAGTTGATAATAAAATTTATCACTTTTTGCTTACTGCCTGCCACATCTTTTTGGTTGTATCAGTACTGCGCTATGCATAATTATTCCACTTTCCAGCCTTCTTCGCCAATCAACGGTACAAAGGCGCACTCCAGAATATCCATGCTTTTAATTCCCTTTTCCGTCTTAACCACCTGGTGTAATATTTGATTATAAGGATTTCCAACGGGTATTACCAGTCGCCCGCCAGTTTCAAGCTGATCCAATAAACACGCCGGGACGTGAGGCGCACAGGCCGTAACAATAATTCCTTGAAAAGGCGCCTTTTCCGGCAATCCCAGACTTCCATCTCCTTCGATGACGTCGACATTATCATATCCCATTTGTTGTAAAATAGTTTTTGCTCTTGATGCAAGGGCCGAATGCCGTTCGATTGTGTAAACATGACTTGCCAACCTGCTCAGTATCGCGGCCTGGTATCCTGAACCGGTTCCTATTTCTAATACATTCTCTTTCCCTTTTAGTTCGAGACACTGCGTCATAATGGCTACCATATAGGGTTGCGAGATGGTCTGTCCTTCACCGATGGGTAAGGGGCAATCCTCATACGCAGCATGTCGGTATAATTCAGGTACAAACAGGTGCCTGGGTACTTCAGACATCGCCTTCAGCACGCGTTCATCGTGAATACCGCGGTTTACGAGCTGGTATTGCACCATCTGAAACCTGTCAGCAGTATATTTGTCGGTGTTTTGTGAAGTATCCACAGTGCACCTTGATTAAATAACATTTTCAAAAGTATTTATTGAGTTTATCCCTCATACTCTTTTTCAAACAGGTCTAAATAAAGTATTTGCCTTCGATTCTTAAGTATTGCTAAATTAACATTGTTACAATTTAGCTTTTTGAAAAACCTTAATAAAAACCAGATTTTACCGTCTGTGTAGCCCGAACTTCAGTTTGCAGGAAAGCGACATAAATGTCATGCTACATGTTCTTCACAGCATGACTTTTATTCCTTTGGCCTTAATTTCATCTCCTACAAATGTGCCTTCCCTTTTTGTTTCAAACTCCTCTTCTGTATAGACTCTGACTTCAACTGGATCCATAATTTTGGCTTTTGCTAAAGCTAAACCGATAAACTCAAACCGTCTTAACAAATTCATATCTTTAAAGTCATTGGAAATTACGGCAATATCAATATCACTACATTTATTTGCGGTTCCTTTAGCGTAGGAACCAAACAAAATTATTTTATTAATATGGATTCCCATGGTTTCAAAAGCAAGCTTTACATCCCTTATAATTTGATGCAACCTTTTATCCATTGAAAAATCTCCCTAGTTCTAACAAGATAAGTTTTAGCATTTGGTTCGTCATAACTTTTTACCAGTTCTTTAAAGTCTTCTGGGTATCGGGTTGGTATACTCACATCGCTTAATTTGCTTAAAAAATTGAACATATCTTCAGGTAATTCTAAACTGCTAAGTGAAACTAAATATCTTAAATTGTGAGTCTTAGGTGGTGTCTTCCCGGTAATTTCTTCGATTTTTGCTTTTAGCGCTTTTTCTATATCAAGGTGGCATGTGAAAATAGTATAGATATATCTTTCCGTATTATACATATGCTCAGCGGTTTCCAGATCATACTGGGTAGAATCTAACCAGTTCTTAACCTCGTTTTTCATTCTTGAAATATTTTTTTATTAATGAATATTTTAGGTTACTGAGTTTATTTATTTCGTATGCCTGATTGAAAAATAATTAATTGCTAATTGAAGTATCTTGTCCCAATTTCTTTTAACGAATTCTTTTACTTTAAATAATGCTGATTTTCCTTTCGCCTTTTCTGATTCATTTTGTAAATATTCGTTTGTATATTTAAAAGCTGAAAGGATTGTATCTTCCCATTGTGATCTGAATATTTTTAAGTTAAGATACGCGAATGATCTCTTTTTACCTACTATTTTACTACTTGGATGAGGTAGTATTTCAAGGTAGAAATTAACATCAAGCCTCAGGTCAACGTCTGTACCTTTTCGTTTGTTTTCGATTTCTTTCATGTCAGAACGAGATAAAGGAAACTCAAATGTAATATCGGGATCGTGGTTAGAGTTTTTACTACTATAAGGATTGGGAATATCTGTCGCATTCGATTTCTTAAAATTTCCTAATAAGGAAAGATCACAATGAATTACTTCTATATTAAAATGTTGCTTTATCGATGATCCATTTATAGTCCTAGGGCCGAGATGTAATTTGGCAGGAATATAAACAGTCGAGTTCGAAGCTGTAATTTTTGCAGCATCGATAGAAATAGTACCGTAGCTATAAGAACCATCGACTAGCAAATTTGTTTAAGGCATTATAAACCTTTTTAGAATCGTATAAATTCAGGCAAGAATTGCTCGTTAATTCCCATAGTTCTTAACACTTGACAATATCTTTCTTAAAATACTTAGGATCAGGTTCTTGATTTATTAGACTGCGAATAATTGGCAATACCAGTGAAACGAGAAAGTTTTGGAATTTTGCGTGGCTCTTCTTCTACAATAGTTATGAGCAGTTTTGCCTTTTTAAGAGGGGGCATGGCTTCTTTATAAATAATTTTACCATTTTCGTAATATGCCTCTATAGTTTTATACATAATAAAATTCCTTTTTCTTCTCCACTACACAGTTGTCAATAAGTTTCAGGGTATCAGGGAAAAAAGGCAATTCAACTACCAAAAATCAAAGATCATTCAAGGCGGCCTACCCCTTAATGACGCACAACGGCTTTAGCTGAGCGACTTTTTTGCTGATGCCGGCGTGCTCCACAACATCCACTACTTCCGTTACGTCTTTGTATGCCTCGGGCACTTCTTCAACGAGCGTTGCCCGGCTATCAGCACGGACAAGGATTCCTTTTGCCTTCAATTCCTCGGCAATATTGCGTCCTTTGGTCGATCTCGTAGCCTGGCCTCTGCTCATCACCCTTCCTGCTCCATGACAGGTACTGCCAAAGGTATCGGCATATGCCTTCTCAGTGCCTACAAGCACATAGGAACAGCGTCCCATGTCCCCCGGTATCAATACAGGCTGACCCACAGATTTGTATGCATCGGGGGTATCAGGGTGTTGGGGTGGAAATGCACGCGTCGCCCCTTTCCGGTGGACGCACAATCGTCTCTTTTCGCCTTCTACGATATGATCTTCAAATTTGGCGATATTATGACACACATCATAGACGGGGGATATTTTGGACTCACTTGGGCCTATGTGCAATGCCCTTTCAAAAGATTCCCGGACCCAGTGCGTAATCATCTGTCGGTTGGCAAATGCATAGTTGGCTGCGCAAGCCATTGCTGCAAGATATTCCCGCCCTTCAGGAGAGTTAATCGGAGCACAACAGAGTTGCCGGTCGGGAAGTTCTATATTGTATTTCCGGGAGGCATTAATCATGACCCTGAGGAAGTCGTCGCATACCTGATAACCCAATCCTCTTGAGCCCGTGTGTACCACGATGGTAATCCCATCCTTTTCGAGTCCCAGCACACGGGCAATTTCTTCCTGATAAACCTCCGAGACATAGCCAACTTCTACAAAATGATTTCCGGAACCAAGGGTGCCTAATTGTGCCAGACCACGTTCTATGGCACGGTCTGAAATCAGTTCAGGGTCGGCACCTGGAATACACCCCTTTTCTTCGATATGATCCAGATCTTCTTTTGTGCCGTAGCCCTGAGAGACCGCCCAGCGTGCACCGTTCCTGAGAACACTTTTTACTTCCTGCTGAGAAAGTTTTAAATCCTTACGGTGAGATCCTACGCCAGACGGTATATTGGCAAACAGGGTATTTACCACAGATTCCAGCTTATTGATAAGTTCTGCTCGATAAAGTCCTGTACTCAGCAATCTTACACCACAGTTGATATCATACCCCACACCGCCCGGAGAAACGACGCCTTCGTTCACGTCAAATGCCGCTACGCCCCCGATAGGGAAACCATATCCCCAATGGATATCCGGCATTGCGAGCGAATGTTTTATAATTCCAGGAAGAAAAGAGACGTTAATAACCTGCTGTAAACTTTCATCTTTCTGAATATCTTCCAGCATGTGCGCATCGGCATATACAATACCGTCCACCCGCATCTTGCCTTCCCTTGGAATTCGCCAGCGATAGTCATCTATCTTCTGAATTTTATATTTGTCATTTGTCATAACCAAACCCCCCTTTTTTATCTCTACGAAAGTGTTCAGCCGTCAGAGGTCGGCATCCGGCAAAATGGATTAACAATATATGGGTGAACGTCCGTTCGCCCATATTATATATCAAATATAATCCGCGCCTTCCATTTATTATCTTCAAGAACGATTGATAAGCAATGATAGGTAACGGCCTTGATCCCGGTCTTAATTACATGTTTATCCTCACGAAATGCCTCTCCTCGTACAGTTGCGTTTAATTGATTATCCAGGATGTCTGTAATACAAAAATCCCTGAACAGGAGATTTTTGACATCGTGCAGGTACAATAATTCACTTAACCAGTTGACCATAAGTTGTTCTCTATCTATACCGGAAACGCTTATTGCATATTCGGCCGTACCTTCCACCTTAGATAAGTCTGCAATGATATCAAACAGTGCAAATGCAGCATTGGTAAATAGCTCCTGTAATGAATTGCCAAATACGTCAATTCCGATATCGGCAGTGTGGTTTATAAGGATATATTTTTCCATTTTCAAGTCAGACACGGACAAAATAAGTTTGTCCATGCCACCTTTTGATATTGAAATTCCTTGAAATACGTGGTTCAATCTGCAAGATTGAACCAGCCCCTAGCCCTCTGGCTTTTGTATAACTAATAGAAACGTCATAGAGCCATGGTTATTTCTCTGATGTGTTCCCTGATCGCTGAAAGTTAACAGATGCATTCCCGATTTTTTGTGACTTCTGCCAGGTTTTAATAAAACATACAGTAGTGTTAACCCTGTCAGGGTTGTTGGGTTGTTTTGCCCTGATCCCATGAAAGGTTACAAAAAATCTACACACTACGGCATGATAAAATCATGCTCAGGGTGTCTGATCGTGAGCACGGGACAGGGGGCCTTGCGAACCACCTTCTCTGCCACGCTGCCCATAATTGCGTGGGATAGACCCGTCCTGCCGTGCGTGCCAATAACAATCAGGTCAATCTTGTAGTCCCGGGAGGCCTTGATGATTTCGGCAAAAGGCACACCCTGTATAATAATGGCCTCAACTGATATCCTACCTTTCGTATCTTCGCTCACACACCTGAGCAATCTCTCTCTCAGCTTGTCTATCGTTTCTGAGTCTACGATATTGACATTGTATAAATCCGGTTCATTAATGTCGTAGACACGAATATCCAGTACGTGCATCAAGTAAAGCTTTGCCTGGTATTTTTCAGCGAATTCGATCGCATATTTTAAGGCCATTTCCGAATAAACTGAGTAGTCAATCGGGCAGAGTATATTTTTTATGTTGATCACGTATCCCCTCTCCTCTTATTGTTTTTGAATGAGTACCGTATCTATGGCATCGTCAATCTTTTGAATATAAACGCACCGGATTTTGTCGCGGATTTCCTTGTCAATTTCTTCGTAATCGTCTTTATTTTTCAAAGGGAGGACAATTGTTTTCACTCCAGCCCTTATGGCAGCAAGCACCTTCTCTTTAACTCCCCCGATAGGTAACACATTTCCCGTCAGTGTAATCTCCCCGGTAAGCGCCACCTCTCTTCTTGCCGGTCTGCCTGTCAATAGCGAGATCAGCGCCATACACATCGTAATACCGGCGGAAGGACCGTCTTTTGGTATAGCACCCGAGGGAACATGGATATGGATCTCAGATGTATCGTAGAAATTCTCATCGATACCCAATCGTTTTGCATTACTGCGGACATAGCTGAGTGCTGCAATGGCAGATTCCTGCATAACGTCGCCCAACTGGCCTGTAAGAGTTAATTCCTTTTCACCCTTCATCCGGGACGCCTCCACAAAGATAATGTCACCTCCCGTTTCTGTCCAGGCAAGGCCGGTAACCACTCCAATACGGTCTTCTTCGTCGGTAACCTGATAGAAAAACTTTCTTGGACCAAGAAATTTCTCCACGGTCTCCGGCCTTATTTCTTTTGTGACCTGTTCTCCGGCAACTATCTCTTTGGCAATCTTCCTGCAGATCGACGCAATCTCACGTTCGAGGTTCCTCAGTCCGGCCTCTCTGGTATATTCCCGGATGATCTTGTAAATGGACTGGTCATGAAATATGACAGGATGGTTTTCCAGTCCGTTTTCCTTAATTTGTTTTGGGATCAGAAATTGATGTGCTATTTTTAATTTTTCGTCTTCGCTGTATCCGGGAAGATAGATAACCTCCATCCGATCCTTCAATGCGGTATGAACAGTATCAAGGATATTGGCTGTTGTGATGAATAGCACATTTGAAAGGTCAAAAGCCACATCAAGGTAATGGTCTACAAAACTGACGTTTTGTTCTGGGTCCAGGACTTCCAGCAGTGCGGAAGCAGGGTCTCCCCGAAAATCTGCGCCAATTTTATCAATCTCATCGAGCATGAATACCGGATTACTTGATCCTGCGCGGCAGATTTCCTGCATGATACGGCCTGGCAATGCACCTACGTATGTACGCCGGTGTCCCCGGATCTCTGCTTCATCGCGGATGCCTCCCAGGGAGATGCGAATGAATTTTCTACCCAGGGCACGCGCAATTGATTTCCCCAGTGATGTCTTTCCCGTTCCTGGAGGGCCGCAGAAACAGAGGATGGGGCCTTTCAGTTTTTCTTTCAATTTGTGTACCGCCAGGAATTCAAGGATACGCGCTTTAACCTTCTCAAGGCCGTAGTGGTCTTCATTTAAAATCCTCTCTGCCTGGCTGATTTCCAGATTGTCGATTGTTTTTTTATTCCAGGGGATATTAATGAGATAATCCAGATATGTTCTGGAGACCGGATACTCGGCCGATGCGGGGTTAATATCCCGCAATCTGTCTAATTCTTTAATAGCCACTTCTTCTACCTCCTTGGGCATATTTGCCTCTTTAATCCTTTCTTCCAGTTTATTGATTTCTTCTATATGGGGGTCTTCTTTTCCCAGTTCCTTCTGAATAGCACGCAGCTGTTCCCGCAAAAAATATTCACGCTGGGTTTTAGACATTTCTTTGGCGACTTCTTCGTCAATCTTTCCACGAACTTCTTTTAACTGAACTTCTTTATTTAGATAATGAAATACGACCCTTAGTCTTTTCTGGGGATCGAGCATCTCCAGTAATTTCTGCTTTTCGTTAACGGGTAATTCCAGATAAATGGCTACCAGGTCTGCCAGTATTGACGGGTTATTAATGCTGTCAATCATAGAAATAATTTCTCTTGGCAACCTCTTCCCCAGCATGGCGCTCAGTTTGAAGAGCGTTATAACGCTCTGTATAAGCACGTCTATCGTCTCGGATTTTTCTGTAAATTCACGGACTTCTTCCACCCGTGCCCTGCAGTAGGGTTCTGTTTGTACGAAATCTGTAATCCTGATCCGCACCATACCTTCCACAAGGGCATTTACATGGTCTGAAGCAGATTCTAGTACCTGGACAACCTTTACTGCAGTTCCAACCTCGTAAAAATCAGCAGGTTTTGGCGAAGCGAGATCATACTTCAGCGCCACAATGCCAATAAATTCGTTTTTAGAAACAGCATCATTTACCGCCTTTACCAATCCTTCTCCGGTCAGTTCTAACGGCAGAATCAGGTGCGGAAAAATTACGTCGTCCCTTAGCGGAATAATGGAAATGATTTCCGGCAGGGTTCCGTTACTCCGTTTGTGAAAAGAAAACTGGGCTTTTCTCATTGTCTCAATTCGGCGACTGGTTGTCCTCTCAGATGCGTTTTCTTTGCTACTTTGGCGGCATAAAGCGCCTTGCTTGCCTGTTCAATTAAGTCAGTGATGCTTTTTGTCGACGCAGTAACGGAACTTGTTCCCACCGTTACCGCAAAATGAATATTCAGATTTTTTTCTTCGTCCTTTACGAAACACTTATCTACTGCATTTACAAGGAAATCTGATATCCTGTCCAGTTCACCGTTATCAATCTCCGGCAACATAAGCAAGAACTCATCGTCCCCAAACCGGGAGACCGCATCAGATGATCGTATGTGTTTTTGAAGACATTTTGATACTTCCAGAAGAATACTGTCTCCAATGAAATATCCATACCGGTGATTGAGGGATTCAAGGTGGTCGATATCCATCAGCAGGCATGATAATGCCTTGTTTTGAGTCCGTGCCCGGTTAAACTCGTTCTGCAGGATTACGAGTGCATATCGTTTATTATAGACACTGGTTAAACTATCCCGCACTGCATAATGATTAACCATGTCATTTAACTGATGTATTCTGGCATTTAAACTTTGCAGGTTCCTGTTGGCCGTTTTTTTCTCGTCAGAATTAACTAAAATACCATTATAGTGGGTTACGTTGCCCCATTCATTCCTGATGGCATTGAGATGATCGGAAACCCAGCTATACGTCCTGTCTTTTTTTAGTAACCGGTATTCTATCGCTGCTTCATTTCCATTTTGCAGGCCTCGGATTTGGTTCGATACCTTTTCCCTGTCATCGGGATGCACCAGCTGGAGCAGGAAATTTCGTGTTTTGTAAATTTCATCAGGTTTGTACCCTGCCAGCTTTTCTATCCCGTCGCTGATGTATTTCACAGTGCCATCAAACATGGAGATGTACACAACCTCCGGGACGACATTCATGACCCTGTGAAATAATCTTTCAGAAACGTCATTCGATTCATTTCTGTTTGCTTCATTGCGCTCATCATTATTAACCAGAAACTGCATGGTACAGCAGAAAGCCAGAACCACCAGGCCGAAAGCGAGCCCGTTCAGTTTTAAAATACTTACCATGGAGCAATTTATGGCAATCAAAATTCCTATAGCGCAATACTTATATTTACTGATAAGTGTTTTTAACGACATTCTTTTTTCCCAAAAAGTTCTATACAATCAAGGTATTATCTTAAAAAGCAATCAGGATATCCGGGTAACAGGTATATTTCTCCCATTGGCCTTGTGTAGTTCTTCCAGAAGTTTTTTCAGCTCTTCTCCTTCAATAACCTCCTGTTCCATAAGTGTTTTTGCCATACCCTGCAAAATCTCCTTTTTTTCCGTTAATAATGCCTTTACCCGATGGAACGATTCGTCCATGATTTTCTTAATTTCCAGATCTATTTCCCGTGCTGTTTCCTCGCTGTATTCCTTACCGGCAGCAAATCCGCCGCTTAGAAAGAGCGGCCTGTCGCCTTGCTCGAATGTCATCAGACCCATTCTATCACTCATACCGTACTCCTTCACCATCAGTTTGGCAATCTCGGTGGCCTTTTCCAGATCATTCTGAGCGCCAGTGGATATTTCGTTAAAGACAATCTCCTCTGCAACCCGCCCCCCAAGTAATATCGCTATCCGGTCAAGAAGTTCCGATCGGGTCATGAGATACCGGTCTTCGGTTGGTTTTTGCAACGTATATCCCAGCGCTCCAATGCCACGCGGGATCATCGAAATTTTGCGGACAGGGTCTGCATGCGGCACAGAACACGCAACCAGCGCATGACCCGATTCGTGATGGGCAACGATCTCCTTTTCCTTCTTATTCATCAGGCGTTTCTTTTTTTCGAGACCTGCCATAAGGCGGTCAATCGCTTCTTCAAATTCCGGCATACCAACGGCCTTCTTGTTTCTTCGTGCTGCAAGCAAGGCCGCCTCGTTTACAAGATTGGCAAGGTCTGCCCCGACAAACCCGGGCGTCATGGCAGCAATTGAATGTAAATTGATCTCTTTTTCCAGTTTTACCTCTTTTATATGTACCTTCAGTATTGCTTCACGGCCATGAAGATCGGGCCGGTCAACAACTACCTGACGGTCAAACCTCCCGGGCCTTAGAAGGGCGGTGTCCAGCATCTCAGGGCGATTGGTGGCGCCCATGATAATTACACCTTTGTTTGAATCAAATCCATCCATTTCCACCAGCAACTGGTTTAGTGTCTGTTCACGCTCGTCGTGTCCGCTCATAGGGTTTGATCCACGGGCCTTGCCAAGGGCGTCAAGTTCATCAATAAAGATAATGCACGGTGCCTTCTGGTCTGCCTGGCTAAATAAATCCCTCACCCGTGCAGCGCCGACACCAACAAACATCTCAACAAACTCTGAACCGCTCATATTAAAAAAGGGAACTCCAGCCTCGCCGGCCACAGCCTTTGCCAGGAGGGTTTTCCCAGTTCCTGGGGCGCCCACGAGCAAAACGCCCTTTGGTATCTTTCCCCCCAGGGCGCGAAATTTTTCAGGGGTTTTTAAAAATTCAATAATTTCCTGTAATTCCTCCTTGGCCTCGTCGATTCCTGCCACATCGTCAAAGGTAACGTTCAGATCCTCCTGTGCATATAGACGGCCTTTACTTTTACCAAAGGTCATAATACTGCTGGCAGGACCGAACCGTTTAAATACAAAGCGCCAGATAACAAACAAGATTAATAGCGGCATTATCCAGGAGAAAAAGAATGTTTTGAACCATGGACTCTCGTAATGCCCTGCATACCTGACTCCCATGGACTCAAGGTCTTTTACCAGATCAGGATCATCCACGCGGGCTGTAATAAAAACCGCATTTTTTGTGGTGCCACGTTCTATCTCACGCAGTTTACCGCGAATCATTGTATTTGTGATATGACATTCCAGGACTTTTCCATCTTTTACCATCTTTTTAAAATCGCTGTAAGTGATATCTCTTACACCGGGATTCATCAAATACATCTGCAGCAAGATAAAAAATCCAAAAGTAATAATAATATGCCAGATGGAAAACTTCTTTGGCATTTTAAACTGTATCTTTTTGAAATCCTTAAACATAAAAACTCCTTAGATAGAAATCATACATTGTAAATATTTAGAGATAATACCTCAATTTCTTTATCTGTACAGCATTTTATAAAAAAGATTGAATATTTTCTATCAGTTTATTTTTAATGGTCGCCATAATTCTATCTCCTCAATCGCTGTAATATTAATTTTTTGATAGTTTTTTAAAAATTTCCAGTAATGATGCGCTTATCATGTGATGTAGTAACAATTCATGAATTGCCACTACATAATTACAGCTAAGACATTTACAACTCTCAATGCTTTCAAAAAAACTAAATTGTTACCAATCGCTTACTTTTACCGTGCTTGCGCAGCAAAAATCTCCGTTACTTATTCCATTCCTTTCTCTTCCACCCCAGAAGCATATCAGTATACTCCCCGTGTTTCCAGAAAGGATATGAGTTGTGTTTGATGCCTAATTTCTCCTCGATTGCTGCAAAGCGTTTGAGTTTGCTGGCCTCATCCTTGATCTGCACCAGCCAGCGGTCCTGTGCCCATTCCCAGTAGCCGTAGATGGGGCTGTAATAGGCATTATGGGCCTTTGCCTTATAAATAGCGCCAATGATGTCAACTAACATCTCATAGGTTAACCGTTCTATATTAGAGACATTGTATTTACGCATCTCTCCCTTTCCCGGCATCAGGCTAAAGACATTATGTCCTCTGGAATCTGGGGCGAGGTCGCCGGGCATGGGATCAATCAGGTTGTCTGTATACAAGGCCATTACGATACCCATTGCCTCGCGATATTTGGTAAAACTCAGCTTCACTGCCTCATCCATGGCCTCTAAATGGTCTCTGGCAAATCGTGGTGAATGGCAGCCCTTACAGGTGTTGATCCATGAATCCCGCGTTGCCTTGTACCGATATGCCCCTCTGTCCACCAGAGATGTACCCATATACGTATAAACGGTTGACATCCTGGTGACATTGTGTTCTCCTTCAGGCATATGACAATATGCACAGGTCGGGACGACGTAATTCCTGGCATTGAGAGGTCTTGTCCAGTCCCAGGCCTGTCCCTCTCCCTGGTAAATCATACCGTGATACGATTGCATATACATCTCATATTCATATTGCTCAGGGCCGGAATGGCATACCCCGCAACTGGTAGGTTTCCTTGCCTCAGCTGCTGAAAACCTGTGGCGTGTATGACATCCATCACATCGGTTTTCTGCAATAGCATGGCATGCAAGGCATGCGGTCGTCTCTTCGGCGGGTTTCTCCATCTGGCATCCCTGATCTATCAATTCCAGATGATAGGCGTGGGCATGTGCGCCACGGCCACCATCGCGATGCCCCTTCAGTTGTTTTTCATGACATTCTCCACAAAGGATATAATCAGGCATCACGAGCCGCTCATGATTCTTTCCGTGGCATCTGTCACATCCAACCACTTCCTTGCCTTCGGTTGGTGTTCCATGTCTGCTTTGCTTCCATTGGGTTACAATTCCGGGGTTTTCCAGAATATGACAGGTAACACACTGTTCGTTAGTAAATTCGCCGGTTACAGTACTGCCAGGATTAAAGTTTTCGGGATTAAAATAATATGCCGGATCATACCATCGGATTATGGGTAAGAATTTATACATATGCCCGAACTTTCCTTTCCCGGGAAAAAGTTTCTTTGGACCCGTGTAATAGCTTGCAAGCCCGCCTGCACTGTAGACGTCTCCTGAATCGTCCGGCCCCACCTTTTCCCCCAGGAGTTCCGCCATTTCATGACGGAATCTCATATTGCCTGGTATCTTCCGCGGCGTAGCATTTGTCTTGACTACAGGTGTTTCCATGGTCCTGGGTAATTGCTCAAAATCGAGAGGAACTCCCTGGGGTTTTATAACTGCCCCTTTATCCCCTTCTTCGTAAGAAGAGAATGGTGGAGGAGTTTTCGCTTGATGCTGACTAAAATCAATTTGATGGCCGGTATCCATTAACTCCCATGCGAAAGAATGGGATACAAGAGGTGGAACGAAAAATGTGCTTATGAAAAAAAGATTACTAAGAAAAAAAGTGGGCGTATTTCGATAAAATTTGTTCATGTTTTGATTCCTCCAGATGCGAAAATATGGCAGCCGTACTATAATAATCGGCGCAAGTACAAGGTCTGCAAATACTTAAAAGATAGTATTTTCAAGTTTCAAGGTGCCGCTCCGCGACAAGGTCACTACGATGAATAAATTTATCGTAATAGTTTGGTTTTTTGAAGGAAAAATTCGAGGAATTTCAAATGCCCCATAATCCCCGTAAACGCGGGGAAATTTATCCCCTCCCCGTTTACGGTGAGGGAAGGGGTGGGGTAGGGTTAACCGAATACCAGTTGCCTAATGCCTAACTAAAGCATAGGAATTTATATATTAAACCAAGTTGTTACCCAGATATATTTGATGTGAAACACGAGTCTCAAGAATATCTTTATAGGCAGTGCCAGCATGGATAAGAAAAGAAATGCTACAATGGAATATCGGATAATACCGAGTTTTTGTAATGCCGTGTTTTTCCCTGTCTTCATAAAACGGTATGGGATTGCCATGCCCATGAAGAAATATCCAATTACAACTGCTCCACCTAGAACAAACCCCAGGAAAGATCTGGAATTAACACCAATGAAACTGGTCAGGTCATAGTTGGTTTCTGCTACGATTCGATGCGGGTCCCATTCCTGCCAGGGCCAGAACCAGAGCCAGCCAGGCCCGCGCATGAAGACTCCAACAATAATCAGTAATATCCATAAGATATGGAATCCGAAGCAGAAGGTAAGCATGGCAAACTTCCGTTCCTTGAAGGTATAGTATCCGTTTCCTTTTGGATTAAAATCCACGAAGGGTATGGCCATCAGCCCTATGATAATGAGCATGGGAAAAACGACCCCCGCAATCCATGGATCAAAATAGACAAGCATTTCCTGAAGCCCCAAAAAATACCACGGCGCCTTTGCCGGATTCGGGGTCATGGTAGGGTCAGAGAGTTCCTCCAGTGGCGCATCAAGCAGGATAGACCAGACAATGAGGATAATCATACAAATGATCGCCGCCAGAAATTCTTTTCTTATCAGATACGGCCACGTGGGTATTTCACTCTCGGATACTTCTAAGTCTTTTTCCCTGGCAAGTGTAGAGCCTTTAATAAAGGCAAGCGCCCTGTATCTACCCCTGTCTTTCGGTTCATCTTGTTTGTTATCCATCTTTTCCATTACCTTGCTAAAGAGGCTGGATAAATATTAAAAACCAAAAATTAAAGATAAAAATGACAATCAGAAGATAAAGAGTTGTAAAAACAAACCTGTTGAATGTGTGTAACAATTTTTGCATTTTGACTTTACGCTGGTTCAGTCCTTGAGCCTGAACCGAAACATTTTGATTCAATCTACAGGATTGAGTGAGCAGAAGAACACCCCATAATCCATCTACACCTACTATGGGAAAACGCAGGGGAAAAGTTGCTAATAGCCGGTGGTTTCTACTCCTCCGAATATGCAAAACGCCTCATCGTGATGGCATTTACCGGGCAGCGCTTAACGCACAGTCCGCACCTGATACACTTTTCTTCATCTATAACCATAACAGCATCCCAATCTCCTGGAACAGTACTACCATCCTGTAAGGCATCTGCTACCTCAACGTTTTCACGGGAGACCATGGAGATACAAGCGTAGGGACAAACGTCAATACAACCGCCGCACAACACGCATTTCTCGTCAATAAATATGTTGTAATGGCAGAGCAGGCAGCGTCCCGCTTCCTTAAATGTATTTTCCCTCGAAAGTCCCCGTTCAACCTCTGCGTTCAGATTCCACCTTTCTTCCATGGGAAGGGCATCCTGCCTTTGTCTTGGTATGGAATCATAATCAGGCATCCTTTCAGAAGGAGATTGTTCTTTATAATAAAATTTGTATCCCTTCCTTTCCTCACCCGTTAGAAATTTATGTATCGACTTTGCAGCCTTTCTCCCATCCGCGACCACCTCAATGATATTTCTGGGACCGGTGATGCAATCGCCGCCTGCAAATACGCCCTTTCTGGTAGTCATGAAACTTTCGGGGTCTACAATCGGCATCCCCCAATGGTTGATTTCTATTCCAAACCTTTTTGATAGAAATCCGGTGTCCGGCGATTGGCCGATAGCCGCTATGATCATGTCAACGGGTATAATGAAATTACTTCCTTTTATGGGGATTGGACGCCTGCGGCCTTTTTCGTCCGGTTCGCCCAGCTTGTTTTTTATACATTCGAGCTGCGTCACCTTTCGATCATGTCCACCGATTATTCTTACAGGAGAAGTCAAATAGTTCATCTTTATGCCTTCTTCCTCTGCCATCCTTACTTCCGTTTCTCCAGCCGGCATTTCTTCTAAAGTCCTGCGGTAAATGATAAAGACCTCTTTTGCGCCCAGCCTCAGCGAGGAACGCGCACAGTCTATAGCGGTAAACCCACCTCCAATAACTGCCACTTTTTCAGGGACATCTTTTATTATTCCGAGATTCGCGTTTTTCGTAAAGGTAACGCCGTGCATTACCCCATTAAGATCTTCACCAGGAATATCAAGCATCTGCGATTTATGGGCGCCAGTTGCAATGTAAACGGCGTCATATTCCTTTAATAATGTACCGAACTTGTCGGGTGTGTCTACAGGGCTGTTTAAACGGATATCGGCCCCAAGATCCTTTATCCAGTTCACTGCGTCTTCTATCGTATCACGGGGCAATCGGTACGGCGGGATACCCACGCTTAACATGCCCCCGGCGAGGGGGAGCGCCTCATAAATGACGACGTCGTGTCCCTTGAATGCCAGATCATGCGCTGCTGCAAGACCGGATGGGCCGGAACCTATTATTGCAATGCGCCTTCCTGTTTTTTCTTTGTTCATCGATTTTATCGGAGACTTTTTAGAGGCGAATTCTGCCGCACTCCTTTTCAGCACGCATATTGAGATAGGTTTATCAATTGCCCCGCGGCGGCACGCAGTTTCACATGGATGGGTACATACCCTGCCAAGGATATGGGGAAAAAGGTTCGCCATGAAATTAAGGCGCAGAGAGGCGTTAAAGTCCCCGTAAACGATGCGTTCTATATAATTCATGGCTGGTGTGTTGACAGGGCATGCGTACTGGCAATTAATATTTTCCCTGAACCAGTGGTCATCGGCTTTGACTATTTTGTAGTCCACGAGACACTATTCTCCTTTTTGTTGTTTTTCCCGTTCTATCTGTTTATCGTTTTCAAACGCCTGCTTAAAGGTAATGAATGTAAAGAAGAACAACAAAATTATTAAACCAACAATAGGAATATTATCGGGTTTAGTTATAATTGCCCAGACGTTTTCCATAATTAAATTCTATTTGCAGACCGACGAGACTCGTCGCTTTACATGCAAATCGCGGAATTCCAATAAATAAATTTACATACCAAAACAAGTCTGAAAAGACAACATCCGAAGCACAAAATTTCTGTCAACCCTGGCAGGGTTAATTTTCAAAATATCTTCTATAAGATATTAAAGCGGTCCGGAAATACCCCCATCCTTGCGGATCCTCCAGAAATGCACCATCATGAATACGCTGATAATAAGGGGTAGTCCGATACAATGCCATACGTATGCCCTTAACAGGGCATTTCCGCCTACCAGTGAGCCACCCAGAAGCGCGAATCTTATGTCATTATACGCTGTCATTCCCATTTGTTCTCCAAAAGGTCCTTCATGCCCGAGCAATGGCGTTGACCGAGCCATGTTTGTGCCAACTGTTACAGCCCAGAATCCCAGTTGGTCCCATGTAAGCAGATAGCCGGTAAAACTTAAAAGGAGGGTAAGCACCAGCAGGACTACGCCCACACACCAGTTAAATTCCCTCGGTGGTTTATAGGAGCCTGTTGCAAATACGCGGAACATATGGAACCATACCGTTATAACCATCAGGTGGGCGCTCCATCGGTGCAGATTTCTCAAAATCGCACCAAAAGGCACCTGATATTCCAGATCTTTTATATCCCAGTATGCATCATGAACTGTAGGACGGTAATAAAACATCAGTAATACGCCGGTAAAGGTGAGCACCAGGAACAGGAAGAAGCTGATGCCACCCATACACCACGTAAATTTTAACTGTGGTGCGTGCCTCTTTACCCGGGCCGGATGCAGGTGCATAAAGACGTTGGAAACGACTTTAAGCATGCGATTCTTCGGAGTGTCGGCAAAGGTGTGCCTGAAGATGGACTTCCATACCTGCGAATTTACCGTTACGTCCCTGAGCATGCCGAATATGCCTTTTTCTTTCAGCATGGTTTTGTATTTTGCCAAAAAGTTTCCCATGGGTCTATTAATCTTTCTTGTAATTACCTAACCCGAAAGAGTCGGAAGAGATGGTAGCGCAGGCTTCCAGCCTGCATATTGTTGAATTCAAAAGCAGGCAGGATGCCTGCGCTACAAAATATTTTTGCTAAATGCGTCAAAATTATTTTTGAAAGATACTACGCCTTTTTCGAGACTTCGCTCGAAAAAGGTGGCGCTGAAGTGCAGTAAAATGCTGTAATATATATCTTACCGATAATATTCTTAGCATCTTTGAATTAAATTAACCTTAAAAAATTATTAAATAATGTATAACTCATATCATTTCAATGAGTTAACTATAATATAGTTTTATATCCGACAATAAATTGTCGATGTTTAGGCGCTAAGCGCCTAAATCCGAACGAGTCAGAACATATAGCGCAACATTTTATATCGCTGTCCTGCGAACCGCATGGGGCGGGGTAACCCAGCCCCTGCACAAGGGTCGTTGCTAAATTGTTTTTTTTCAGATCTTTAAAAATGCCCCGGGCTTGTCCCATTCACCGCGTTCTCCCCTGAACCGTACCCCCGCATCAACAACGATTTGTCCGTCAGCGTCCAGCGCAACCTTAAATCTTTCCATGGGCCTCGGAGCAGGGCCTTCAATATTTATTCCATCGGGTGTGAACCCGCTTCCATGACAGGGGCATTTAAATTTGCCCTCAGATGCAAGCCAGTTCGGTGTGCAACCAAGATGGGTGCATTTTGCCTCGATCACGTATAGCCTGTCGGCTTCCCTGACGATCCATATCCGGAACTGTTTTTTGAACCTTTCGCTTACCCCCTGAGTATATTGGGAAGGATACCCAATCTTATATCTTGTCGGTGGTTCAATAATAGTCCTGGGAAAGAAGAACCTGACAACCCCGCCAAGCAGCATTATGAGAAACATCCCAATAAAACCCCAGCCTGTGAAGTACAGGAAGCTCCGGCGATTTATTGTGGTTTTCAAATTTTCTGTTGCCCCTATCATGACACCAATGGATTTACATGTATGATGCAACTACGTGCAGGGAATAAAGGATTTTGAGAAGAAAAACGAAGAACTTAATATTTTTTTATAGTACCTTTATTTTACCTGTATTTCAATGAAATAAAAATGAATTCCTTAATCATTTAATCTAATATCCTATTGATTATTTCCTGAATGCTGGTAGTATATTGAAACACAAAAATCCTTTGAAAAATTCAATACATCTGCGATTTGATGTGTTTGGTGGAAGGAGAATACCCGATGGTGGATATATTGGCAAGAGATATTATTCTTATTATTTATATTCTGTGGTTAATTATCACGGGGGTATTGGTCTTTTTTATGCAGGCGGGCTTTGCTTTTCTGGAGAGCGGACAGGTTCGCTCGAAAAATGCCACCCATGTCTATATGAAGGTTTGCGCAAATATCGGTCTGGGTACATTGGTCTGGTGGTTGTTCGGATTTGCTATCTTTTCCGGTAACTGGAATTACTGTCTTATAGGCGTAACCGATCCGGGAAACGTGGACAAGCTGAATGTATACGGGCACTGGTTCACCATGTGGGGATTTTGTCTTGTCTCATGCTCCATCGCATCAGGTTCCATAGCAGAGCGATTCAGTTTTAAGGCATATCTTATCTACGTGGTTCTTTACTGCGGGTTTATGTACCCGTTTTTTGGATGGATGGCATGGTCGGCAGGGCCGTTATTGCGATGGGGCTATGTAGATTATGCAGGTTCCGTGGTGGTCCATTTTCAGGGTGGGCTGACGGCCCTTATCGCTGCAATGATTGTTGGCCCCCGGCTGGAAAAATACGCACGTACAAACAAGAAATCATGGCTGTTCGAGTTCGGACGTGGGGAATGTTATACCATCCCCGGACACAACGTTTCACAGATGATGCTCGGCGTGTTCATATTATGCGTGTGTTTTTATGGCTTTAATGTAGGGTCGGTACTGGTTGGATCGCTATGCGAGCCTACGGATGCAGTAACGGCGCGAAAGATGATCGATGTCCTCGTTAACGATTTGCCTACAACGACGATCAACGTTACGATGAGCATGGCGGGTGGCATCCTTGGGGCGATGTTTGGCGGATGGCTGGTAAATAAAAAACCAGACCCGCTTACCACAGGAAATGGGGCAATAGCCGGCATGGTATCTATCTGTGCGGGTGTTGGCTTTACCCATCCCGGTTTTGCCATAGTAGTGGGCGTAATCAGCGGGGGGATTATTCCGCTGGTGGTAAAGTCACTGGATAAGATAGGGATTGATGACACCGTTGGTACGTGCGGGGTGCATTGTACTGCTGGGGCTATCGGGGGCATTGCTACCGGTGTAATGGGGCTTATACGCCCAACCTATCACGGCGTGAGTTGTCATATTGGTATACAGGCCCTGGGTTTTATCATCTGTATTGCTTACGCCTGCCTGTGCTCGATCATTATTTTTGGGGGACTAAAGGCCGTAGGCCTTGGCCGTGTGAGTGAAGAAGATGAGACCATGGGGCTGGATATCTCCGAGCATATGACTCCAACCTATCCGGAATTTGTTTCGGCGGGTGGTTTAAAAGGATACTGATATGACACCTGTACTAAAATCACTGCCCTTTCTTTTCTTCATAGCCCTTGTTATACAAGGGTTATTTTTTTCCTTAAATGCCTCAGAAGAGCTAAACGGAAAAAAATCTTCTATTAGCATCTGGGAAAAACCATGTTATGAACAAGCCAAACAATATGTAGAAAAAGGGTTAATCGACCGTGCTATACCCGGATTGAAAAAAATAGCCGGACTTTATCCGGATAACGTGGAAGTTCATGCATATCTCGGATGGGCATATAGTCAGAAGGGGCTGATTTCCGATGCAGTAAAGGAATTCCAGAAGGTCTTGCAGATTGACCCAAACCTTCAAAAGGCGTCATTTGACTATCCAATGGTAAAAGATGTTCCTGCGGTGGTTAAGGAGTTTACCACAAATTTTGAAGACCTTATTGGCTGGATCGACGGATTTTCTGGCGCACATGAAGTGCTGGGATCGTGCTATGTGCAACTGGGAAGGTTGGGTGCTGCCCTGAAGGAATATAAGAAGGTATTACATCTGGAATATAACTACGGTAAAAGAGAATCAAATGTTGATGGAAAAGAGATAATTTCTGTAATTGATCAGGCCATAAATGAATATGAGGAAGTTTTAAGATTAAAACCAGATTGTGTGGAGGCATATATTAAATTGGCCTGTGCCCATGCAGAGAAAGGGATGCTGGATCTGTCCATTGAAGATATGAAGAGGGCGATATCCGTTGAACCTGACCGTGTGGAATTACGCGTCTACCTGGGTTGCTTTTATGCCAGGAAAGGGATGTTCGTCGAGGCCTTAACAGAGTTGCATGAGGCAAAAAAGGCCGGAGACTGCATCTTTGAGAATCTCATTACGGAGGGGGAACGTTGCATCAATGAAGGCATGTTTGATAAGGCAATATCTGCTGCACGAAATGCCATCAAGGTATATCCCGGAAATAAAAAGGCATATCGGATGCTTGCAACCGCATATGGTAAAAATGGTGAAATAGATAAGGCTATTGAAGTATGCAGAGAGATTATTTCTCTGTATCCGGACGACGTTCACGCCTATGTGTTTCTTGGGTGGATTTATGCGCAATGCGACTTGATCGAAGAAGCGAAGGACCTGGTAGAATGGGTGATTCGCAGAGAACCCGAGAATGCCGAAATTCTGGCGTTGATGGCGTTTCTTTATGCCTCTCAGGATATGCTAAATGAAGCGATAGCGGCGTGTAACATGATTATTGAATCCGCGGAAAATAATGACATGATAAAAAGTTATGGCTGGATTAAGGGAAGGGTGCCTTCCATTGAACAAAAATTCAGGGAGGTAATGGATGTTTTAGAGATAAAATCCGATTATCCGGATGCCTATCTGTGCTTAGGGTGGTTACATTTAAAAAACGGAGAACACGAAAAGGCGGCCGCTGCATTTAAAAAAGCCGTTGAATTAATGCCAGATTCATATAATACCCATCGTTATCTGGGAAATCTGTACGTGCAAAGCGGGAAAATAAAAGAAGCGCTGGAAGAATATGAAAAGGCATTGAATATTTTGTCAGGCGTTGTTTTGCAATACCAGCGAGGCTAATCTTCGGACCAAGTAAAAACATTCGAAACCGCAGATTTCACAGATTACACATATGATTTAAAAAACTGTGAGT
Source organism: Candidatus Brocadia sp. (assembly GCA_040048245.1). GTDB lineage: Bacteria > Planctomycetota > Brocadiia > Brocadiales > Brocadiaceae > Brocadia. The sequence goes on from JABRVT010000055.1 coordinate 59,490, forward strand.
AATTGCATAGCATACATTTCTTTCCAGTTGAGGACGAGTTTCAAAACAGTCCTGTAGAGGCAATTCATGAATTGCCTCTACAGCGCATGGTAAGCGCGTCATTATTGGAATTTTTCAAAAAACTAAATTGTTACGAAATTTCTTGTTCAATACTCATTATTCAATTTTTATGTGTTTCTTTGTCTCCCGGTGACTTTGTGTGAGAAAACAAAAATACTTTCTTTTCCAATTCGTTCGGGTTATGGGGGGGCACCTCAGATGAATCGATTTTTATCCATTAAGAGCAGATTGCTTATCTTTTCACTCTGTATATCGCTCATTCCTATTGCAGTTACTACAACAATATACTACCTCTACACCAGGAATGCCTTAAAATATCGGATCCTTGAGGATTTGAGAGCAATTGCAGAGTCAAGAGAGCAGCACGTCCTGTCTTTTATGGAGAGAACTGAGATACGTACGGCAGACTTCAGTACCGATGGGTTCATAAGAAGGTGTTTTGAGACAATAATTCGCGGAGGGAATTCTAAACAGGATGCAGTAGTTCGCTTAAATAAGTATCTTTCAAAGAAAAAATTACCCCTCAACCGGCATCTTATGGCAATAGCCCTTGTGGATAAGAACGGCAGAGTGGTCTCATCCACCGATGAGAGGTTAATCGGTAAGGATTTTTCCAGCCAGGATGTATTTCTGCAGGGCATACGAAAGAATTATGGTGAAACATACTGTGGTCAGCTACATTACTCCTCCGACCTCGACACAAACTGTACCTTTGTCTCAGCTCCAATTATTGCAAGACATGGGGTTGAAACACTGGGCGTGATTATCAATATTTATTCCCTTTCGGCCCTGACTGAGATCACAACAAATCGCGTCGGGATGGGAGATACCGGGGAAGTATATCTGGTGGGTAAAGATAAGTTAATGCTTACCCAGTCAAGGTTTTTTGGTAATGCAGTACACAAACAAGTCGTAAACACAGAACCCGTCCGTAAGCTTATCGAAGAGGGAACAACGACCATTGGTATCTACCAGGATTACAGGGGAAAGCCTGTTGTTGGTGTCTCCGTATATTTACCCAAATATGGCTGGACACTTCTGGCTGAAATAGATAAGGCGGAGGCATTTTCACCATTAAAGAAACTGGGTCTTGTTGCATTGTTTTTTGGCGTAGTTAGTGCTGTAGCGGTTACCGGCTTAGGAATTTCCTTTGCGGCCTCAACGTCAGATCCCATCAGGGATTTAAAGGATGCAGCAGAAAAATTTGCAGGCGGAGACTTAGATTATCGGGTAAAGACGACTCGCAATGATGAGATTGGAGCCCTGTCCGAAAGTTTCAATGTCATGGCTGTAAAGCTTAAGGGGGAAATTGCCGGGCACAAGCGGGCGGAGGAGGCGCTGAAGGCGCTCAATAACTCTCTGGAACAGCGCATAGCAGAGCGAACGGCGGCGCTGGTAAAGGCAAACAAAGAACTCAAGACGGAAATCGCAGAACGCAGGCGTGTAGAGGGAGAACTTCGCAAGTTATTTAATGCTGTCGAACAAAGCTCATGTTCAGTTGTAATTACTGATAGAGAAGGTAACATCGAATACGTAAATCCCAAATTCAGCCGGGTAACAGGTTACGCTCCGGAAGAAGTAATCGGGCAAAACCCCCGTATCTTAAAATCCGGGGAGAAACCATCCGAGGAATATAAGAGTTTATGGGATACTATTACCTCCGGGGGAGAATGGGAGGGAGAATTTCATAACAAGAAAAAGAATGGTGAGCTTTACTGGGAGTATGCATCCATTTCACCTATCAGAAACCCTGAGGGGGCCATTACCCATTTCGTTGCAATCAAGGAAGACATTACCGAGCGCAAACGAACGGAGGAAGAATTGAGGAAACATCGCGATCGCCTTGAATATCTTACGAACCGGCTTGCAACCGCCAACAAAGAGCTGGAAGCGTTCTGCTATTCTGTATCGCATGACCTGCGCGCGCCGTTGAGGGCTATCGACGGCTTCAGCAGGGCGCTGCTGGAAGACTACTCTGACAGGCTGGACTCACAGGGGAAAAACTACCTACAGCGTGTGTGCGCGGCCAGCAAGTATATGGGGCAGCTTATCGACAATCTGTTGAATCTTTCCCGTATAACCCGCGGTGAACTGAGCTGTAAGAAGGTCAACCTGAGCGCATTGGCGAAGGCGATCGCTTCGGAGCTTCAGGAGGCAGAACCGGGACGTCAGGCGGAGTTTATCATCGCTGAAAAATTAGTCGTCAACGGCGATCCGCATCTGTTGCAGATAGCCCTAAAAAACTTGCTCGATAATGCATGGAAGTTTACCCGTAAGAGGCCGCGGGCAATAATAGAACTAGGCGTGAAACAGCATAACGGAAAACCGGTGTATTTTGTACATGACAATGGCGCCGGATTTGATATGGCTTACGTTAACAAGCTCTTTGGCGCATTTCAGCGTCTGCATTCGCCAACTGAGTTTGAGGGTACGGGGATTGGGCTGGCTACCGTTCAGCGCATCATCCATCGGCATGGCGGGCAGATTTGGGCTGAAGGCGCGGTAGACCAGGGCGCAACATTTTACTTTACGATTTGAGATTGCAAATTAGAGAGCAATTATTTAAAATGCCACGTTGCAAGGAATTTCAAAGTTATGCAGGTAGGGCCTACTCTTGTTGGCCTATGACGCATGCAATCTGTTGTGAGTCGCCAATCGCCGTCGGGAGAAAGTTCCTGCCGGCGTATACTGCTTGTTCCCAAACGGAGTTTTGGAACGCAACGGGTAAGAAACTCAGTTTCGAGAAATCAGTCGATAAAAGTTATGGCAGTTAAGCAGTTTCGGAATTTCAAACTTTCTACTACCGCCTTACACACCCCAAACCCCTCTCAAGAGAGGATTCAGGGCATACGTGTTAAGCAATGTTTGCTTAAAAAGTAGCGCAGTTCTCCAGCCTGCATGAAGCAAAATAAAAGAAAGCTGGCAGGCCGGAGACCTGCGCTACAGTTAATAAGCAGTTAGTGATATTTTTAGAATCCTTAACACGTATGGGAGACAGGGAGGTATTTTATTATAAAAAGTTATCGAAGTCCTAATTTGTAGCCATATTCGTCACCGGTCTTGATATGGCAAAAATGGTGTAATTATGGTAAATCTGCTACAGTGTACTATCTCAAATTCCTCTTCCGAAGCTATCCTGCTTGTAGAGGACAATCCAGACGATGTGGAGCTGACACTGCGTGCATTTAAAAAATACAATATCATAAATGAGGTGGTAGTAGTGAGCGACGGGGCTGAAGCGCTGGATTATCTCTTTGGTAAGGGTAAGTATGCTAACCGGGACACTAGTAAGTTGCCAGTGGTGATATTGCTGGATTTGAAACTGCCAAAGATGGATGGTCTGGAAGTTCTGCAACGATTGCGTTCCGATGAACGGACGAAATTCCTTCCTGTAGTTATTCTCACGTCCTCAAGCGAGGAAAGTGACCTGATTAATGGTTACAGGTTCGGCGCCAATAGTTACATTCAAAAACCGGTGGATTTTACCCAGTTCTCAGAAGCATTGGGACAATTGGGAATTTACTGGCTTCTCCTGAACAAATCTCCGCATAACAGAGGAGGAAGGCTTAGATGAGAAAACCTCTTCGTGTCCTGGTTGTTGATGATTCGATGGACGATGTGGAATTGATACTTCGTGAACTGCGACGCGGAGGCTATGAGCCGGTATTTGAGCGGGTTGAAACGGCCTCAGCCATGAAGATGATGCTTGAAAAGGAAAAATGGGACGTTGTCCTTGCAGACCATCACATGCCGTTTTTTAACGCAATCGGGGCTCTGGCACAGTTGCAACTCAGCGGACTCGATCTTCCGTTTATCATTATTTCCGGTTCTATAGGGGAAGATCTTGCAGTTTCCTCTATGAAAGCCGGCGCTCATGATTATATCATGAAGGACAACCTGACACGACTGGTGCCGGCTATTGAACGGGAACTGACAGAGGTAGAGGAACGGCGGAGGCGCAGGCAGGCGGAAGAGGCGTTACGGAAAAGCGAAGCCAGCCTTGCCAATGCGCAAAGAATTGCCCGCCTGGGAAACTGGGAATGGGATATCGTAAAAAATGAACTGTACTGGTCAGATGAGGTTTATCGCATCTTTGGTTTTGCTCCACAGTCATTCTGTCCGACATATAAGGCGTTTCTGAATGTCGTTCATAATGACGATAGAGAATTTGTGAAAAAATCTGTTCATGATGCCTTATATGAGAGAAAACCTTACAACATTGACCACCGCATACTTTTGCCGGACGGTTCAGAACGTATCGTCCATGGACATGCAGAAGTTATTTTTAATGAAGATGGCAAGGCAATTCAGATGAACGGAACGGTTCAGGATATTACCGAGAGAAAACAGTTAGAGAAAGAACTGAAGGCGCTCAACGAATCTCTGGAACAGCGAGTAGCGGAGAGAACTGCTGCACTGGTGAAGGCAAATGAAGAACTGCAGATAGAAATCGAAAAGTGCAGGCGGGCGGAGGAAAAAATCAAACACATGGCTTTCCATGACACCCTTACCTCATTACCCAACCGGACGTTGTTTAACGATCGTCTGACACTGGCGTTGGCGCACGCGCATCGTACGGGCGAGATGCTGGCCGTGATGTTTCTGGATCTGGACAGATTCAAAAGTATAAATGATACGCTGGGACATACCGCAGGGGATTTGCTGCTCCACGAAATCGCTAACAGGCTGAAAAACTGTATACGCCAGGAAGATACCGTTGCCCGCTTTGCCGGAGATGAATTTACTCTGTTGTTGTTAGGGATCAACGAAACGGAAGATGTAAGCAATATTGCCAGTAAAATCCTCGATGCTATACGGCAGCCTTTTATGATCAGAGAACATGAATTTTATGTTACTGTAAGCATCGGGATTGCCACATATCCCGGCGATGGCGCAGACGCAGAAACCCTGATGAAGAATGCCGACACCGCCATGTATCATGCCAAGGAACTGGGGAGAAATAATTATCAGTTTTATACTGAAGCCATGCATGCTGACTCCTTTGAAAGGATGATTATGGAAAGAAATCTTCGCCGGGCGCTGGACCGCGGGGAATTTGTAGTATATTACCAGCCGCTGGTAAATATCGACACCGGTCAAATTGTTGGTATGGAGGCCCTTGTGCGCTGGCGGCATCCTGAACGTGGTCTGATTAATCCCGAAGAATTCCTCGCCTTATCTGAAAATACCAGGCTTATTGTCTTCATCGATGAACTGGTGTTATATACCGTCTGTGCACAAAGTAAGGTCTGGCAGGATGCGGGATTTCGGCCTCTGTGCGTTGCAGTAAATCTCTCGGCACATACGTTCCAGCAACCCGATCTGGTAAAAACCGTTACGTCTGTATTACAGAAAACCGGTCTTGATCCGCAGTTACTAGGCCTGGAAATTACTGAAAGTATTGCCATGCAGGACATAGAAGCTACCATTCAGAAATTGAGCAAGCTGAGCGATCTGGGCGTCCAGATAGCCATCGATGATTTTGGCACAGGCTTTTCTTCTTTGTATTATCTCAAGAAATTTCCTGTAAAGAAACTAAAAATCAGCCAGCACTTCGTAAACGGCATTGTGACCGATCAAAATGACAGGGTTATTGTGGAATCGGTTATTGCACTGGCACAGAGTCTGAAATTTACAGTTGTTGCTGAAGGGGTTGAGACAGAAGAACAACTCATCTTTCTCAAGCAAAGACAATGTAACGAGGTGCAGGGTTATCTGTTTTGCAAGCCGTTACCCGCTGAGGAATTTGGAAAAATACCAGCTCAGGATAAACAGATGTGTGGCTTGTGGTAAGGAAAAGTTGCAATGGCATTCCCTATTTCTTTAGTTTGTCGAGTTGGTCCAACAGTTTGCCTTTAAAAAAATCTTTCACTTTATCTTTGTCTTTTTGTCTTTCTTCCTGAACCTCCTCTTTTTCTTCCCCTGCTGGCGTTTGGGGGTTGAGCATATCTCTAAGCTTTTGGAGGACTGAGCCATCCTTTCCGTTTTGAGTAAAACCTCCAGTAATTAAATCGAAGGGTTTTTTAAGCTGAATGGAGCCGGTTCTGAAGGCATTACCTAATGTCTTAACCAGTAATTGCTCGCTCAGCTTGCTCCAGGAAATTTGGGGATTGTTCATGTCTCCTCCAACCTCTAAAGTTAACTCCAGAGTTCCACCCGGGCCTTGAAACACTTGAGGAAGAGACTGCAAGGGGATCCCCAAAATAAGGGTACTCAATCTCATATCCGTTTTCTCAAACTGTACCTTCTCAAATCGCACGCTAGCCAATCCATTTATCTGCCCTCGAACAGTTTTGCCCGTATAAGTAGTTGTAAGTGTTCCTGATTTGAATATGTAACCGTAACGTCTGATATAAGGATTAAAATGGGATACATAAATATCCTCAATTTTTTCTTCCAGATCGGAGTTAATAGTCGACGGTGGATTGTTCCCAAGCTGAAACATGCCGCGGACAGCGAATGGACTGGTCTGCGTGGCAACCAATTGTCCGTTGATAGCGATTTCACTCATGGTTCCTGAAGAGGTATCCGGGTAGCGAAAAGACTTTAGCAGGAAAGTCATGTCTTTTAGTTCCGTCAAAAGCGGGGGTTTTAAGATTGCATAATCTTCGAAAAAAATTTGAACATCTTCCGCTTGAAAGAGGTTCAAGAAAATGCCTTTGTCTGGTTGCGCTCTTGCAGGTTTTTCAATGGGAGGAGATGATGGAGGCGGCGAAGCGGACTTCACATTTTTAAGGATAGTTCTTAAGTTGATGTGGCCCTCTTCGGTTCGCTGGATCAGGAGTGCCAACCCCTGGATATCCACCAGTTCGATTTGTATCTCTTCCCCCAGCAGGGAAGTTAAAGCGGCATTGAGAAAAATTTTTTGTACGGAGAGGAAGGGTTTGGAAACAAAGCCAGGAGGATTATCCAGGACAATCTCACGCAGCGTTACCGAACCTCTGAACAAGCCCAAACTCACGTCACCGATGGTAGTTTTGACCCCCAGTTGACTGGTCAATTCCCGTTCAAGAATGTGCTTGATGATATAGGGAAGGGTGAGCCGGCATATCAGCAGAACCACAGCAAGCGTGGCACCTGCGATGATTGAAATACGTATGGTCTTCGAATGTCTGGTTTTTTCCATACTGTTCTACTTCTGAAATCTTTTTTATAGGTGCTTTATTTTACTTTCTGCAATAACTTTATCAAAGGTTTAGTTTGTTTATGTACAATATCACGTACCTAATCGGCATGCAAGCCCATTTTGTTTATGCTCTTGGATGGTATTGCCGATGGACGGCCTTGAGGTGCTGTTTGCTGACATGGGTATATATCTGAGTGGTGGAGACATTGACATGTCCCAGCATTTCCTGTACTGAACGAAGATCGGCGCCATTTTCCAGGAGATGGGTAGCAAATGAGTGCCTCAATTTGTGCGGGGAAATGTGTCCATGGATACCTGCCTTCGCAGCGCAATTCTTTACAATAACCCATACATTCTCCCTCCGAAGCGGTTTCCCGGCCTTTGAAAGAAATAAATACGTGCTATCATGGCTGTTTTTTATCTTTGGCCTGGCAGTTTTTAAGTAATTTTGAATGGCCTCAATCGCCTTTGTCCCGAGAGGCACGATGCGCTCCTTTGAGCCTTTACCTCTACATTTCACATAACTGTATTCAAGATTAATCCAGTCCAGCTGAATTGCAACGACCTCTGACACCCTCGCGCCCGTAGCATACATAAGTTCAAGGATGGCCTTGTTTCTCATCCCTAATTTCGTTTTTGTATCAGGGACTGAAAGCAAGCCGTCAATCTTATGTGCCGGAATAACTTCCGGCAATCTCTTCCACAGCTTTGGGGCATCTATTACCGTAAAGGGATTTGTCTGCAACTTTCCCTCCGAGAGGAGGAATTTGTATAACATACGAATGGCCACAACAGTGCGGGCGATGGAGTTGATGGAAAGGCCGCGCTTTTTTTCAGAAATAATAAAGCTGGTAATTGTATCGGGACGGACGCTGTCAAAGTCCAATATGTTTTTCGAGAGCAGGAAGTCTGTAAATATTTGCAGGTCGCGGCTGTAACTGAGAATGGTATTCCTGGATAAACCACGTTCCACGAGAAGATAGTTTATAAACGATTCAACAAGATCGTCCAATGCATTTGCTTCAGACATAACTATATCTGTGCGATGTATAAATATCCCCTTAGAAACCAGGGGGCAAAGGGGGTTGTAAAATAGCCAGGAAAAATACAACCCCCTTAATCCCCTTTTTTAAGAGGGATTCAAACGGAATACTTGACAAATACTTCAACAAATCGTTCCACAAGATAGGCAAGATATTCAATGTCGATGTACGCCTCTGCGCTGCTGTCCAGAAAGAGCTTGCAGCTTGCCGGAAACTCTTCATCGGCATCCCAAAAGCACAAATACAAGGGTATACACGGCAGGAGGTCAAAACGACAGATATAATCGGCCTTCATCTTGCCTTGTGTTTCCAATCCTCCCAGTTCCATACAGCGTATCTTCAGGCCGTTGATATTCCTGTTGAAGGTTGTAGATATCTTCTCTTCGGCACTCCGTTGAAATGCCTTTACATGCGAGGCCGTGTTGGGGAAATAGCCCAGTGTAACCCAATCTCCCGTTAAAGGTCTTCCACCCTTCCGGCGTATATAATCATAGATTATGATTTTTGACCACGAATCGTGACAATACGTATCATCTTCAAATAAACCTTCTTTACGCATCTCGTAGGGTTTGTTCATCATGGAAAGCCTTATTATCTCCTGTCCATTTTTAACTTCAAAATGGCATCCAATGGCACGAGCCGACTCTTTGAAGTCTGTATGTTTTGCCGCAACTTCTAATTCATTACTTACACGTTCGTAGTTATCATCCATAGTAACTGTAGGTTTCTTGGGAACCAATGCCTCATTTTCCCTGGCAATATAAGGACAATCCCATATCTTAAGCTGTGCATTTTGTACCTTAAGCGCAAAGGCCATGCAGGTAGGTACACCACACTTACCACAATTTGTCCGGGGTAGTTTTTTATATATCTCAATCATTAGTTTTAAAGGTATTCAGCCATCAGTGGTCGGCATTCGACCCTTGCCTGGCTGCTGATGGCTGATTGCTCACCGCTTACTACATTTTTTCACTTACCTCAGCCAATGCCTCGCTAGCTGATTTTTGCAAACATGGATTTTAATGCACCGCAGATGGAGCATTTATCCGGCGCAGCCTTTTCAACCGTATTTCCGCAGACCTGACAAACATAGTAATCTATGTTCTCGTTCTTGCCCAGGTTATTTAAGACTTTTTGATAAAGGTCAGCATGGACCTTTTCTACCTTACTGGCAATTTCAAAACTCTGCAAAGCCTGTTTGTTTCCCTCCTTCTTTGCCTCTTCAATCATCTGTGGATACATTCTGGTAAATTCGTGCGTTTCACCTCCTATGGCCTCCTGGATATTTTCTTTTGTGCTCTTAATGCCACCCATTACCCTCAGATGGTTATGGGCATGTACCGTTTCCGCCTCGGCCGCAGCCCGAAATAGCTTTGCTACCTGTTTAAAACCCTCTTCATCGGCCTTTTTGGCAAAGGCGAGGTATTTTCTGTTGGCCTGCGATTCACCTGCGAAGGCACTTTTCAAATTGTCCATTGTCGACATAGTATCTCTCCTCTTCTTTCATTGAATTTTATCAGATTTTACACAACTCGAAAATCTCTATTCACAGATAATCCCTTTACCTTGTAACAATTGCCTGCATTTTGCTATGATCACCTCTCTTTCGTCTCCGGAAATATAAAACCTTATTTTTACTCTTAAAGGAATACGGGGGGCATCTGCAGTCCAGTCGTTCAGAAGACCTTTGTTCTGAAGAACTGCCCTTAACTGCCTGGCTGTTCCATAGTTTCCGTCAACAATCGCAATCTTACTTCCTGCTATATCCCTGATTTCCTTTTTTATCAAGATATAGTGAGTACAGCCCAGGACAATAGCTGAAATATCGTCTTTATTCACCATGGAAAATACGTGAGAAAGGTATTCTTTAATCTCCTCCTTTTGAGAATGATTCCGTTCAATGATCTCCACAAGTCCAGCACACGGAAGCGGAACAATCTCGGCAAGATGTTTGTACTGATGCGCTAATTCATTAAATTTTTTACTCTTTAATGTAAGAGGTGTAGCCATGACGAGAATCTTACCAGTGAGCCCAAGCTCCACAGCAGGTTTTAAGGCAGGTTCCATTCCAATCACAGGGAAAGGGCACATCTTTCGAATCTCGTTGATTGCAGCGCTTGTGGCTGTGTTGCATGCAACGACAAGGGACTTAATGCCCATATGGGATAGGAACGCCGTTGCCTCAACAGACAGTAATCTGACAACGTCTTCTGGCTTGGTCCCGTAAGGGGAATGGAGCGTGTCGGCAAAGTAAATAAACTCATCATAGGGCAGCATCCTGATCATCTCAGCAAGGACAGAAATCCCTCCGATGCCGGAATCAAAGACCCCGATGGGCAATTTAGCTCTTAGGTTTCCCATTCAATTTATCAACACATGAAATTATGGGCGATGGGCATTCGCCGGCCTGATCCAAATGCCTTGGAGGTTACCTTGATACCCGGAGCTGCCTGTCGCCTCTTGTATTCATTTCTGTTTACCTTTCTGATAATCTCACGTACAATCTTTTCATCAAACCCCATTTGAATAATTTCGTCAATACCCCTGGCATCTTCTATGTATGCCTTCAGGATGCCATCCAGTACGTCGTAAGGAGGTAAGCTGTCCTGGTCAAATTGATTAGGCCTCAATTCGGCAGAAGGGGGTTTGGTGATGGAATTCAGAGGGATAATCTCCTTTTCCCGATTTATATATCTGGCCAGTTCATACACCATCGTTTTCGGAACATCGGAGATCAGGGCAAATCCACCGCTCATATCACCATACAGTGTACAATATCCGACAGCCAGTTCCGATTTGTTCCCCGTTGTCAGAACAAGGTATCCATATTTGTTGGAAAGCGCCATGATGATATTGCCCCGAATACGTGCCTGTAAATTTTCTTCAGCAATATCAAAGGGCATTCCCTTGAATTCCGTCTGCAGGGTTTTCTGATACGTTTCAAATACATCTTTAATAGGTATAATTTTGTAAGTAATACCCAGATTCTGAGAAAGTTCCACCGCGTCATCGATGCTGTCCTGAGAAGAAAACTGGGATGGCATGAGCACCCCGATGACATTCGTATTGCCCAGTGCTTCTGCAGCCAGTGCGGCGGTTACGGCGGAATCTATGCCTCCACTGAGGCCAATAACGACCTTCTTAAAACCACACTTTTTTACATAATCCCGAAGTCCGGCAACTAAGGCCATATGGACGGTTTCAATAGGGGAATAGGTCCTGGGTTGTATTTGCACCTCAGGGTTTTCTATATCGACCACCATCAGGTCTTCCTCAAAGGTTGCAGCCTGCGCAATAAGCCTGCCCTGGGCATTTATTACGACGCTGTTCCCATCAAAGACGAGGTCGTCGTTGCCTCCCACCTGATTTACATAGATAAAAGGAACTTTATATTTTGTAGCATCGTGCATGAGCATGCGCAATCGTATCTTGTCGTGCTTCTCCACGGTAAATGGCGATGAAGAGACATTTATCATGACATTCGCTCCATGAGAGATCAGGTTTTCAATGGGGTCTATCTCATATAAAGGGCGCGGCCAAAACTCTTCGTCATTCCATATATCTTCACAGATTGATATGCCCAATGTATAATCCATAAATTTTACTGGAGAGATCGAGTATGCGGGTTCAAAGTAACGGCATTCATCAAAGACATCGTAGGTCGGCAGGAGTGACTTGTGATGAACAGAAACAATTTTGCGGTCCTGAATAAATGCCGCCGCATTATGGACAAGCTTACCATGGCGCCGTTTGTTTCTGTCGACGAAGCCTACAACGGCAGAAATACCATATACGCCGCTGGCTATTGTATTGAGGGTTTTCAGGTTCTCATCGATAAATGCGGGGATGTCCAGAAAATCCTTGGGAGGATAGCCAGTAACGGCCAATTCCGGAAAAACGACAAGATCAGCGTTTTGTCTCCTGGCACGATCAATGTATGAACATATCTTTTCTGCGTTTTTCTGAAAGTCGCCTACCGTTTGATTAATCTGTGCCAGCGCAATTTTCATATTTTTTAATTTAATATGTAAATTTGTCTTTAGCAAACAAATTTTATTCTTTAGCGCAAATTATGACACAAGAATTGTAACTATTAGGCGAAAATGTTTTAAAATTTGTTTGACAGGGAATTTGGGCTAAAAGAGGCCATCTGAATTAGTTTGTAGCGCACGGCCTGTAAGAGGCGGTTGGCGCATTTTATATGCGGAGATAGGATAGATATGGGGGAGGGAACTTATCGGCAACAGAAATACGCGCCTTATGGCGCAAAAAGGTATGAAAAAAGCCTATTGTATATAATAGCCGCAGCAGCTAAGTTAGTGGCTGATCATACAGGCAGATTCATTGACGATAGACAATAAATATAGATATAGAGGTAACGCTCCAAAAAGCAGAGGAGCATCTTTCTGAAGAGAAAGATGCTGTCGCCGGCCATGAAGTCTATGGCAGAGTTATTGGTATTAGTGATAACGCCGCTGGTTGACCGTTTAAACCGTAACAGTCGCAACAGCAGTTAACCGCTCCATCGAGCGACCCGAACCCCAGGTGAGAAGGCAAGGGGTGAGAAGAAGGCGGATGGACAAAGGCCAGGAATCTTCTGGAACGACTACGGGAGTATGAGGATGATGCACTGAGGTTTATGGATAATATAAACGTTCCCTTCACGAATAATTTGCAGAAGATATCGGGCTGTTCTCTTTCCATAGCCGGAGCAAGGATTTTCTGCCGCATTCGCAGTTACCTCTCAATTTGTTGAAAACAAGGGATAAATTTGAGCAAGGTATTAAAGATGCTATTTCACGGCGAATTGCCTGATTTTGTTTGCTCATAGCGATTGTGGACGAAAATACGCTGAGTGGTTACAATTTTTCAATCATTATTTTAATTTCTCTGGCTTATCGGGCCCATTACTCGTCCATTGCCGGCCAACCTCGTCAATTGACTTTGGCACATCCACGTTTGGTACCTGGTATCCATACATCTTCCTTCGTTCCCGAAGTTCATCAGTAGAGATACCGAACTGCTTATCGCGTTTCCCAATCATCTCCTTGCTGATCTGTCCATCGGCACCGGCAGACCACATGAGGAGCGGTTCGCCCATCGGGATCTCAGTACCTGGGTCAGGCCAGGTATGGAACGTCTTACCCCAACTCGTTAAAAAGCCTTCAAGTGCCTTGTCGCCCATGTCAGCTAAATCGGGTGCGATGAGCTGTCCGGATATGATCTCATACGCATGGGGATGCCAATACTTCTTTTCCCCGGGCGGGAGGGTTTGATAGGTCTCATTGCTGATAATGTACTCAATACCAAGGAGTTTGGCAGGCGCTTCCTTGGAATCATATATGACACACTGGTGGATACCGCCATTCTTGATATTAAGATTCCGCATCGAACAATAATGGTGGGCTTCTATCTCAAGTTTCGGATTGTTCTTGGCTATATGGAAAGCGCAGAGATACAGGTGAATATCCCTGACGGGATCGGCATACTTTAGCTTATAAATATTTTCAACACCGTGTTCCCCTTTTTCTGCCACAACACCTTTTACTGGAATGAACATCGAACTGAGAAACGCAATTACTACAACGAAAGCTACAGCTTTTACCGTAGTCTTGCATGAATATCGGCGCATTTTTTTTACCTCCTTTCAGGCTGAATGATTAAAACTGTTTGTAATATTTCATCGCTTCAGGGAGTTCATTCTGAATGTCCTGGATTCTTCTTTCAGGCGCTGGATGTGTAGACAAAAATTCAGGCGGCCGTTCTCCTCCTAATTTACTCATCCTTTGCCAGAATGGAATGGCGGTTCGGGGATCGTAACCAGCCCTTGCCATCAGAATAAGACCAATATGGTCGGCTTCCAGTTCGTGACTGCGGCTATACGGCAAGAGGACACCTACATTTGCACCCAGCCCAAATGCCTGCAATAATAGTTGTCTGGTTTGTTCCGGTTGTCTGCTGAGTGCAGCTGACAGAGAGGTTGCGCCCATTTGTACAACGAGAAGTTGACTCATCCTTTCACCGCCATGATTTGCCAATGCGTGGGCAACCTCGTGTCCCAATACGACTGCAAGGCCATTCTCGTCCTGGGCAACCGGAAGTATTCCTGTATACACGGCAATTTTTCCTCCGGGCATGCAAAAGGCATTTACGGTTTTATCATCCTCAATGAGTTTAAATTCCCAATGGTAATTCTGTATTTCCTTTTCCATACCGTTTTCACGCATAAACTGTTCGGCAGATGACGCTATTTTACGACCTACATTGACAACCATCTGTGTTTTTTGTGTATCTTCAGAAATCTTCGATTCAGATAACAGTTGACGATAGCTATCAGCGCTTGAAGTAATAAGCTGGTTCTGCGGTATAAAAGAAAGTTGTCGCCTCCCTGTTATTGGTACTGTCGAGCAACCAACGAAAAATAGTATTGCGATAAGTAATGCCGAAAATCTCAGTTTGAACATACTAACCCTCCTGAAAACTGAATTGGATGAACAGATGAAAGGATGTATGTGACTTCTTGCAGAAGTTTTCAACTCAGTATAAATTTTTCTGCAATACTATGTCAATTTAATTATGCCGTTTACTTGTCACCCTGAACTTGTTTCAGGGTGACAAAAAGACGCAAGCCTTGTCTCTTTTGATACAAACGTTTATCGGTGCTTCTGTTTCCCTTGATAAAATACCTGACTTCTGTTACAGTGTATTGAATTCTAGATAATATTAAGAGAAAGTTATTAAAGTTTTGATACTTTTGGCAAAAATGAAATTGACCATATTAGGGTTGACCCACAAATTTCATACGATTATCTTACCCTGTAGTGGCAATTCAATTGCCACTTACATATTGATACAGAAACATTTTGAACCGCTGACATTTTCAAAAAACCAAATTGTTACTCTTGTATTTAAGCGGTTTTTGGGGTAGCACTGGCAAACCATGTTCCCCTGCATGTCCTTAACACGATTGTTCGTCTATGCCAATCTTAGTGTTCTTGGTGCTAAGAATTCCAATGGTAGGAGCCAACTCCTGTTGGCGAGCGGGAGCGCTCGCATACTAGGTAATTAGTTCATGTTATAACCGCAAAGGCACAAAGGATACTACGAAAAAAATAGATTTTTCGTGTTCTTGATGTCTTTATGGTTCTAAGCAAGTTGCTATCGGGAGACGGTCATACCTTAGTATTTATGGAAAAGTTGCCGAAGGCCTAATTCAGGCTGTTCATTATATCCGTAGAGAGTATAAAACATGAAAAAGATCGTTATTATTATCCTGAGTTTGGTTTTTGTTCTTGTGGCAGGTGCAGCAGTTACCCCCCTCTTAATTGATTTAAATAAATACAAGGGGAAGATTATTGACCTCGCCAAGCCATACCTGGCGAGAGATTTGGATTTTGACCGTATAGAACTCACCATATTGAAAGGGCTGGGGGCAGAGATTCAGGGACTCCGTATTGCAGAAAATCCGGAGTTTGGAAAGGGAGATTTTCTGAATTTGGAACGCCTTCGTGTAAAAATAAAATTATTTCCCCTGCTCAAGAAACAGATCCAGGTCAAGGAATTGATCCTGGACAAACCGGTGGTACGGCTGATAAAAAACACGAAAGGGAAATTTAATTTCACGGATCTGACCGGTTCCAGGGCAAATGAACATACCGATACTGAAAGCACAGAGAAAAATGACCGTGAAAAGAATGAAAGCGAAGAAAAAAATAGAGGCGCCCTTTTTGCGGGGTTAATGGTTTCCAGATTCACTTTGAACCAGGGTCAAATCGATTTCATCGATGAGTTCACTCAGCCGGGCATTACCACAACAACTACAATAGATTTGTTAGACCTGAAATTTACCGATGTATCAGTGAATAAACCGATTCGAATGTCCATGGCAGCCCGCCTGCCTGGGGGCGCAAAACAAAATTTCGCGATAAGGGGCGCTATGGGTCCCCTGGGTGATACCCTGGATATAAAACGGCTTTTTGCGGATGTTACATTATCTCTCGATGAATTTGATCTGGATACCTGTAAATCTTACCTGCCTGCAAACCTGCCTTTATCACCTGTGGATGGGGTTGTCAGTATGGATATTTCTGTAAAGGGGGATATGGCCTCCGGAGTTACTTCAGATGGTCGGATACAGTGCAAAGAACTGGTATTCGCAGAAGGAGACAATAAGAAAGGTCCCGGGAAAACGACGGTTACCCTCCGGGAAAAAATGAAGCTCGTATGGGAAAAGGGAATAGCTGATATTGACCGGTTTGATTTGAGTATGAATGAAAATACAATCTCACTGAGCGGAAGGGTTGAAGGATTCAATACAAAACCACAATGGGATATAACCCTTCGGGCGCAAGAGATTAATCCGGAGTATGTCTTACTGTTCTACCCTTCTTTCAAGGAAATCTTACCAGATGGTGTGAGTTTCTCAGGTTCATTGGGCATGGAGATGATTTCGAAGGGAAATATGGACAATCTCCAGGCTAATTGTACACTGGAGATGAAAGACCTCGATATCCTGTATGGGGAAACATTTCGTAAGCCAGGACTTGTTCCCTGTCAAATTTCCGTCAAGGCAAGCAAGACAGGGGATGATATTCAGTTAGACTCATGTGTTATCAAAATGCATACCCTGTCTCTCAGGACATCGGGGAAAATTACCTGTCTTACGAATCCTCGTTTTGATCTTTTGATGGGCACCGAAGATACGTCACTGAAAGGTTGGGAATCGATGGTTCCTGCACTGAAAGATTATGAACCCGAAGGGAATTTTGTTCTTCGCAGTTCTTTGAAAGGGACGATGGAAGATACCACTGCTAATCTGCAGTTTTCGTCTCCAGGACTTGCATTCAAGTTTTCTCAGTCGTCAGACAATGGCCAGAATGCAGTAACTTCAAAAAATTTTTTTGAATCCATGGATATGAGAGTGCAAGCCGAAAAAAAGAATGATGACATCAGGGGGAGTGGCAATCTTGAAGTCAAAAGGGGGGAGGCGCTGGCTGCTCCTTTTGAAAAGATGCAGGCACAGTTCGACTACCAGAACGATATTCTCGGCATCCACGGATTCCGGGTACATGCCTTCCAGGGAGACGTTTCTCTGGACGGTAAAGTGAAGCCCGGCAAACTTCTGTGGAACGTGAAATCGGTTATTTCAAATATAAACGTGGCAGAAGCCCTGGATACCCTCACACAATACAAGGGTTTATTCAACGGGATATTTTCCGGGTCTTTTATGGCAAACAATGCGGGGGATGGCAAGCAGAAAGGGGCAATTAATGCCAGCGGGTCATTCCGGCTTGATCAGGGAGAAATTATGAATTTGAACCTTGTAGATACGGTACTTGATGTACTTTTTGGTATAAAAGGTGTATCCGTGTTCCTGGAAAAAGAAGGCGGTGAATTGGATAAACAAAAGATTACACGGTTTGATTACCTGGATGGTGATTTTTCCATGGCCGGTAATAAGATCGATTTAAAGAAGGTTGCCTTGCACAATATTCATACTGCCAGGGCAACCGGTTCTGATGCATTCATAGAGGGACTGATTGACTGTAATACCAGCAGTCTCGATCTCAGGGGCAAGGTCGTTCTCTCCAGGGAATATTCTGCTAAATTAGCCAAAAAGGCAGAACCTCTCAATGCCCTTCTCAATCCTGAAAACCGCATGGCGCTTCCAATTACGGTTACCGGGAGTTTCAGCAAGCCAAGGCCTATCCTGGATATACCCTATGTAACCGGCGCCATAACAAAATATTACGGCAGGAGAGAACTGGAGAAATTAGGCGACAAGATAAGACTGCCCAAAAAAGGGGATAAAAACCAACAGGGCAAGGAATCGCCCATAGGAGATATTTTAAAGGAAATTTTAAAATAATATTTATTGTTTATTACCATTGCGAGCGGTAGCGAAGCGATCTTAAGCAGTTTTAAGATTACACAGACATTTGAAGCGAAGAGATGCTTCACCAAAATTCAGTGGTAGTGTAATGTTTCAACAATGTAGCTTGCACCGTCCAGTTTTAAAGACTTCTCTATTTATCTCCAAAGGGAAAAATGGACTGATAATGTCCCCTGTATTTTATCGTGTACTCATAACTCCCTTGTAAACATTGCATTAAATGCTTGAATTTTATAAAGTTTTGCATAAAATCAATTTAATTTTTATCATGTTTTAGTCAAGGAGAAAATAAATACGTGAGAGGTCTGATACAAATTAGTCTGAGAACCCTCGATGAAAATTCATGAAATTAAGACCCGTGTTCGTTACCAGGAAACCGACCAGATGGGTATCGTCTATTATGGCAACTTCTTCACGTATTTTGAGATGGGACGGACGGAATATCTGCGAAATCTCGGATTACCGTATTCGGAATTAGAGAAGGACCATATTTACTTTCCCGTTACCGAAACACACTGCCGGTTCCGTTCGCCTGCCCATTACGATGATATTCTTACTGTTCAGACCTGGGTTTCTGAACTGAAACACGCCTCGGTAGAATTTAGTCACAAAGTAATCCGTGAGGGTGATAATAAACTCATTGCAGAAGGTTTTTCAAGACTCGCCTGTCTCAATGCCAGTCGCAGACCAGTTCCTATGCCGGAAAAATTGAAAAGACTTTTGCAATGAAACGACTCCAAGATAAATGAATCAACGGAAATATAATACCCCTATAACAAACAATTTTGACTTGACCGGAGAAATTTGAGTCCTTACTCTACTATTATAAAAACAGGAGATACAATTTATGGGAAAACAAATTATCACAACTTTTTTTATTGTGAGCACTATTTCAATTCTTATTACTTCTGGTTATGCAGGCTGGAAGCCATCGGCAGAAGATGAACCGGTAAAAAGCAAAGTGCTGCTGAATACGCAGACTGAAGAAGTTATAAGGAATTTTAAAATTCACTATCCGCATTTGACGATTTATTTTGAAAAAGCTTACGGTTATGCAGTATTTCCTACTATCACAAAAGGTGGTATTGGTATTGGGGCAGCCCATGGTACTGGTGAAGTGTATGAGAAAGGCGAATTTATTGGAACCGCAAATATGACACAGGTGACTGTTGGTGCCCAGTTTGGTGGGCAAACATACAGTGAAATTGTATTTTTTAAGGACCGGGAAACCCTGGAGGATTTCAAGAAAGGAAATTTCAAACCCGGCGCACGAGCTTCTGCTGTTGTTTCAACTGCCGGTACATCGGCAGATGCTGATTATGACCATGGTGTAGCGATCTTTACCTTGTCGAAAAGCGGTCTAATGTTTGAGGCAGCGGTGGGAGGGCAGAAGTTTAATTTTAAACCAAAGTAGAGCGATTATAAATTTTAATTAATTTTTTCCTGTAGCGTTGCAGAAAAGTTAACGTCCCGGCGATTGCCTAAAATTAGATAAATGGAAGAAAAAATATTATCAAGATGAGATAAAATCATGTTATCAGGCAAGCCAGATCTCTTTTTCCCAAATATGCTTAGCATCTCTTAAATATTTTAAAATCAGACCCATAACATATCAAGCAGATAACCACTCAATGCGTATTTTCGTCCACAATCGCTATGAGCGAACAAAATCAGGCAATTCGCCGTGAAATAGCGTCTTTAATACCTGGCTCAAATTTACCCCTTGTTTTCGACAGGTTGAGAGGTAGCTGCGAATGCGGCAGAAAATCCTAGCCCCATCCAAAGAACGGAAACAGCCAGATATCTTCTGCTGAACCTTTGTCATCCTGATGTCGTTTTCAGCCAGATTATTCGTGAAGGGAACGTTTTTATTTTCCATAAACCTCAGTACATCATCCTCATACTCCCGTAGTCGTTCCAGAAGATTCCTGGCCTTTGTCCATCCGCCTTCTTTTCATCCCTTGCCTTGCATTCTCACCTGGGGTTCGGGTCGCTCGATGGCGCGGTTAACTGCTGTTGCGACTGTTACGATTTAAACGGTCAACCAGCGGCGTTATCACCAATACAAATAACTCCGCCATAGACTTCATGGCCGGCGACAGCTCTTTCTCTTCAGAAAGATGCTTCTCACTGAAATCCCAGTATTTACAAGGGACATAAGGGCATATCAAAAACAGTCAAAACACCTAAAAAATGCCGAAATATTCACCATGAAAATACTTATGGTATAATCTTTCCCATAATAACCTTATCCCTCGCCCCTGTGGCGCCGGGGATATTGTTGGGATTTCCGGAAATTGTCTCGTTGGCCAGGATGGCAAAGGCAATGGCCTCCTTCACGTTAGGTGAGATGCCGAAGTTACTGATGGAGCGTATTTTAATGGAAGCCGGAAAATATTGGATAAGAAATTTTATAAGGGTAGCATTATAGACCCCGCCGCCTGAAATAATTATTTCAGATATGTAATGCTTTGGCAAAATCCACCGCTTGTAACTGTCTGCAATGGTGCGCGCCGTAAACATGGTAACGGTTGCCAGGATATCCGGTCCTTCCATACCGGAGCGCACGCTGTCTCTGTAAAGATTATCCGCAAATAGCCTCCCGAACGTTTCCCTTCCGGTAGTCTTTGGGGGAGGCCTTACGAAATACGGATGCGCAAGAAGGGCAGCCAAAAGCCTGTCATTTACTGATCCTGTTGCAGCAATCCTGCCTCCTTCATCAAAGTGAGATGCATTGTTTGTGATAAGCTCCGTGATGCGATCAATTACCATGTTGCCTGGACCGGTGTCAAAGGCAATAACGTCACGAATACCACAGTCACGAGGCAGGAAGGTAACGTTGGCAATGCCTCCGATATTCTGTAAGGCGCGTCCCTTTTCCTTATCCCGAAAGAGAATGAAATCAACATACGGAATGAGGGGAGCGCCTTGCCCTCCAGCCGCTATGTCCCTCGGACGAAAGTCGGCAACCGTAGTAACGCCAGTTTCCTGTGCAATGACAGAGGGTTCACCAATCTGCAGCGTAGAAGAGATATGCTGAGTAGGAAAAGAGCCGTCTTGTGTGTTCTTTTCTGAAATAGGTTTCGTCTCATTTGCGTTATTTCCCTTACAAAAAGGATTCGGTAAGTGATAGATCGTCTGCCCATGTGAACCAATAAGGTCAATATCTGTGAGCGGAATACGAGCTTTATTTGCAATGGATTTAGCGGCATCCGCAAAGAGTTTCCCAAGGTGAAAATTGAGCTGGCAAACCTTATCAACTGTACCTGTTTCAGGATTACAGGTTTCAAGGATGGCGTTGCGTGTTGCCACATGATAGGGATAGGTCTCAAAATCCAGAATGTTTATCTTTGTATCTATTCCATTACCAGTAATTTCTACAAGGCAGGCGTCAATACCATCCGCCGATGTGCCGGACATAAGGCCAATGACCTTTTTGGGATCCTTGTGCTGCAATTGCAGGATTTTGTGTAACATTTTCTCAGTTAATTTATGAATGAAAATCCCAATATAAAAACATTAAGGCATCCATAATATTTCCTGTCCTCGATAGATGTCAATAAAAAACACACTACACATAAGTTGAATAAAGGCCGATATAAAAGCCTGTTTCCCTTGCGTATTGCCAGATGGGCTTACAATATCAAAATGACATAATTGTGTTCAAATGTCCACATTATAAACGCAAAAACTTCAAAGAATGAATAGTTTAAGACTTTACCGGTAGATGGTTTTTACTTGTAATCTATATTAAATGTGCTGGAATGGTTATTTGTGTCGCTTATCAATTCAATGTTACTTCAGTACACAAAAGCCTCTTTTCATTATCGGAAGGGAATGCTTCGCATGTGCTTTAAGAAAATGCAAAAATTGTTGCTAAAAAAGTAGGTTATTCGGTAATATTATAAAACACAGATTTTAGGTGGTGAAGCAAAAGATTTGTGAGAAGTCGCCATTGATATGTGACGGACGTATAAGGAGATTTTTGTTCAACACAGCGTAGTACTTTTTGAGGTATTTTGTAGAAACAGGAAGGGAAATAAATGTCGGAAATTTTTGAAAGGCATAAAGAACTGAGTAAGAGAGTTTTAATTCCAGGCGAATCGAAATCCTTTGAAAGAAAGGTATCTGTCAGAATTCCACTAACACCTGCAAAACTCTTATATCCATTTTCCTTAGGCGCAATATTAGGTTTTTTTATTTTTGTGGCAATCTGGATTATTGCCGGTTTCTCAAAATCAGCACTTATGCTGCCGTTCATTGGCGGCTTTTTCGGAGTAGCCATTGAGATGATAAGGCGGAAGTATAAGGCTTAACGCTAGGCTCACAAAAGAGCCCGAAAACAATCTATCAGCAGGAGCCGTCTCCCGACGGCGACTGGCAGTTACAATGACGTATAAAATAGCCGAATCACAATTTTATTCGCGGATATTTTCGTACCAATGCTGTAGGTAATTATTAAATAATTTATGAGAGGTGAATGAAACATGAAAGTGACGATGGTTGGCATATCAGGCTCCGGCAAAACAACGTACATGTCTTCGCTTTACGAAACATTGGGGGACGCAGGTCAAAATGACGCGGGTTTTTACCTTGCCCCGCGTTCAGTCCAGCAATTTGACAAGGCTATACTGAGTATCGGCGATTTTAGCAGGTTTTCCCTTGTCAATAAATTTAAATGGCCGGACGGTACACAACAGACAACGGTATGGCCTTTTACGGTTTACTACAATTCGAAACCGGTAACATATTTCGACTGGATTGATTACCGGGGTGGCATCCTGACAGAAATTACGGATGCCATTGATACAAATGATACTTCAGAAGCGACAAAATCAGAAATCTCTGATCTGGCTTCCCATATCGAGCTCAGTAACGCCGTTATCCTAGTTGCAGATGCCTTTGTCCTGACGTATTACTCAAACATTAAAGAGGCAAGGCATCGGTCAGGGGCACGCAGGATCCATGAGATATTTACGACCTATAGCAGGGTGTATCCCAACAGGAACTTGATATTTGTAATCATGCTCACCAAGGCAGACACGGTTGACCCAAAATGGAAAAGCGATAATTATGCGCCATTAATAGAGCGTGGTATGGAAGTATTCAATCAAATGGTGTCGTTATGTAAGCAAAATCCAACATGGGAGGGTGGTATCGTTCCGGTCTCAGCGGTAGGCGAAGGCAATGCAAAGAGAACTATTATTCCAACAGGAGATGTAATACACCCTTTTAAATCCGAAGACGTAATTGTAGGATTTCCATCACCTCTGAATGCAGAGCATGTATTATTTTACTGTCTGGGACAAACATTAAAACAAATGAAGGCAGAGGCCCATAAGAGTATAAAACAGCGCGAAAAGGAACTTTCTGAGGTACTGAAAAAGGCAGGGCTGGTGAATAAAATCTGGTCTCTCATCACACGTAAACCCGATGCCGAGAGTGTTGCCAGGTCTATTCTGGAGGAAAAAAACAAGGATTATGAGGTTTTAAGCCAGTTTGAGCCGCACATCGAACCGCTCCTCAATAAGGCGCTGGAAAGAGTGAGACGGATCGCATGATATACCAGAGACTCTTATATTCCCGTTCCCTGTCAAGAGATTACCGGTGGATGATTATTCCTCCGAAAATCTCACAAGAAGGCCTTAAGGTATTAAATCAATTGTATAATTTGTATGACAAATACAAACATGTCTTTGAAAAATCATCGGTTTCGCCACTTTACTGCTTAAACCATGCGGATGCAACGTTTCTCGTAAGTTGCGGTTTATCAAATTATAAAGACAAGGATGGTCGTGATATTTACTGCCTGCAGGGAATCAGTGTTACACAGGAATACCGGAGGCATTTCTGGTTTATTCTGCCATGGATATTATTAACTAATTACGAGGGTGAAGGTTTATTAAATATCTGGAAAAATATAGATTTTTCAGGTGCGGATGATATTGTGCGCCGTGCATCTGAAGATTACGCTTTCAGGCTTGACCGGTTGGATAAACCGCTTGCAAAATTAATCCAGACGCCGGGGTCTTCTGAAAAATTACACGTAAATGAGCCTGCGTATATTCCGTTTGACAGAAACGGGTTAAAAGAGCTATCACATTTATTATTGTCTTACAATGACTGCACGGACTTTGCCTTTGGCGCTACGCCAGAAATAATCAAAAAATTTAACTTTAAGATCATTGCTAAAGCAGGGCCCCGTTCGAAAAGAAAAAATAGTACCGGAACAGTGACTGCAGATATCACTCCTTTTTCTGTTTCCAATGACGGTCAGATCAAATCCATTGATGAACACTTCAATGATCCTACCGATCGTTTTGATCCGAGGAAGAAAAAAGTCGGCATGATAAACAAAGTAAAGCTGACGAGCACTAAAAACAGACTATTGGGGGAAAATGTCTCTTTTCGTATAGTTAGCCAATTCTTTCCGCGCCTTTTGTCTGTATTTAAAATAGACAAAATACTGAAACGACCAAAGAGTTCGGGTCGGCAATAAAATGACAAATAATGGGGTGGAGGATTCCTGCACTGAAAAGACGTGGACAAAACCAGGATGGTCGCCATGTTTTTTTCAGTATTTCTGCAATACGTTCTTCCTGGCAAAAGCTCTTTTTCCGGATGCATTCGATACCCAGACTATTCTCACTGGCAATTTTTTGTTAGAAAAAACTTCATTTTTTTATTGGTATCGAGACGGAGGTATAAAGGCTTTCGCCTCCCCTCCGCCAAAATAACCTGCAGTTTAGCATTTAGGAAGTTTAAATCGATAGAGCAGGCTTAGTATCTCGCAGGCGGCATATTCAGATGCACCAGGCTTTCCAATTTCATTCACTAAAGAAGTCAATTCATTGATACAGGTTTGTCTTTTCTGACTATTGGTGAGCAGTTGTATTGCCTGATTTGCAAGCCAGTCGGAATTCCTTCTGAACATAAGGAGTTCCGGAACGATCATTCTGCGGGCGAGGGTATTCACAAGGCCAATATACGGAGTAGTAAGGAACGGCCTGGCTATAAAATAGGCAAATGGAGATATTTTGTAAACAATGATCATCGGTTTGAGGTAGTGGGCAATTTGTAAGGTAATTGTACCTGCGCCGGTCAGGCAAAGGTTGGATGCCGCTATCACCTCATGGACATTTTTTATGACAATCCTGCAGGCGGCTTTAGATCCTCTGATAATGGCCTGCACAAGATCAACATGTTGTTCATCACTGCAGGAGACGAGAAATGTTGCGGAAGGGATTGTTTGCTGTATCCGTACTGCTGATTGCAGTAACAGCGGCAGCAGCCGGACAATTTCCTGTTTACGGCTGCCCGGAAGAAGGGAAATAATGATTTCCCCCTGTTTTTTTAGCTCTGAAACAATATTTACGTCCGTGCCTTTTTTGTGAATCTCATCGAATAATGGATGCCCAACATAAGTAACAGGAATGCCAGCAGTTTCGTAAAAGGGTTTTTCAAAGGGATAAATAACGATCAGTTTGTCAACCAGCTTCTTCATCTTTTTAACACGCCACGGTGCATGCGCCCAGAGTTGGGGACATATATAATAAATAACGGGAATACCTAGCTTTCTGGATGCCCTGGCCAGAAGAAAATTGAAACCGCAGTAATCGATCAGTATGACGGCGTCGGGCCTTTCCTGTTGAAAGAAACGGATGCAATCTTTCTTCATGCGCAGAAAGGTTGTTAATTTCGTTAAGGCATGTAGCCACATTAAAGATTTTGCAGACATATCGTGGAGACAGTGCAAACCTGCCCGTTTCATATTTTCCATTCCGAGTCCGTAAAATTTCAGGGAGGGGTGTTTTTTCATCATGCAGTGCATGAGGTTTGCACCGTGGATATCCCCTGATGATTCACCTGCGCTGATAAATATTTTGTATATGTCAGTCACGGATGACCCTTGCCAGATAACCAATAAGATTTATGATAAAAAACATGGGTATAAGCAACCAGACAAGAACAAAGACAAAAGAGGTATCTGTACAGAATACTGCAAAGTACATATCAACGGCAAAGAGTGTAAGACAGGCGATGGGAAGGATAACAAAGATTGCTACAATTACATAGAAGAGAACGGTCTGATGGGTGTGGAACAATAAAAATGAAAGAAGGGTACAGGACGCATAAAACAGAATAAGCATACATGAGAACAACTTTGTTCTGGCAAAAAAATAGGTTACCGCAGACGCCGCAAGGGTTGCAGATGCTATGATCAACAATACATAGAGTGGCACTTCACCTCCAAACAGTACTCAAAATTTAAAGTGATTATAAATTATTTTACCGAAACTCCAATATGCTGTGTTTATGTAATATATACTATGCACTATATAGCATGTTCGGCAAAATAGTTTATAATCACTAAATTTAAACACAGCGTCATGCTGGAGATGCGGATTAGTACGTGGGACACCCCTGCTTCGGCTTCTATGCTTTCATGAAACGATGTATCATGGTGAACGGCCATGATCAATCCTCCCTTAGTCCTCCTTTGTTAGAGGGAGACTAAGGGGGATTAGTTTCTTTAATATCATCACTAACTATAGTTTATTCTACACCAGGATTTTTTCAAGATAATTATCGAGACTCTGGCACTATGTATCTGCCTATTTTGTGAAAAAATCCTGTTTTACACTAAAAGACAGGCTGATATGGGGCCGCAGATAAACGAACCAGAATACGATCCCCACGAGAATAACGCCGCCAACGATATTTCCGAGGGTGACGGGAAAGAGGTTGTTGAGAAAAAATCCCTTCCAGGTAAGCTGGGAAAGGTCCAGTGTTTTCCCTGCCATTTTCTCCGCAGCTGCAATGATGGACGGATTTTTCCGGAGTACTATCCCCATGGGAATAAAATACATGTTTGCCACACAGTGTTCAAATCCGCTGGCGACGAACCCGCCTATAGGGAATACAATAGAAAGAACCTTGTCTGCCACACTTCTTCCGCTAAAACATAACCAGACGGCAAGGCATACCATTGCATTGCAAAGGACACCTCTCGCCAAGGCGGTCTTAAAAGTGAGATTGACCTTGGTATGGGCGATTAACAGCGCCTTCGCCCCTACCATATCGTGGAAAAACTCCCACTGGTGTGTTTTATACATCCAGCAGACCATCGTGAGGCTGCCTACAAAGTTGCCCATAAAGGAGATAGTCCAGTTATTAAGCATCTCCCGTGTTGTAATCCTTTTGCTTACATAGCCCATGATAATGAGGCAGTTGCCGGTAAAAAGTTCTGCGCCGCCAATGACGACCAGCATAAGCCCAAGGGAAAATACGGCGCCACCGATAAGGGATGTGAGCCCGAAGTGCAGAGTAGAATCGCATGTTACCAGGGTAGCAAATTGGGCACCAATGCCAATATAGACTCCGGCTAGAACACCGAGAATAAAGGTCTGAGCAAAGCTCAATCTTGCCTTTATGGTAGCAACCTTGTCGATTCGTGAGGCGATTTGCGGGGGCGAATAGGCATCGATATCCACGATCTGAATAGTTTTTGCAACATTATTTTCTGCCATTGTTTGGGACTCCTGTATTTAATTTATTTCTTTGATGGACGTAGATAGATAAACCAGTATACACCGGCAACAAGTACAATACCGCCGAACAGATTTCCCAGAATAACAGGAAACATATTATCAACCAAAAAACCTTTAAAGAAGGTAAGATTTGAAAGGTCTAATTTTCCCCCGTGTACCTTTTCTGCTGCTGCCAATACAGCGCTGTTGCCACTGAGAACGAGTCCCATGGGTATGAGCCACATATTAACGACGCAGTGCTCAAATCCACTGGCTATGAGGCAGGATATAGGCCAGAGTAGTGCCAGTATTTTATCAATATTACTTCTGCCACTGTAACACAACCAGATGCCCAGACATACCAGTGCATTACAGAGTACTCCCCTCGAAAAGGCTGC
Organism: Candidatus Brocadia sp.; assembly: GCA_040048245.1. Classification (GTDB taxonomy): domain Bacteria; phylum Planctomycetota; class Brocadiia; order Brocadiales; family Brocadiaceae; genus Brocadia. Next base: position 87,539 of record JABRVT010000055.1, read on the forward strand.
ACTAAATGGAATATTCACCTTGTCATTAGCCGCAAGAACAATTTTGGCCCCCAGGAGATAGTTGTTAATCGTCCATTGGTTAGAGTTGTATATCCATAAGACAAGGGTTAGTGCACCGATAAAATTACCGATAAATGCGATAATCAGATTCCTGACAAGGTCTTTCCCGGTGATTTTTCTAGCCATAAAAGACATTGCAATAAGACAGTTTCCCGTAAAGAGTTCTGCTCCGGCGATTACGATTAAAATCAGTGCCAGGGTGAAGGCCACGCCGCCTACCAACTGATTTAAACCATAATTAGAGGTTGCGGTATGGGTTACAAGCATCGAGAGTTGCATTCCCAATGCAATAAATACGCCGGCAAGGATACTCAAGGCGAATGTCGTTAACGTACTCAACTGCGACTTTGCAATGCCTACCTGCCCAACCCTGTCGGCCATTTTTGCCGGTGCATAGGCGTCGATCTCGATGACTGGGATGGCGTATTCCTGCGTGTTTGTACTATTATTCTGCGCATAAGACATACATTACCTCCTTTCTTTTCAAAGTTGGGAATTTCAAAGTTTTTGTATTCATCGCTCACCAGACAACCCCCTAAATCCCATTAATAAAAGTGGTTAGAGGCTGTTTAACGGCATTTGCCGGATATCTAAACGCTGCCCCCAGATACTGCAGTTTAATATATATAATTAATTAATTTATACTGAATATTTAGACTATAAATAAATCCCACGGTTTAATCGCGGGATTTATTGCATGAAAACTAACCTTTGGCAACGGAAGTCATCTGGGGTTGAGTGATTTTTTCCTCCTTTTTTATAGCAATCTCTTTTGCAGTTGCTGCTTTTACCATGGAAATTATCATATTGGCGAAGATAAAGCTCCATGCGATGTAAGCTGCATAAATAAAATAATTTGATATATTGGCAATAAAAGGAACCTGTATGGCCTGAGAAAGTCTTATGGTGCAGGCTGTATACATGCCTAAAGGGAAAACCATGCCCCAGTAAAGGGGGGAGTATTTAAACGGTGTTTTATTATAGACATACTTCCATATTCCAATGATTATCAGAAATGGTATCCACCAGGTGCCAAACGACCAGAAAAACAGGGTAAATCCCTTCGTGAATCCCAGGAAGTCAGTATAAGGTCCTTCTATTTTAGGGATGTTTATACATAAAATGGATCCTGCCAGTGTTGTGATGGCGAGCGCACCCATGTTGATCCAGTAGGGAGGCACAAGCGCCTCCGGGGATATCTTGAAAAATACGAGCCGGTAAATAATGAGGGTAATAAGGATCATGTAAAGGAAGGAACCAATCATCCACCATACAAAGGAAGAAAACATTACAAAACTGTCTGCATCCCCAAATTTTGGCGCAAGCAAGGCACCGAGGACGGCTACAGACTGTGTTCCCACTGTAGCGATCAGCCAGCCGCCATGCATAACAACCTCAATCCTCTGATCGCACTTGATAAAAAGTATGCTGAACGTAGATAATGAAACGACCGTCCAGAGAAAAATGCCAAAATACCAGAATATCTTGGCGACTTCTGGTAGATTTACTACCGTAGCGAATTGAGCTCCCAGCACGTTAGTGCCCGCCACGGTGGTAAAAAAAACAAGGCTTAATTTCGGGTTTGAAAGATCGTTGTACAGATTACTCCAGAACATGCGCACCCGGAGTAATTGGAGTGACAAAACGGTGGCATATGCAACGAGGTTTATAAAGAAGAGCGCATATGCAATGCCCTGAAAACCCAAAAGACTGGATGCGATTGAAATTATTCCCGTGGACATTACCATCGCAAAATATGCCGGGTGAAATGTTTTTATCGTATTCCGAATAACACTCATTTTGTTCAATATCCTTTTTAAAAATGTTGATTGATGAGAATATTTAACTCCTTGAGTTTATAACAAAAAACAAATAATATTCCAAATTAAATAATTTCTATATATATTTTTTTAAAATGTAACTACTTGTTAATAACGATCTTATCAAACTACAAGGTTTTTGTCATGTATTGTTGTTTATTACAGAACAAAATTATATTTCAAATCTGTTATTGGTATTTCAACTTTGCAGATTTGAGTTCTTTATATATTATTTATTTTTGGCGATGCGGAAATAAAAATACATTGCTTTTTGATGGTATTCTGTTTTATTATTACGAGTTTAAACAGGTAGGGATTTATGGTATAAATTAAATGGACGAATCGTCAAAATAATTTACGGAGGCAACTTATGGGGGAGAAGATGATTATTACGAAGGATATGATTATCAACGATGTTATACAAAAATATCCAAAGACAATCACGGTTTTCAGTAAATTTAAGGTAGATTCCTGTTGCGGTGGGGGGGTAAGTATTGAAAAAACAGCAGGGATGAGTGGCGTGGACATAGACTCTCTACTTCAGGCACTGAATAAAGCTGCAGTAGCAGAATGTAAATAGACGGCAGGTAAACAACTGCCATCTAAAAAAGTTGTCTTTTCCAACTTGTTCGGGTAGGTATCATTAAATCATGCTGGCAAAGGTCAGGAGTGTTGCTGTTTTTGGTATAGATGCGTATTTGCTGGATATAGAAGTTTATATTGCCACGGGCGATATGCCTTCAGTCGTCATTGTGGGGTTACCAGATACAGCAGTTAAAGAGAGCCGGGACAGGGTAAAGGCCGCATTAAACAACAGCGGATACAAATTTCCGAACAGAAGTATAACAATAAATCTGGCGCCAGCAGACAGGAAAAAAGAGGGGCCTGTCTTCGAATTGCCGATAGCGGTAGGGATACTTATGGCAACCGGGCAAATCGAGGCGCCTGATATCCAGGCGTACGCCATTGCGGGAGAATTGTCTCTGGACGGCAGATTACGTCCTGTCAAGGGATGTTTATCCATGGCATTTAAGTGCAAGGAACTGGGGATAAAAAGATTTTTACTCCCCTCTGAAAATGCGTCTGAGGCCGCTGTCGTTGACGGGGTTGATATCATTCCTGTTGAAACCCTGGCAGACACCGTGGGGGTTCTGGCCGGCTCCCTTCCCCTCATGCCATATCGGATAGACCTAAAAGCGGTATTCAGGGAGTCTTCCGACTATGATATGGATTTTTCGGATGTAAAGGGGCAGGAACATGTCAAACGTGCCCTGACGGTTGCCGTGGCGGGAAATCATAATGTGATCATGGTAGGGCCGCCCGGCGCCGGCAAAACCATGCTTGCACAGCGTATCCCGACAATCATGCCCGTTCTCACCCTGGAAGAGGCCCTGGATACAACCAAGATTTATAGTGTATCAGGCCTTCTTGGACCTGGTCAGTCATTAGTTGCAACACGGCCATTCCGCGCTCCCCACCATACGATCAGTACCGCCGGGTTAATCGGGGGTGGTTCGTTCCCAAAACCCGGAGAGATCAGCATTTCACATAATGGCGTGCTTTTTTTAGATGAACTTCCGGAATTTGACCGGAAAACCCTGGAGGTGCTTAGGCAGCCCCTGGAAACGGGCAATGTAACGATTTCCCGCGCCCTGAATTCCGTTACCTATCCAGCTCAATTTATGCTGGTATGCGCCATGAATCCCTGTCCGTGCGGATACTACACGGATAAACGGAGAGAGTGTCATTGTACACCGCACCAGATTCAGAAGTATATGTCAAAGGTCTCAGGCCCGCTACTGGACAGAATGGACATCCAAATAGAGGTGCCATCCGTTCAGTATCGTGAGCTTGTTGAAGACGAAGAAGCGCAGTCATCAGCAGAGATACGGAAAAAAGTGATGGTGGCCCGTGCGATGCAAAAAGGGCGTTTTGAGGGTCAGCCGGTAAAAACAAATGCGCAGATGTCTTCACGGCTGGTAAAGAAATATTGTGTGATGGATAAGTCCGCAGAAGCCCTGCTTCATCAGGCAATGACAGAATTGGGGCTTTCGGCACGCGGATACAGTAAGATTTTAAAAGTGGCACGCACAATCGCAGATCTCGACAAAGACGAGATGATAAAAACAGAACATATATCCGAGGCAATACAATACAGAAGCCTGGACAGGGGTTTGTGGAAATGAATATACTTTTGATAGACCCCCCTTTTTATAGATTTTTTAATTACTATAACCGATATTTTCCCTTGGGATTAAGCTATCTGTCCTCGGTACTGAAAAAGGCCGGACACCAGGTGACGATCTACGATGCCGATTGTAATAAAGATTCAAAGGGGATGGATTATACGAGATTACCCGAAATGTATCGCATCTACCTGAAGGAACTGAAAAACCCGGAAAATCCGATCATAAGGGAGATTTCTGAAACTCTTGCAAGATACCAGCCGGATATTGTCGGGGTAACAGTTATGACTCCCAAAGCGGCCTCTGCGTTTACCATTGCCTCCCTGACAAAAAAATATCATAAAGACTGTGCTGTTGTCTTTGGCGGTCCTCATGCAACGTTAAAGGCAGATGAGATCCTGAAAAATACGGGGGACGTTGATTTTGTTGTAAACGGGGAAGGTGAGGCTGTGCTGCTGGAATTGGTAAATGAGTTACATACGAAAAGGGATAATTTTAGTGCTATACACGGACTTTCTTACCGCCTGGGCGGTAAGATTATTCACAACAGCACGAGAAATTTCATTGATAATTTAGATGGTCTCCCATTCCCGGACAGGGAAACGCTCCTTGGCTTGGATACGTATACTTCGGAGGATATGGGCTTGCTCATGGGCAGTCGTGGTTGTCCGTACAGTTGTTCCTATTGTGCAACACGGATATGGACGAGAAAGGTCAGGTATCGTTCTCTGGCAAATATTCTGGAAGAAATCAGGTATGTACACCATCGTTATGGCACCCGTCAGTTTACCTTTAAGGACGATTCTTTTACCGTCAACAGAAAGAGGGTTATGGAATTTTGTAATGCATTGCTTGATGCCGGTATAAAGATCAACTGGGATTGCAATACACGGGTCGATTTGGTGGATCCGGAGCTGTTAAAGACTATGAAGAGGGCGGGCTGTAATAGTATAAAGGTGGGTATTGAATCAGGGAGTGAAAGGATATTAAAGCTGATGGACAAAGGTATTACCCTGGAACGCATAAAAGAAGCGGCAAGGCTTTTCAGGGATGCCGGAATTCACTGGACGGCCTATTTTATGATGGGTATCCCCACAGAGACCAGGGAAGATGTCCGGAAAACCCTGGATTTATTGTACAGAATAAAGCCCAGCTTTGCCTCGATTGGCGTCTACGAGCCATTCCCGGGAACAAAACTCTTTGACGTTGGTGTTGAACACGGGCTTGTAAACAGGGAAATGTCATACGAAGATTTTTTTACGCGCATACCGAGCGATTATTATCTGAAGAACGTAAACCGAAGGGTTGATACGATGGGCTATGAAGATTTTACAAGGCTGGAAAACGAGGTAAAAGACGCATTTCATAATTACAATAAAGGCATTATGCGCATCTTTGAGAGGGCAAAGTCACGAAGCAATGTCTATTTACACAATCCAGGGATTTTTTTTATCGATATTAAAAAATTTTTAGGATGGATGTAGTTTGGTCCACCGCAGAGGCAGATAGAAAAAAATTTCATTATGACGATAAAGATTTTTAATTACCCCGTTGCAAAAAGGCTTATTTTACTCATAATTGGGGATCTGCTGATTGTAAATGGTTCAATCTTTTTGTCGGCGACAATTCGCCTGGGTTTGAATGGTGGATGGGAATATATCAGAAGCAATCCTGCATCGTTTGCATTGACAGGACTGGTTTTTATCTTTACATTTTTCTTTTCTGAACTTTACGACATCCGAAAGGATTTCAAGTCCATCGGTAATATTATAACCATTGCCTTTGCCTCTGCCAGCGCCTTTGTCATTACAACATTTTTATTTTATATAAGCTGGTCTCTTAGGATAGGACGTGGTGTATTCATTATAAATGGTGTTTTAATTACGCTTTTTATCATCGGATGGAGGCTTTTATACAGCTATCTGCTGGATCAGCCGATTTTTAAAAAAAACGTTTTAATTGTTGGCGCCGGCTGGGCGGGAAAAACTATTTTACAGGAAATAAACAGGTCGAAGAAATCAGGGCTGCAAGTGGCAGGTTTTATAGACGATGATCCAGCAAAGCATGGGGAACTGATTGACGGTTATCCCGTATTAGGTGACCGGTATATTTTGAATAGGGTGATACATCAAAATGATATTGGTCTGATCGTAAATGCCATCACTCATGAAAAACATGCCGACCTCATTAAGGCATTGATTAATTGCTCCTGGCGCGGGATAGACATTGTTGACATGCCCACTATTTACGAACAGCTCACGGGTAAAATACCTTTTAAGCATATCAATGACATGTGGATGTTACACGTTGTCATTAGCAAACCCAAACTGTATGGTAAACTTTTTAAGCCCATTATTGAGATTTTTTTCGCATTGATGTTATCTGCGATGTTAATACCGGCTATGGTGATTATAGCTATTTTAGTAAAACTTGATTCCAGGGGTGGTATTTTTTATACACAGGAGCGCGTTGGCAAGGATGGTAAGGCATTCACTATGATAAAATTCCGTACCATGGTGGAGAACGCAGAATCCCATACCGGTGCCGTTTATGCAGCCGATAACGACCCCAGGATTACAAAGGTTGGAAGGTTTTTGAGGAAGTGGAGGTTGGACGAGACCCCACAATTACTTAATGTAATAAAGGGGGAAATGAGTCTGGTGGGCCCACGGCCTGAAAGATATGTCTTTATCCGGGAGTTCGAAGAAAAGATACCCTTTTACACCCAGCGGCTTGCGGTCAGACCTGGACTGACGGGCTGGGCGCAGGTAAAATATCCTTATGCATCTTCAATAGAACAGACAGAAGAAAAATTGCAGTATGACCTTTATTATATTAAAAATATGTCCTTTATTCTGGATACAGTAGTAGTGCTGAAGACAATAAAGGTCGTTTTATTTGGAAGTGGAAAATGAAACATCCATGTGCCAGATGCCCGCAATGGGTAATGGAAAATGTCGCCCTGAGCCGTAAAAGAGATTCTTCGCTGAATTTACACTGAACACATTCGCTTCGCTCAGTGTAAACTTCGTGAATGTGATCAGAATGACAAAAAGCGATAGATTAAGAATAACGGCGTAGAATATACTTTCTGGTAAAAATGATGTGAATATGATGTGAATATGATGATCCCTTGCAGAGAGTTTATTTTTGCTTTACCTTCCCTACAGTTTTGCTCTTATCCGTCTTTTCCTTCAGCCGGTAAGCTTCCTCGATACCATGTAATGCATCATTAAGATCGGGCGATATTCCCAGCGCCCGCTTATATTCAGCAATTGCATCATCAAAGTGTCCCAGTTTTTGATAAATATCTCCAAGTTTATGATGGGCAGCGGCCAGATCTGGATTGTGCTCAAGTATTTTTTTCATGTCTGCTGACGCCTCGTGTAACCTGCCATGTTCCAGGTAAAGTACGCCACGATTGTAAAGTGCCGAGAGATCATTTGGGGTAAGTCTTAAAACTTCATTATATTCATCAATGGCTTCTGACTTCATTCCCTTTTCTGAATATACCACTGCCAGGTTAAAATGGGCACCGGCGTGGTTTTTGTTCAGAGACAATGCTTTTTTGAATACAGAAACGGCATCATCATAAGCCTTGTTTTTTGTATAGGCAACGCCCAGATTGTTATAAGCTTCTCCAAAATTCGGACTGATTTCAATTGCCTTTTTGTATGTGGCAATTGCATCATCGATCATCCCTTTATCAACGTAGACAGCGCCAAGATTATTGTACACTTCCTTAAAATCTTCATTATTTTGTAAGGCTTCTTTATATGCTGCAATCGCATCGTCCTTTTTTCCCTGTAAAGCAAGTGATACGCCTTTATTGTTATAAAGCATGGCAAGTCGATTTTTTGCTTCTTTGTGGTTGGGATCCATTGATAACATCCTTTTATAGGTGAGAATCGCATTGTCTTGCGACCCGTTTAGTTCATACAAGGAGGCCAGGTCAAAAAGCAATGCGGTATCTTCGGGGGTGAAATTGGCAGCTTTTTCGAAAGAGGAAACAGCAGCGGATATTTGTCCTTTTTGTTTGTAAAGGTATGCAATACTCTTGTGACTTTCTGCGAGATTCGGGTTGATTTCAATGGCCTTACGGTAAGAGGAAATAGCATCGTCTGTCATCCCTTTCCTGGCATAGGCATTCCCCAGGTTATGAAATGCTTCTGCGTCCCGCGGATTAATAGCCAATGCTTTGTTGTATGACGTGATGGCCTCATCGTAAAGGGTTTTTTTGTTAAAAATATTTCCAAGGTTGTAATAGGCCTCGGAATCGCGTGGATTGATTTCGAGCACTTTATTGAATTCACGTACAGCCTCGTCGAAATGCCCGTTTCGATAGTAGAGAATGCCAAGATTAAAATGTGCATTGAGATTTGAAGGCTCCTCCAGAATTATCTTCTGGTATTTTTTTATGATTTCTCTGTCGGGGATAGCATTTTCAGCAGGTGCAGGCATTGCAAGTCTCATGCATAAAAAGAACGAGACACCCAGCATAATGAAATGGAGGCATCTTATCGTATTACCCTGCAAACACATCTTTCTTCCGGCACGTTTTTCTTTCTCTACCTGCAAATCAGGAGAAGCAGGAAGGGGTGTTTGTTTATGGCAATGTGGGGTTCCGAAATGTCTGAGCATGGTAAAATGTAGCGCTGAGTTATAATATTTTTCTCAATAAGGTACGTCTTTCATACTCGGAGGTCTTTTCTTTGTTAATAAGTTCTTTTATTTTATTTGGATTTTTAATACCCTTCAGGACGCTCTTAATATCTCCTGTGCTTATCATAAGGTTGCCAATCTTTAATCGTTTTTGCATCTTTCCCTGTTTAATTGCAATATTATTGATGTCATGGTAGGGTATTTTCTTAAATTTTCCTGAAAAGGGGCCTTTTTTAATCAAAATTCCCTCTTGTGTGATTACATATTTTGTAGTGCAAACTGATAGTATTCTGTAAACAAGCAAGAGGCTGCTGACTGACAATAAACATAAGCCTGTTACGGTATGTATACCAAATGATGTAAAGGCCAAAAGGATAGAGAATAGAGAAATGGCAAATATCAACCAATATTGTCGAATACTAGGTTTGAAGGATTGAAGAATTTTTGTTTCTGTATTCTTGATAAAGACATTTTCCATTTTCACGGCTTTTGTAAGTTAGAGAGGTCGAATATTTGCTATAAGACTTTCCAACAAATGTGTGGTTCTGGCAATTTTTTGGATTCGATCTACCTTAATGATGACAGTCATTATTTAAAAAAGAGTTGAGCGTTATGTAGGTGGATTATAGGCAAGGAGCTCCGCCATGTCAAGGTAAATGAAGGGTAAGTTCAGAGCAACGTCATGGACCACATCCTTCCAAAATGAACCTGTAACCATCCGTAAATGGCAGTATCAACTGCTTTTGCATCGGTATTCTGAAAGAATGCCGATAGCGTGTCCCACTGGGCGGTTCGTATTGTTTTGTTTCTTTACACAATTTACTTGCACTTGATGTAGCCCTGATAGAAGAGTAGGTGTGACATGCAGATTATAAAAACTGGATCGTTATTTAGTGAATGCTTTAGTGGTAAAAAGAAGAAACAAGCAGCTTAAGCAGATGAAACACCCAGCTACCGAAATAGGCAAAGCAAACAAGGGTAAACCAAAAGATTTTCAGAAAATGTACATAGAGAGGATTTTTGTAATACCATCCAACCCCTACGGTTGCTAACGAGGTTATTGCCGGATTTAAAAAAAGTTCACTTGTACTTGGAGGAGCAATAGTTCCGATATAGTTAAAGCAAAGACCTATTATGGCACTAATAGACAGAGAGAGAGAGAAGTTTTTTTTCACAATAATAATGCCAGTCACAACCAAAGCATAGATAACCCAGGATATTAGTGTGAATTCCAGACCCCGGTAAAATTCATACGATACCAGTGCATAAGGGCCAAGAAATGCAAACAAGGCTCTATTTCTCTCAAACTCCCGTGTCTTAAAGCAAATATATAATGAAGACGGAGCGATAAATTTGAGAATGTCATTTTCGCTCCAATATTCGTTATCGCCGAAATAAACGCAAGCTATGCCAAGACAGGCAGAAAGAATGAAGAGAGTTTCTATTTTTCGTTTTCTGTGCAAACTCCATACTACCAGCAGAAAAAAAAGTGTTGATTTTAATAGTGTAAGAACTTCTTTGAGCCAGAAAATATGCTCATAGATATGAAGAAGGCGTTCGAAGTTAGTAATGATAAATTCCATAAACAGCAATAACAGTTTAAGAGATATATACTATACAGAAAAAGGAGATAAGGCAAAAATCAAATTAATTCCTATTAATTATTTAATTATAATGTTTTTTCCCAGTTAATACTATAAAAAACTTTTAAAAATTTATCACATTACAAATTGGCTTCTAAACCCTGATATTGCATGTATTTCAGTTCTCGATAAAAATATTTTTGTAAGTCTATGCTGTATATTTTGGCTGTTGCCTCGGGATTGTGATGATGAATTTACTTCCGGCGTTTAACGCGCTTTCCACTTTAATGGATCCGTGGTGGATATGAACAATGTGCTTGACGATGGAAAGTCCTAATCCCGTTCCACCCATTTCCCGTGAGCGTGCAGGGTCGACCCGATAGAATCTTTCGAAAATACGGGGAATATGCTCCTGCGGGATGCCGATACCGGTGTCTGATATTTCAAACCGGACTGATTTATTGATTGGCTCAACCTTCAGACCTATTCGACCACCTTTCGGAGTATATTTTATTGCATTATCGAGCAAGTTGGTTAGCAACTGACGCAAGAGGTATTCATTTGTTTCTATTGCTGGTATGAGCTGGGGTATATCCAGCTCAAGTGTTTGATTTTTCTCCGCGCAGTGTTCCTGATACTGTGAAAAAACAGTGTCTATGCAGGGATGTATGTCCATGGCGTGAAGTTCTATCTTTAAATCGTGAGAATCTAACCTGGACAGTTCCAGGATATCCTTAATCAGATTATCGAGTCTCTGGGTATGTTTCATGATGATGGCAAGAAATTCCTGTGTGTCTTCGTACCGGAGTGCACTATTCCCGATCAGTGTCTCCACATATCCCTTAATAGAGGCAAGGGGCGTCCTTAATTCGTGTGATACATTGGCAACGAATTCCCTGCGGGCATTTTCCAGTTTCCGCAATTCGGTAATATCATGGAAAACCATGAGAATCCCGTATGTATTTTTATCAATCTGCATGGGGGAAAGGTGTATTTGCAGCAGTTTCTTTTCGGGTGAGGGAATTTCTATTTCGGATGTCCTGGTTGCCCGTGTTTTGATTATTTCTCTAGCCAGATTGCACAACTTTTCATTTCTTATCTTTTCCCACAAATAGTCCCTGTCCGGAACAACATTCGGTATGCCAAACATGGTTTTTGCTGCGTTATTAATGAGGATAATGCGTTCCTGCAGGTCTATGGCAATGATCGCATCATTCATGTGAGCCATGATAGCGTCCAGTTTGTTTTTGTCATCCAGAATAGTTTGCGTCCTGGCCTGAAGTTCGGTGCCCATGGTGTTAATTGCTTTTGCCAGGTCTCCCATCTCATCTGAGGCGGTGCTTTCTGCCTTTCGTGTAAAATTGCCACGTGCAAAATTCTGCGCTATATGGGCAATAGTTGACAATGGAGATGTATGTATTCTCATAAGGACAAAGCCAGTAGCTAGTGTTGCCGCAAAAGTAAGAAATATGTATAAAATGATTGCTTTCATATCTGACCCAAAAAGTCCGCTGAAAGAATCCGGGTGATGTTCCTGTAAGGCCTTGCTCACAAAATATCCTGTGAAGGCAAGGCTCAGGGACAGGAGGGTGGCAAAGCTGATAAAAATCTTCCAGAATAGTTTATTTTTAATCATGCTGATTACTCCCTGAATTTGTAACCAATTCCCCGTATCGTGATTATACGGTTTGCAAAGTCCTTTAACTTTTTTCTCAGGGAAGCGATGTGTACGTCTATTGTCCGGTCAATGACACACGTTTCATGCCCGGAAACCGCATCGAGCAACTGATCCCGTGTAAATACCCGTCCAGCTCTGCCGGCAAGCTGATGAAGCAACCTGAATTCTGTAAGGGTCAGGAGGATGGGCTTGTTCCTTATGGACACCTCATGTTTCTGCAGATCGATCGTGAGGTCACCTATCGTAATATAATCTCTTGTTGTTGATGCATTTTTTGTCCGCCTGAGGACTGCCTGTATGCGCGCCACGAGTTCTTTCGGGCTGAAGGGTTTTGTCATATAATCATCAGCCCCCAGTTTCAAACCCGTAGTTATATCAGCCTCTTCACCTTTTGCCGTTAACATTACAATTGCAATGTTCGTAAGCTCATTGTCTGCCTTTAATTTTTTGCATACCTCCAGACCATCAATTCCTGGCAGCATAAGGTCTAATATGAGAAGATCCGGCCTCTCTCTTCTGGCCAGAAGCAGTGCATCTTCGCCATTATAAGCACAAAATACTTTATAACCGTCTTTTCCAAGGTGATAATGGATTAATTTTACAAGGTCTTGTTCATCATCTACAACAAGAATTTTTTCTTTCGCCATATACCCTTTTGTCTTTCCATAAAAAATGGGTGTTTTATGATGCCTCGCTTAGTTCGGGAAACAGGTACGACATAAGTTCTCTCGTAATAGGGACTGCAATGTCTCCGCCATGTCCTTGTGTATGTTCCACGAGGACAGCAAAGCAGTATTGCGGGTTATCATAGGGCGCATAGCCGACAAACCAGGCATGGTTGTCGTTGTGCCGTCCTGTTTCTGCGGTGCCTGTTTTACCGGCAACCCTGTATACCTCCAGCCCCTTGTTTTTGGCTGTACCGCGGGTAACCACGTCCTGAAGAGCTATACGCATGGTACTTATAATGTCAGGCTGAATATGAAGGTTCTGTTTATTCTCTGATTGAAATGTCCGGACAGTTTCTCCCTGGCTGTTGGTAATTTTTAACAGCAGATGGGGTTGTACCAACGTGCCACCATTTGCAATAGCAGCATATGCCCGCACCATCTGAAGCGGTGTGGTGAGCAATGCTCCCTGTCCGATGGAAACGTTTATTGCAGATGCGGTAGTGGACATCTTGGGTATATTCCCGCCTTTCTCGTAGGGTAGATCAATGCCGGTCTTCTCGCCGATACCGAATTTTTTTGCCCATGCATGCAGTGTATTTCCACCAAGCATCTTTGCTGTCTCGAAGAAAAATACGTTGCATGAATAGGGGATAGCGTCATCTATGTTAATGAGTCCGTGTCCATATCTCGACATACATCTGAAAGTAATATTTTTATGTTGTAGATAACCAGGACACTCAATAGAGGTATGCGTGGTTATGCAACCTGAACTCAGAGCTGCGGTTGCGGTAATAAGTTTAAAAACGGACCCTGGTGGCAACATACCCTGTACGGCCCGGTTGAGAAATGGTTTTAAGGGGTGCCTGATAAGTTTGCCAAAATCTTTATCGATAGTATTTGGATTAAAGCGCGGATTGCTTGCCATGGCAAGTATTTCTCCAGTCCATGGATCCATAACGACAATAGCGCCAAGATTTTTACCAAGTGATTTTTCTGCATAAGCTTGTATCTGACTGTCGATGGTCAGATAAAGATCCTTTCCCGGAATGGGAGGTCTTTCCAGTACGGTTTTTTCAATCTGAGTATTTTTACAGATAATTTCCTCAAATCTTTTACCGCGTAGTCCTCGCAGTTCTTCTTCATATTGCGCCTCTACACCCGCCCTTCCTATAGTATCGTCTTTTGCATAACCATCGTAAAGTAACGAAGTTGTATCATTCCCGGCGCTGCTGGATGTCAGGATGAAATTGTTCCAGTTATTGCTGTGTACCTTCCATTCCTCCTCGCTGAGCTTACCCATATAACCTAAAATATGTGAGGCAAGTTCCTGTTCTGGATAGATTCTTTTTGGTTTGGGGGTAATGCGGATACCCGGGAAATTGTCCTGATTGATTTCTATCTGAATAACCTTTTCCCAGTCAACGTTGGAAGCAACAGGGTAAAAATCTGTTTCCTCCCTGATGCGTATTGCCCTGCCATATTTTCGTTCCATATTTTGCTTCAGTTTCTCCACCCTTTCGACAACGTAGTTTGCATCTTCCAGCAATTTGCCTGGCGGGATACGTAACAACTGGGATAGCTTTTTTAACCAGACATCCTGGTTTTCATGACATTCTCCGCAGGATTTTTTGGCCTTTTTATGTACATCCATTTCAGGAATTCTGGGAATAACCTTGTTATTATGCGTAACAGCAGCGTAAAGCAGGTTTTTGTACCGTACGGATATGTCAAAGGTATGCTGGTCTATTGCAAGGACATTCCCGTGCCTGTCAAAAATGGAACCCCGCACAGAGTCCAGTGGGTAGGAAGTAATGAGGCGGGTTCTGGAGATGCCTTTGTATTTATCACCCTCAATAATCTGGAGTTGAAAAAGCCGGGCAGCGATACCGGCAAAAAGCAGGGCAAAGATGATGAGCATGATCCTGAAACGAAAGGGATACATCGGTTATTCGCCCCTGATTGGAAAAAAGCCTCCTGAAAGGCAGAATTTATTGAATATCCAGAACAGGACAGGGACAAGCATAGATGTATATAAGGAACAGGAAAGGATTATCCAGAGTGTTGTCGGAAAATGGAGGGTATGAAAGGAAATCGAGACATGTATTGCGTAAAGCACATTGTATATGACGGAAAAGATAAATGTAATGAGAACTTGGGTAACCAGATGTCCCCGGAACAGTATTTCCCTGACGGACCATATAAAAAAACCTGCCGCAACGAAAAATATGGAATTTATTCCAAAACTTCCTTCTGAAAATAGGTCTTTTGAAAGTCCGGTGAACCAGTTTGCAATGGCATTTCGTTTCATATCTGTAATAAAGGCATAAAAAACAACCAGGGGAAAGTATAGATCGGGTACCGCTGGCCCGAAATTAATCCAGTGTATCATGGTCGACTGAAAGAGGGAGATGCAGAATAAGATGCAAAAAAATGGAATCCACCTCATAAGATTAATATATACTAATTTGTAATAACCAGCACACTCTCGATTTTTGAAATGTTTACCCGGGGCAGTACCTTTACCGACTGGAAAAGGTCCCCGTCTTTCGTTTTGTTTTCCAATACCGTCCCTATCGGCAGCGATGATGGATAGAATCCCCCAATATCAGAAGAGACGATATCATCTCCTGTTTTAAGCTTTGCCCAGCGCGGCACATATTTTAATCTGCAAAAATTCGTGGCATTTCCCTCAACAATAACCTGTTCCCGTGTCTGAACAACCCTTCCCGGTATGCGCGACGCCGGATCTGTGATAAGCTGAACAACGCTACTTCCCCCGCTTACCGAGGTTATCTTCCCTACCAGTGCATTATGTGATACGACTATATCGTTGGGTTTTATACCATGCTTCGAACCGGCATTGATGACGATATTTTTTCTCAGGTTTGATGTATCATATCCGATTATGTCTGCCGGTATCAATTCTGTATTTTTATTTTGTACCTGGAATTTTGACAGGGTGTACAATTTGTTTTGTAATTTGTATATCGTATCCTGCTGTTCTACAAGTTTATTTTTGAGTTGGACAACGTGTTCTTCCAGTTCTTTTTTCCGGTGCGTATCCTGCCAGGTGGAGATAACTTTATCAAAAAAATTACTGGCTAAATTACTGCAGAAACAGGTTGCCCACTGCATGGGCCTGATGGGAGCAGCACAGGTCATTTTGATACGGGTTGAAAGTTCCGGAGACAGAAACAACAAAGTCAGGGATACTGCTAAAAGGGTAATTATAGTTGCAAGAGGATTTTTAATGAGATTGCTGAAATTAGGAGTGGATGTCCTCATCCTGCAGAACAGACTTAAATAAATCAAGATTTTCGAGGAGATAACCCGTCCCTCTTGCTACGGCTGTCAGTGGATCATTGCCCACCTGCACAGGCAGTCCCGTTTCTTCCGCCAGGAGCTTATCAATACCCCTGATCAATGCACCACCACCAACCAATACCAGACCATTGGTTATTAAATCCGATGCCAACTCAGGGGCGGTCTTTTCAAGGGTAGACTTCACGGCGCCCACTATTTTATCAATTGCATCTTTTAAAGCTTCCCTAATTTCTTCGGAGGTAACGGTCGTTGCGCGGGGTAACCCTGCGATGGCATCGCGGCCTCTGATTTCCATAGTAAGTTCTTCTTCCAGGGGATAGGCAGAACCGATTTCTATCTTTATTTGTTCTGCGGTGCGGTGTCCGATATCCAGATTATAGGTTTTCCGTATATACTGAACGATAGATTCATCGAACTCATCTCCGGCGATCCTGAGGCTTTCATGCGTGAAAATATCGCCAAGCGAGATGACAGCAACTTCTGTGGTTCCGCCTCCAATATCAACAACCATGCTTGCTACGGGCTCACCTACCGGAAGACCTACTCCGATTGCTGCCGCTTTTGGTTCGGAGACAAGATACACTTCACGTGCGCCGGCACGCTCTGCTGAATTGACTACCGCCCGTTTCTCCACGGCCGTGATACCCGATGGAATTGCAATCAATATCCTGGGCCTAACTCCCCACTTGCGTTTGTGTACCTTTGTGATGAAATATTTGAGCATGGCCTCTGTAATATCAAAATCCGCTATAACGCCATTTTTTAGCGGGCGTATAACAGAGATACTGCTTGGCGCCTTTTCCAGCATGGACTTGGCAACATTTCCTACTGCGTTCCCGTTCAGGAGTACCTTATTCGTTCCCGGCTTTACCGCCACAACGGACGGTTCCGATAACACGATCCCTTGTCCGGGGATGCAAACAAGCGTATTTGCTGTACCAAGGTCGATCCCCATGTCTGTTGAGACGAAACCTAATATAAAATCTAATGGATGCATTCGGGTTACTATTTTCTGCCGAGAACTCGGGTTTCCTGTATATTTTTCACAAGTATTGTTGTATTTTATAGTTAGTGCTGACTAGAAATGATTATACGTTTAGCATTTGTAAAATGTCAAGTGGAAATCCCTTGAGTTATGATAAGTCTGTTAAAAAAGTGGACGTAAGACGACAGTTATCGGATTACTTTCCCGGAATTATGTTGACTGGCAGCTCCGGGTTTAAAGATGGCTAGGAGAAGTGTGGCCCCCGTTGCTATTGTGCAGAGAATTGCAAACCAGTCTCCACAGATGGTATATAAAGGATTGTATTTTTTGACCAGTTTTACGCGATTTGTGAGCGTACCGCAGATTTCTCTGTATCTTCCCGTGTGGTCTGATAGCCGGTCATAAATAGTGCCATCCGGGCCGACAAAGGATGATATACCGGTATTGGCTGCCCGTGCCATACAGAAGCGGTTCTCGATTGACCGGAATACCATAATGGCAAGATGCTGGTCGAGCTCAGCGCTATCGCGAAACCAGCCGTCATTCGTTATATTTAACATGAAATCTGCTCCGTCCTTCTTAAATTTTCTGATCAAAGACGGCACTGTATCCTCATAACATACAGATGCACCGAACGTAAAACGTCCGTTTTCGAGAGTATTTAAATGGAATAATGTCCTGCGGTTACCGTGGGTTAATCCGATTTCATAAGGCACAAGGTTCGCCAGGAACGGGAAATATCTTTTCAGGGGGGTAAATTCTCCGAATGGCACAAGATGGATCTTGTCGTAGCGGTCCAGGAACCTTCCCTCCCTGTCATAATGATATACGCTGTTAAAATAAATCTGTTCCTCTCCAGCCAGGATTAAAGCGATACCTCCCAAAAGTAAGTTTGTGTTTAATTCCTGTGCCAGTTGAATTGCGGTAAGCTGCGATAGGATATCAATCTTCCGCCCGGTGAGTTCCGGATCGATGTTGAGTAATCCCGGCATCATGGTCTCCGGCCACACGAGCAAGTCCATCGGTGTGCCTTTCATACTCATTGATAGATCAAAATATTTCTTTAGTATCTGGATTTGATCCTCTTCGGTGGACTCGAATTTTAAATCCTGGGGTATATTCCCCTGTATCATGCATACTATGGGGCCTTCCTGTGGTTTATAATGCCTGAGCCAGTAGAAACCATAAAATAGTGTGGCCAGAAGAAGTACCAGAGGAAGGATACACGCCAGGTTGAAAAAGATAAATTTTCGCTTCGGGAATAAGCGCTCGCGGTATTTTCCTGTAAAAACCTGCCTTTTTAGGAAACTTTTTACGCCACCGAACCCCTCCTTTCCCCCTTTAGGCAAGGAGCGGTATTGAGAATCGTTGCCAATTCCTCCCGGTCCTCTTTTCATAATTGGGGATTGCAAATATTCCCACTTTTTTAAAGTGGGATTCAGGGAGATTATGGTCGAAGGAGAGGAAGTAATTTCGGAGCGGCTTGCTAAAGTGTATATTGGCAGGTCTACGACACACGCATTAACCATAACAATAATAAAAGATATGCCATAAACACCAGTAATATCGGCGATCTGTATTACTGGCAGGTACTGATACTGGGTGTGTCCCGCAAAAAACCATGGGAATCCAGATAGTAGAAATGACCGTATAAATTCAAGCGCTGTCCAGATAAAGGGTGCAACAATAACAAGTGGAAGGTTTAGCCGGAAGACAATAAATCGGGTACAAAACGCAAAGGCAAGAAAATATGCGGAGCAATACAAACTCAATAAAATCCAGGCAATGATAGCTATATGGCACAGCCACGAGAGGTGGATAAGGAAGAATACCGCTCCGATAAACAGACCTGCAAGGCACGTGTAACTTTCTTCTGTCACGATAAGGATAAGCCATGGAATAAAAGCGACCCATGCAAGATAACCCATATCTGCCGGTGGAAAGGAAAGACATAATGGAATGATGGTCAAAAAGGAAAGGATGAGGATTCTTACAGGATTTGTTTTGCTCAAGGTTCTGAAAATAGTTTAATCAAGTAGTATAACATCAACTATCTGCCCATGTGTGAGTTTTTCCGCATCTTCACGGACAATAAGCAGGCAGTTGGCCCTGGTGGTAGCCAGTAGATCGGCAGAGCCATGCCATTCCACCGGAGAAACAAGCCATGTATTATTGTGCATGCGAAGAAATGCCGGACGGTATTCACGGCGCTTTCTCCTGACGAGTATCTCCTTCTCTAAAGAAGCTTTTAAAGTAGCCCGGTGGATACTGGTAAATCCCATCATTTTTCGGATAGCAGGATAAATAAATAATTCAAAGGTGACAAAAGACGCTACCGGATTCCCCGGCAGGGCAAAGATGAAAGTCTTATCCTTTCTGCCAAAAATAACGGGTTTCCCAGGCCGTAATGCCACCTTTTCAAAATAGATCGTCGTGTTTAAATCCTTCATTACGTCCCCTACAAGATCGTATTCACCCATGGAAACACCGCCTGATAGGATCAGGATATCCTTTTGTAAACCCTTGCGCATAATATTCGAAATTTCCGACTTTGTATCTCTGACAACGCCCAGGATTTCTACCTCGGCCTTCAGACGTCTGGCCTGTGCAGACAGAAAATAGCCATTACTGTTTCTTATCTGCGCAATGGAAGGTTTGCATCCAACGTCCACCAACTCATCGCCAGTAGAAATGATACCTACCGTTGGCGCAGAAAATACCTCCACATAAGATTTCCCTACGGTGGCAAGGATGCCGATTTCCTGTGGCCTCACGGGCATACCTTTGTGAAGAACGGTTTGTCCAGTCTGCATGTCCTCACCGCGTTTCGAAATGTTTTTCCCACTATCAACTGGTCTGAGAATTTTTACCCGGCCATTTACCGAAAGGTCTTCCGTTTCCTCAAACTTGACCACGGCATCAGCTCCTTCAGGCACTGCTGCACCTGTCATGATTTTGGATGCCTGTCCACGCAATATCCCTTTTACAGGCATGTGACCCGCTGCGATGTCCTCAACGACAGCCAATTCAACTGGGGCATTAACAGTATCTTCCGCAATGACGGCGTAACCATCCATTGCCGAGCGGTCAAAGGGCGGCATATCAATATCAGACTGAACGTCCTGGGCAAGACAGAATCCCAAGGCACTTTCAAAGGGCACCGTTCTTGAGGGTAACGGCTCTACAGTATCTGCAACAATCTTTATAGCTGTATCAACTGTAATCATGTTTTAGGCAGTACAGAACTCCTGGTTATAAATATGGTTAATACCGCGTGTCAGATTTGTAACAATTTAATTAATGGTAAATGAATGATAACGATATGTCAAGCACTGTTACCAGAATGCCCCTTTCTTCTCTTCCTGGAAAAAACTTGACAGAATGAAGTCTAATGGATATAAGGACTTAAAATCTTTATCGAAGCTGGTTTTTTTAGAAGATTACCCAGGTTTTTAAATCATCTATACATCTGTGGCTCTAAATGTTTTTATCGATACCGAGGCTTCCGCCTCGCTAACACTCTATTTGTAACAATAGACGCTTAGGAGTTTATATTATATTGAGTTGTTTTTTTATCAAAAAAGCAATCCTCTGGTTGAGTATAGCAAGTTTATTATATACTGCTGGTTGCGCTACAGTAAGAATCAGAGGGGGCGTTTTTTCCCCACCACACGAAAAGTATACCGTAAGCGTGCCCGGAAATGAATGGAAGCCGGTTAAAATAGGCAAAGAGGATATGGCCTTATGGCACAGACAATACCATGCCATGATTGCTATCATCTCCAGTGATATAGAAAATAAAGGGCTTTCCCTTGAGACGCTCAGCAGACATCTTTTCCTTGGGATAGCCGGCAAGAAAATCATATTAAAAGAACCTGTGCTTGTTGATAATCAAAAGGCACTTCATACTATCCTGGAGGGAGAAATGGATAATTGCACGCTGAAGATCAACTCCTATGTTGTCAGAATAGGCGATAAGATTTATGATCTGGTATACTGGGCACCGCCATATTCATTTGATTCTGTAAAGGATGACTTTGAGAATATGGCAAGGACGTTTAGATTTACAAAAACCAATTCACGGTAAACAGAGGGCTTGATGGGCTGTTGGGCGATATTAAGGAGAAACAGATACTTATTGTATGAATATTTTATTAGCTATTGACGTTGCAGCGAAAAAGTTTATCCTCTCGGTAGGACAGGCGACCTTGCTGGCAATCAAGGGATTTGTGGGAATTTTTGTACCACCGTTCAACCTGAAGCTGGTACTGCGGGAAATAGACAATTTTGGGGCAGGGTCACTTTTGCTTGTCGATCTCATTGCCCTGTTTACGGGAATGGTAATGGCCCTTCAGACGATTTATGGTTTAAGCATGTATGGCGCGGAGATATACGTTGGCAGTGTAGTTGCCTTGTCCATTGTCAGGGAATTAGGTCCTGTCATGGCGTCAATAATGGTTGGCGCAAGGGTTGGGTCTGGTATTGCAGCTGAGATTGGTTCCATGCAGGTAACGGAACAGATCGACGCCATGCGCGCCCTGGGAGCGAGTCCTGTAAAAAAACTGGTGACGCCAAAGATCCTCGCTGCAATGATTACATTGCCATTGCTTACAGTGACAGCAGATATTGTTGGAATATTTGGAGGTATGATTATAGCATTGTTTGAGCTTGAGATAGACCGCGCTTTCTACATCGATTCTGTTTTAACAACGGTAAAGATTTCAGATTTGTTAAGTGGTATCGGGAAGACAGTGTTTTTTGGGATGCTGATTGCTGTACTTGGTTGTTACTTTGGTTTAAGAACTACCGGTGGCACAACCGGTGTAGGACGCTCTACTACGATTACTGTAGTAACTATATCGATCCTGATCCTGATTGCAGATTTCTTCCTGACAAAATTGTTTCTGATTGTATTTTAATGTCCCAGGTAATTATTGAATTTAAAGATGTTTACAAATCCTTTAACGGCCTTCTTGTCCATAACGGGATAAACCTGTCAATCCTGAAGGGTGAAATTATGTCCCTTTTGGGTGGGAGTGGTTCAGGGAAAAGCGTCCTCCTCAAAGAATTAATCGGGCTTATGAAGCCTGATAAGGGGAACATTATGGTCTTTGGTAAAAATGTGACCATGATGAAGGAAGACGAATTAATTAAACTGCGGGAACGCGTAGGGATGTTGTTTCAGGGTGCAGCCCTCTTTGATTCACTTACGGTATTTGAAAATATCGCTTATCCGCTCCGGGAACATCTTCGGCTTACCGAAAAGGAAATTCAGGAACGGGTAGCTGAAAAATTACAGCTTGTCGGACTGAGTGGTATTGAAAACAAGATGCCGGCAGAATTAAGCGGAGGGATGAAAAAGCGAGTCGGACTGGCAAGGGCTATTGCCACAGAACCTGATATTATCTTGTACGATGAACCCACAACGGGTCTGGATCCGATGACAGCCCAACGCATAAATGAGTTGATTATTGAATTGCAGAAGAAGCTGGGGGTTACCACAATCGTTGTGACGCATGACCTGCACTGCGTAAAAACCGTTTCAGATAGAATTGCTATGCTTCATGATGGAAAAATCGTTACCGTTGGTACATGGGAAGAACTTGTTACCTCTAATATACAGGCTGTAAAAGATTTTGTCAGTGGTGCTATTTGTGAGTAAAGGGGGCTTTTATGACAAAGGAACAGTTTGCTGAATTACGGGCAGGGCTTTTTACGCTGATAACTCTGGCTGGCTTTGCCGCCATGATATTTATTTTGGGCACACAGAAAGGTTACTTTGCGCCTCAGATTATCTTAAAAACAAAGTTTCTAAATGTATACGGATTGAAACAAGGCGCACCGGTACGGTTTATGGGTGTTGGGATAGGGCAGGTAAAGGACATTGTTCTGTCTAATGAATTGCCATGTACAGGAATTGATGTGTTGCTCAGGATAGATAAATCAGTTCAGAAGAATATTACCCGCGATTCCGTTGCCACTATTAAGTGGTTGAGCTATGTGACAGGAGATTCTTACGTGGAGATTTCATCCGGTGCATGTCTTGAGCCTGTAGTAGAGGATGGAGATTCGATAAAAAGTGTAGAACCGATTGACTATACCACAGCCATTGCAAATGGGATTAGCACTATGGAATCCTTTTCAAAGATTATGAAAAAGCTTGACGAAGGCGGTTTTGCAGAATCATTGAACAATGTTTTGGCGTCCCTGAAGGAAAGCGTTAACACCTTCCAGAAAGGCGACGGGTTGCTCTATTCCCTTATGTATGACCCGGGAGGCAGACAATTCATGGGGAATCTGGTTAAAACTATAGGGTCTCTGGATGAGATTGCCGGAAAAATTGCCAGCGGAGAAGGTACTATCGGCGCCCTGATTGCAGATCCAACCCTGTACGAAAATCTGAAAAGACTCCTGGGCGGTGCAGAACGC
The DNA here is from genome assembly GCA_040048245.1 of Candidatus Brocadia sp. GTDB lineage: Bacteria > Planctomycetota > Brocadiia > Brocadiales > Brocadiaceae > Brocadia. Next base: position 110,934 of record JABRVT010000055.1, read on the forward strand.
AGCTTTATCCTGCGTAATTTGATTCGGAAAAGTATTGAGAAGGGAAAAGAAGAAAAACAATAAGGCAACAACTCAACTAGCTGAAGGCTGACAGTTATCAGCCTTCAGCACTTTTATTTGCAGGGCTATCCAGGGTAGTCATTACCTTAGTCTTCTGATGAAAACGTGAATTTCCTCATCCTCTTCTTTGATGTCCAGGAGCTTATTCCCTGTGGTATTGCACCAGGAAACAATGTCCTTTTTAATACCCTCATCAGTTGCAATAACCTCAAGTACCTTACCTATCTCAACTTCTTTTATCTTAGTTGCCGTTTTAAAGATAGGCATAGGGCACATAAGCCCGTAACAATCCAGCGTTTCATCCGCTTTCATAATAAAATTTTCGGTTTTAGTTCTAATTCAAATCTATGTAAATTGTTATTCAATTCCCTGATAAACATAAATTAGGCCTTCGGTAGCTTCCTAGGTGTAGAGCGACGAGGCTCGTCACCCTACAACCGTAGCTTTGAAATTCCTTATATTTTTAATGCTCATGATGTTCATCGTGGTTACGCGCCTTCTTTTTCTCAAGGCCTTTGCCGGTCGTCTTTTTGAGGTAATCATCAATGGCTGCTTCAATGGCCTCTTCGGCAAGCACCGAACAATGCATCTTTGCGGGTGGCAGCCCACCCAGCGCCTCCGCCACTGCTTTATTGGTAAGTTTCAACGCCTCGTCTATGGTTTTCCCCTTAATCATTTCCGTTGAAATACTGCTGGTAGCTATTGCTGCTCCGCAACCAAAGGTTTTGAATTTTACGTCAGTGATTACATTGTCTCTGACCTTGATGAACATCTTCATAATATCGCCGCAGGCAGGGTTTCCAACCTCACCCACACCATCGGCATCAGGAAACTCTCCAACATTACGCGGATTTGCAAAATGGTCCATGACTTTTACGCTATATTGCATAGAAAACTCCTTATCTCAAAATATCTCTCTTAATTTTATTTTCAAACCTCAGAGAAGGTGACTCAAGGATATGAACTTCTATTTCTTTCTCTTCCGGAATCACTATCCAGTATTCTTTAACACCAGATCGGGCATAAAGCTTCTTCTGCACCATATCCCTGTAAACACTATTTTCTGAAGTTATTTCTATTACAAGATCAGGTGCACCCTGTATATTTTTTTCTACCTATAATACCCAATCTATCCTGAGAAACGAACAGTATATCGGGCTGCACTACATTTTAGTTGTTAAGGTATAAGTCACAAGGCGAATGCAACACCTTGCCAATATTGTTTTCTGTAGCAAACTTTTTAAGCCTGAATAAAAATTCAACAGAGATCAATTGATGCCCTAGAACTGGCGAGGGTGCGATGATCAATTTTCCGTCGATAAGTTCATACCTCTTATCATCCGGGGTTTTCAGATAATCTTCATAGGTATACCTTTCTTTTCCATTGTAATAGGTATCATAATAAACTTACTCCTCATTACTCCTGACCATGAAGATTTTATTTCTTTTGGCTATACAAGGGGGACATCTGCCTCAAACGGTCAACAATGGGCGGCAGTTTTTCCAGGACGTATTTCACATCGTCATCAGAATTATCAATTCCTAAACTGAATAACACCGTTCCCTGTGCAAGCGCAGCATCAACACCCGTGGCCATAATAACGTGAGACGCCTTTAGTGACCGTGAAGTACAGGCAGATCCGCTGGAGATGGCTATTCCCTGCATATCCAGGAATAACAAAACCGATTCGCCTTCAATATACTCTATGCACAAACTGAGGTTCCCCGGCAGACGGTTCGTTGGATGCCCATTGATATACACGTGATTTATATTTTTTGCTATACCATCTCTTAACTGATCCCTCATATTTTGAACTATATTCATGCGGCGGGTTATTTCTGACTTTGCCAATTCGGCAGCCTTCCCCATGCCCACAATGCCGATAATATTTTCCGTTCCCGCCCGCCGGCCGCCCTCCTGCACACCGCCCTCCATGAAAGGGAGTATTCGCACCCCTTCCCTTAAATAAAGTGCTCCAATTCCGGACGGACCGTAAAATTGATTGGCTGACATGCTCAGCGCATCGACGTGGATGTCAGAGACATCAATGGGTATGTTTCCTGCAGCGGCAACGGCATCTGTATGAAACAGGATGCCCTTTTCCTTTGCAATAATCCCGATTTCTTTTATTGGCTCGATAGTTCCGATCTCCCCGTTGGCATACATAATGGACACTAACGATGTTGTCCTTTTTATAGCCTTTTTCATATCATCGGGATTCACCATTCCATATTTATCCACAGGTAAATAGGTGACTTCATATCCGGACTTTTCTAATGATTTCAGTGGATTAAGCACTGAAAAATGTTCAATTTGTGAGGTAATGACGTGGTTTCCTTTCTTTTTATATGCTGCTAAAAGGCCTTTCAGGGCAAAATTATTGGCCTCTGTACCGCTCGATGTAAATATAATTTCATTCGGTTTTGCATTAATAAGATCAGCCACTTGTCTCCGTGCTGCCTGTATGGCATCACTCGTAATCCTTCCGAATTGATGGAGGTTCGAGGGATTGCCAAAACCCTCTTTCAGAAATGGCATCATAGCCTCTATTACAATCGGGTGTATGGGCGTGCCCGATGCATTGTCCATATATATTTTTGTCATGAAATATTTTCCTGCATCCTGTATAAAGTGGGAAAAAATAACTCTTAAAAGTTAAAATTTCTTTATAATTATATCATCTTCCTCTTTTAATCCAACCATTTAATGATGCCAGTGCGCACAATTCCTGATGTTCAATAATCGTAATTTTAATATTCCCTGTAAAACCCACTATGTATCGTTCAGTCGATTTTTGATTGTATCAGGTAATTGTATTTTTTGTGGTGAACAATACAAATAATCTATGCTTATCTTGTATGGGCTGCATGCGCCTGGGCAATAATGGACTGCATGAGGTGGGCTGGTACGATGTCGTAGTGTGAAAATTCTATGGTAAACGAACCTTGCCCGCCCGTCATGGATTTCAGTTCTGTTTCATAATTAGCTATGGATGCCATGGGGATGGCAGCCCGCACAACCTGCAATTCCTCCAGAGAATCCATACCTTTAATGTGTCCCCGATGACTGGAGAGATTTCCAGTGATCTCGCCCATAAATTTTGCCGGGATGGCAACCTCGATATTCACAATAGGCTCAAGTAGCACAGGCTTCGCATGGTTGAAGGCATCCAGAAAGGCATGCGAGGCCGCTATCTTGAAAGCCGCCTCGGAAGAGTCCACCTCATGATAAGAGCCGTGGAACAACCGTACCCGAACGTCAACAATAGGATGCCCAATTAAGATCCCCCTATCAAGAACCTCACGAATTCCCTTTTCAACGGCAGGGATGTATTGTCGGGGGATGACACCGCCGACTATCTCATCAACAAACTCAAATCCGGTTCCCCTCGGTAGCGGTTCAATCTTGATATGTACCTCCCCGTACTGCCCGTGTCCACCCGACTGTTTCTTGTGCTTATACTGTGCCTGCGCCCTGGCTGTAATAGTTTCCTTGTAAGGGATCTTTGGGGTGTGGGTCTCTACCTCAATCCCGAAACGCCGTTTTAATCGGCTGATCATTACCTGTAAATGAAGTGCGCTCATGCCAGTGATAACTAACTCGTTGGTCAATGTATCATGGGATACCCTGAAGGTTTTGTCCTCCTCGGTGAGTTTGTGAAGGCATTCGCTGATCTTTTTCTCGGCGCCTTTGCTTGTGGGTATGACGGCAAGGGAGGACATCGGGATCGGAAACGTGATTTCCGGGAATTTTACCGGATGTTTTGGGTCGCAGATGGTATCGGAGATATGCAAATCCTCCAGTTTGGACACAGCGATAATATCCCCGGGAATGGCTCTTGAAACTGGCAGTTGCTCCTTTCCAAAGACCCGGTAAATGTGTCCAACCTTATCGGTCTTTTTACTCGTCACGTTATAAAATGTCATTTCACCATCCAGCTTGCCGGAGATGACTCTAAAATAACTTAATTTCCCCACAAATGGGTCAATTACTGATTTAAACACATGGGCGCTAAAAGGGGCATTTTTTGAGGTTTCTAGGGTGATTTCCTGATTCTTATGCAAATCGATAGCAGTCCTCTTGCGTCCCTCCAACGGAGATGGCGAAAAGTTTGCAATTGCATCCAGTATATCTTCAATCCCTGAGACCTTTTTGTTGGAACAGCAAAGGATAGGTACGACATTACCGCCCGCAACGGCCTTCACGAAACATGACTGCAGGACACTTTGCTCGATCTCTTTCCCATCGAGATATTTTTCCATCAATGCATCATCGGCAGAAACAACGGCTTCGATTAAGGCATGGTGTGCAGCATGGGCATCACCGATAACCCCCTCTGGCAAAGGATTGGATAATTCAAGCAGGTTAGCAACCCCGTGAAAATCATGTCCGGTCCCGACAGGCAGGACGAACGGGACACACATATTTCCAAATGTATTCTTGACAGATTCAAGCAAGGCCAGATAATCGACATTTTCACCATCTATCTTCGTTACAACAATCATCTTGCCAAGTCCATTTTGACAGGCCAGGTTCCAGAATTTTCTGGTATTGACTTGAATGCCATCCGTAGCTGATATGATAATGAGGGCCGTTTCTGCAGCGACAAGAGAGGAGATAGTGTCCCGGATAAAATCAGGGTAACCGGGGGTATCAATAATATTGATTTCACGTCTCTTCCAGTTGCAATGCAGTATGGAAGAGTCTATTGAATGTCTTTTCTCTTTTGCATCGGGGTCGTAATCTGCAACCGAGGTACCGTTCTCAACATTACCGAGGCGTGTGGTTGCCCCGGCCTTAAAAAGCATGGATTCCACCAGCGAAGTCTTCCCTGAAGCACCGTGTCCCAAGAGTACAATGGTCCGAATGTCTTTTGTTTCATACGGAATCATCGATTACCTCCAGCACAAGTGTTTGGAACTGTATATTTTACTTTTTACCGCATAGTGAATTACATAGTTGCTTTGCCTCTGAAAATTTAATATGACCTGTGTATAGTGCCTTTCCAATAATCATGCCCGCAATGGGTAACTGATTGAGTGCCTCGATATCTTTCAGTGATGAGATACCACCGGATGCAATAACCGGGGTTTTTACCGCCATCAGGAGTTCTTTTAAACTCGCAATGTTCGGACCCTGCAGCATACCGTCCTTTGAGATATCTGTGAAGATTAAGGCACACGGTGAAACCTTCTCTATTTCCCTGGCAAATGCTACTGCCGTCCATTCACACAGGGAAGTCCAGCCTTTCACGGCCACCTTGCCATCCTTTGCATCAATTCCAACTGCAATACGTCCTGGAAATGTTGAACAGAGTTCATTAACCCACGACGGCGAATCGATGGCCTTTGTCCCTACTACCACACGATCCGCACCTAAATCGAGCAGTGTTTTGATGGACTGTGTCGTCCTTAACCCCCCACCAAATTCAATAGGGATTTTTATCCGCCTGATAATTTGTTCAACAACGGTGAGATTCTTTGGTGTACCTTCAAATGCCCCGTCCAGGTCAACCACGTGGAGGTAATCAGCCCCCTGATCCTGCCATGATTTAGCTACATCGACAGGGTCTTCAGAGAACACAGTCTCTGCGTCCTTCTTGCCTTGAGTTAACCGTACACATTTACCATCCTTAAGATCGATTGCTGGGATAATGATCATATATGCCTGAATAGACAGGGAGCAAAATAGATTTAATTCACAATAAAATAAATTCTTACTCTCTGACCCTAAATTCCGAGTTGCATGTATAAAAGCTTACAAATTACCAAAATTCCTGAGTATTGTGAGCCCGTACTCCTGGCTTTTTTCAGGGTGAAACTGTGTTGCAAAGATGTTTCTGTGCCAGATCATGGAGGTAAAACGTATACCATACTCTGTCTCTGTAGCAATAACACTTTCATCCTCCGGGCAGACATAATAGGAATGTACAAAATACATATATGCGTTATAAGGCACATTTTTCAGGATGGGGATATCCCCCTTCCGGAAACTGATCTGGTTCCATCCCATGTGGGGGATTTTCAGCTTTCCGTTTGTCTTACCTTCAGAAAATTGAAATCGGATAACCTTGCCTGGGATAATATTTAAACCTTCATGCTCACCATCCTCGTAGCCTTTAGAAAACAGCAACTGCAACCCAAGACATATTCCAAGAAATGGCTTGCCCGAACGGATCCAATCCACAACTGGCTCCATCAACCCCCTCTGTCTGAGACCATCCATGGCATCCCGGAACGCCCCAACGCCTGGAAGCACCAGTTTATCTGCATCTTTAAATTCCCCGGGATTGTCAGTAACCCTAACATCAAAACCAAACCGTTCAAAAGCCTTTTCTACACTGCGAAGGTTCCCCATCCCATAATCAACGATCGCAATCATATCAATTTCTAACCCCCACCCCCTCTCGGTACTATCACAAACTCCACACGACGGTTTTTTGCCTTGCCGGTTTTTGATTTGTTATCCGCTATGGGTTGGTATTGCCCAAATCCGGCAATATAAACCCTTGTTGGAGAAATCCCGCATTCTTCTACCATATAATGGAGCACTGCAGCGGCACGAGCTGCAGATAGTTCCCAGTTTGATTTGTACTTGTCTTTTTGTTTTACAATAGGATCATTATCGGTATGTCCTTCGATTCTTACCATTTCGGCAGATGCCTCAGTCTTCAGTATACCGGCAATCTTCTTGAGTGTCGCCTTCGATTGAGGACGTAGTGTCGTCTGTCCTGGATCAAACAATACAGCGCCAGGGAGTAATACAGAAACTGCCCCATTTTTTATCCTTACGGTTGCACCGGTACCTTTTAATTTGGCTTCGAGTTCTCTTCTTGAATTTTCAAGCCTACTCAGCTCGCTTTCATACCGGTTTGCCTTCGACGATAGTTCTGCATTCTCCTGCTGCAGGCGTGTTACATCTTCATTTAACTGCTGATTTTCCTGCCTCAGCCTTTTCAGCTCAGCACAACCGGTGCTTACGGCTAACATCCCTGCCATCCCAATCAGGCACAAATTACGCACCACGCCACATCCTGTTCTCATAATTTTATACACTCCTTTCACAATAAGAAATTTACCTATAAAAGAATCGGATATTTTTATGTTAGGTTATGAATGGAATCCTGTAAATAACACGATAAAGAGCTGAATATATACATCAATAATTCCTATAAAATAATCCTGGAAGAAGATACACACCAAGGTTGCCAGTGATAAAAATGGTCCGTAAGGAATCAAATGGGTTTTTTTAAATAGTAATGCAGGGATGCCCATAAAGAGTCCAAAAAAAGGGGCGACAAAAAATATTGCCACAGCCAGTTTCCAGCCTACAATACCCCCAGCCATACCCATGAGTTTCACATCGCCAAAACCCATGGCTTCCTTCCTGAATATCCATTTCCCTAAAATACCGCAGAGAAATATCAGCCCCCCGCCCACAATCATACCCAATACGGATGCAATCGCCGTATCCAGCCGGCTGATACCAACCAGTGAAAAATTTCTCAGTGTCTGTTGTTCATTATGCAAACCAGGACACAACACGCTAAGAACAAAGGCAAGCGGAATACCAACAAAGGTAACCTCATTGGGGATGATAAACAACTCAATATCCACAAAGGTCGATACAATCAGGGCGCAAGAAAGAACTGCATATCCTGCAAAGATACATGGCGATTCATGTCTGTATTGAACAAATATATAAAGATGTGCAAACACAAACCCTGTCAGCAACTCTACAAACAGATAACGTACCGATATTTTCGCCTTGCAGTATCTGCAACGTCCCCGCAACAGTAGATAGCTGAATATGGGTATATTATCATACCACCGGATGAGTGTCTGGCAATCCTGACAAGAAGAACGGGGCAATACCAGTGATTTTTTTTTGGGAATCCTGCAGATACAGACATTCAAAAAACTGCCTATTACTAATCCCACGATAAAAAACGCAAACACTTCACCCGGATTAACCGCATTCAGAAAATTTTTTTGAATATTCGTACCTCTTTTCAGAATGACAATTGTTTCAAATATATTTGACCAAAAGCTTTGTGGAATCCTATCAAAACGAGTTGATAATTGCAAGAATTAAAAGGCATAAATAAATCTTACAGTATAAAGACTTGAATAAGTAAGATTTTTTGTTAAACTATTTTTGTTAATTGTGTATAGGTCATGGGGTTTGCCGTCAAAGGACATCTTTATACAGGCCAGAAAATGGATAATGTTATCTCAGTAATTTTGGGAGGAGGGCGTGGAACAAGGCTCTATCCCTTAACAAAAGAACGGTCGAAACCTGCCGTCCCGCTTGCTGGGAAATACAGGCTTATCGATATTCCTATCAGCAATTGTCTGAATTCCGATCTGAATAAGATATACGTACTCACACAATTTAATTCTGCATCCCTTCACAGACATATCACAAGGGCGTATAAATTCGATAACTTTTCCAGAGGTTTTATTGAAATCTTGGCCGCAACCCAGACCATAGAAAGCATGGACTGGTATCAGGGCACCGCGGATGCCGTTCGGCAAAACCTTCGTTTTTTAAATCAGCCCAATATTGAATTCGTGTTGATACTGTCGGGTGACCAACTTTATAGAATGAACTATCAACAGCTCATCAAAGATCATATTAGAACCGGGGCTGAAGTAACTATCTCAGTAATTCCCGCAGAAAGAAAAGATGCTCCCCATTTAGGTATCTTGAAGATAGACGAACAAAGCCGTGTTATCGATTTCTTTGAAAAACCAAAAGATGAAAAGATTATCGATTCCCTTTCGCTTAGCGCATCCGTTTTTGATAGGCATGGTGTGAGTGCAAGGGGACGCACCCTTCTGGCCTCAATGGGTATTTACCTATTCAATCTTGATGTGTTGAGAGACGTACTGAAAGAAACAAAAAAGACAGACTTTGGTAAGGAAATCATCCCGGAAATTATAAAAAAACGACGTGTATTTGCTTATTTCTTTGATGGTTACTGGGAGGATATTGGAACCATAAAAGCATTTTATGAAGCTAACCTGAAACTGGTATCCCCTACCCCTAGCTTCGATTTATATGATGAAAAGGCACCGATCTATACCAACCCTCTTTTCCTGCCAGGGTCGATCATTAACGCCTGCAAGATAACACAATCCATTATATCTGATGGTTGTATTATCAACACTAATGCAGAAATACATAATTCTGTAATTGGAATCAGAAGTATTATTGGTAAAAACACGCTTATTCAAAACTCTATTATTATGGGTGCAGATTACTACGAATCGGAATCGAATATCAGGGCAAATCGGTTTAAAAAGATACCGGATATAGGAATTGGTGATAGTTCCCGCATAACGGGGGCTATTATTGACAAGAATGTACATATTGGTAAAAACGTGACCATAGAAAACGCAAAGAAACTTGAACAGCTAGACGCAGAAAATTACATAATTCGTGATTACATAGTCATCGTACCCAAAGGCTGTGTCATACCATCATACACTGTTATTTAATACATTGTCCTCCCTCCTTCCATCACTTTTGGTTAGTCCTCAGCTTCCGCAAAAGTGCACAAATATTTTCATATATATCGCAATTATCCCTTGAAAATCTATATGTGTTTTGTATAATTCACCGTAATTTATACACTGTCATCATAGGGCAATGTTTATGAAAAGCAGGGCAAAAATATTCGGGCATTTAAGACCGAAAATTAACTCTATGCAAATCAACAACCACTGGTTCAGGCATCCACAGGGGATGTCTGCCACAATTCTACAATGGTTTGCGCTAGACCTCGAACCTCCGTCGTGTGGGCAGGTCCGGTGCAATACCGCATCAGGAGAGAAACCATTTTACAACTGATCAATACCAGTTTCTCGAAAACAATAGAATGTCCTATCAGTATTGAAGAAAAATGCAAACTTTATGGTTTAAACCGATTAAAAATTGAAGATAAAAGACTTTTTGACAAATATGTAAGAGAAGAAAATGTAAATTTGTGCGATTATTCTTTTGCAAACAACTTTATATGGAAGGGCTCGATAGACTTACTATGGAAGCTGATTGATAATAATTTCTGCCTCTTCGGAGTTACTTCCAGGGGCATGAGTATGATGCTCCCACCTCTAGGGAAAAACAACATTCAAAATACCCTTAGTGAATGTTTTTCCCTGATGAAAGAAATCAACGATTCCAGCAGTTTTGAATCGTATATCAATTACGTCTATGAAGACTTCCTGAAATTTTTTGACAATAGTCTCTATCGCATTGTTGAAAGCTATCCCGATTACATTTACAAAACATCCGACCTCATAAAACTCGCCGGCAGAAAATACGAAAAGAAGAGAAACGAAATAAATTTTTTTAAAAGGCATTACAACGCTTCCTTTGAAAAATTCTGTCCCAGACATATCGCTGATGCCCTTCTTATGGTTGATCAATGGAAAAAGGAAAAAATCCAGGAATCGAATCTTTCAAACCATAGTGAGAACCATTATCACTGCAGCCTTATCCACGAAGCAGAGGCTGCTAAGTGTGCAATCATTTTTTCTGAAGAATTGGGACTGACCGGAGCAATCATTACAATCAATGGTAGGATTGAGGGCATTACGCTGGGTGAAAAAATCACCCACGATACTGCTTCCGTCCTCATAGAAAAAACCAACAATAGCTTTCATGGTATGCCCCAGTTTATCTACCAGCAATTCTGTGCCAGTGATTTTTCTTGCATTGACTACATCAATGCCGGTGAGGATTGGGGTATAGAAGGTCTTAGGAGGGCAAAGATGTCATATCATCCCTGCATGCTTGCAAAGAAATTCCTTATCTATATGAAATAGTTTGCCAGCAGGCTGGAAGTTCTCTCTATGCATTTTTGGAGAATATTTAAAAACTTGCGAAAAAGGAAGTTTTTTAAAAATTGATACTTAATACACTTTTGCTTTTAAATATTGCCTGGTCTTCAATATTCAGGCAGTAGTACTAAATCGAATTTGCCTTCAGTCTGACCCTTAGCAGGATAATATTGCGTAATCAGCGTCCGAAAGCCTTTGGCCGTGATTTTCACGTGGATATGTGATGGTCTTCCCATGTACGGTGGTGGAAAATTGCTTTCAAATTTATAACCACCATCTTTATCAGAGAACATAGTCGCGCGATGATCATCGTCGTATTTACCATCCGGGCCTGCCAGCCAGCACTCGATCCGTGCACCTGTAATGGGTAAACAGTCTGCACTTGACCTGACAACACCACTCAGGACATGGCCTTTGCCAACACTGGTTCGTTCCGGGGCATCAGGCGTGTAAAATGGCCCCAATACATCAGGCGGTGTAGGCTTACATGTCTCTGTACTGGTCGCCCGGGATGGTCGTCTGGTTCCCTCTTCCTTAACCACAGGGGTTAGCCCAAGAAGGGGTGTTCCCCTGCAGACACTCCCCGGGTCTGAAAAGGCCTGGAACAAAAAGACAAAGACAAGGCATAGGAATAGTTGGTTCATAATCTACCATCCAAAAATTTGCTATATATTCAAATGCTAAAAAAAAGCCTTTTGAAAGTCTATAACATTTTCATTGGAAAGATGGCATATGTTATCCTATAATGACACCAGCTATGCTAGGATATACTATTCAACAATAGGCGGATTACCGAAAGGATTTTTGTGGACCAGGAAATGGGGGGGGTGAATGCATTCAAGTCTATGTAACTTTATCCCGCAGATGGGATGTGTCCGAGTTATCGATAGACGCCGTTCTCAAATTCAAGTCCGCCTGGCAGGACAGTCCCGTCAAAGAAGTAGTTGCCCATGTCCCCTATTTAGTAAATCTGGCTTCCCCGAATAAGAATCTCAGGCAGAAATCAAAAGAACGGAAAGGCATTGTATGTCAATATCCGCTAAGGTAAAGGAAGGAATAGCCGCATCCTCCTGGATTGTGAAGATCTTTGAAGATCGTGCTCAAATTGTTTCCGAAGAGAAGGAAGTGTATGACTTTAGACTGGGAAACCCGAAGGTAGAACCTCCTTTAGAATTTGTTGAGGAATTAAAGAAGGTTGCAAATAATCCCTTTCCGGGGATGCATGGCTATTCAGCTTTAGCAGGACATAGTCAGACGCGCGAGGCAATAGCGAAAACACTGTCAAAAGAACGAGGACTGCCTTTCACAGCGCAGCATGTAATTATGACCGCTGGTGGTGCTGGTGCATTAAATATTATCTTGAAAGCAATTTTGAATCCAGGCGATGAAGTAATTGTTTTGTCACCTCTCTATCTGGAATATCCCTATTATATTGATAACCACGGAGGAGTTTGTTGCCTGGCTGAAACAGATACAGATTTTACTTTAAACATTGATAATGTCGCTGCAAAGATTACGCCCCGCACGAAGGCAATTATCATAAACTCGCCGAATAACCCGTCCGGGATGATTTATTCCGATGAAAGTTTGCAATCTCTTGCAAGGCTTCTGAACGAGAAAAACCGACAGTTTGGAAAAGATATTTTTTTGATTTATGATGCTGCGTATCAGGACATCGTCTACGATGGCAACAAGGTTCCTGATATTTTTAGCATCTATTCAACCACAATTTTTGCGGCCTCGTACTCCAAACCGCTTTCTATTCCGGGAGAAAGGATAGGGTATACAGCAGTTCACCCTGCAATGAAAAATTCCGGGGAACTTATGGATGCCCTGACCTTTGCGAATCGAGTTCTCGGGTATCTGAGCGCCCCTGTCCTTATGCAACACGTTGTTACAAATCTTCAGGGTATTTGTGTTGACAGGGCGGAATATCAGGAAAGAAGGGATATGTTTTGTAATGCCCTGCAGGATTTTGGTTACTCATTTAAAAGACCAATGGGGGCTTATTATATCTTCCCGGAAACTCCTGGAGATGATATCGTGTTTGCTCAAGAACTGGCGAGAGAGGGAATCTTGGTGCTTCCGGGGAAGAGTTTCGGAAGGAGTGGATACATCAGGATCGCCTTTTGTGTGAAAAAGGAAATCATTAAAAAATCACTTCCGGGGTTTAAGAAGGTCAAAGACCTTTTCAAACGGAATGCAAAAGCAAGGTAGCTGTTTCTATAAGGATTTCAAACTTTGGGTTGTGTGGTTTTGTGAGGTAATCATTAATCCATCCCCTAAATTCCCTCACTGGAAGGGATTTAAAGTAGGTATTGATGCACCCATACAAAAAAAGTCGTTTGGACTTTATCTTTTAAAATCCAATCTAATCTAATGAGAACAGGATTTTGTTTTTTTAATCCTGAAAATCTTTGTTCATCCGTGTCTGATAGTAAGATTTTCCATGAGACCAACAGACGATAGGACTATACAAAAATTCGACTGGGGACTTTATCCCCAGGCCGAGAGCCTCTTTGTACAACACATCAACACATTCCTGAAAAATAATAGTTTTGCCCATAAACTTTCTTCCAGGATGGATCAGGAGACCTCAACACGGTTTTTTGATTGGATTGACCATGTTGTGTTGCCTGAGAATATTGTAAGTGCGAAAACCCTTAAGGAGGCCGGGTTTCAGGAAATGAGCCACCTTGAAGCTCCAACTGGCATGAGAGTCTTTGTGCATCCGGGGGGCACCTTCTTCCCTGTTTTGCTCGGCCAAAAAAAATTTACTGAAGTCGTACTCAAGCCGGAGAGGTTGGACCACTTTATTCAGGTGATTGGAATGGGCTTGTCAATAGAAGGCGGTATCTACGGGCCATACAGGAAGGCCATTATTTCCGCTCAGGATACTTATATCCTCTCTGCTGTGGAAAGGAGAGGGTATAACGGCTTCTGTGTATCTGAAAAGATGACCGAAGATACATGGGAATACCGGCAAACAATGGAAAGATTTATGCGCAGACAGCGGTATTTCAAAAGCCTTGAGGAAGGCATGGATGCCACACAGAAACTCATGGAAGATACATGCAAAAAATTATCACCCGCACGGGTAACAGACGCCTTTTTCAGGGCTGAACGGATATACTGGGAAAGGAGAAACCGGGCAGGTCAGATACAAAAAGCCAGGCAGGACAGGTTAGGGCTGGGATGGGGAAACCACGACCACTACACGTACCGTTCGTCACGAGAAAATTTTACTAAACTGATAAGAATCTTTGAAACACTCGGACTTATCCGCCGCGAGCAGTTTTTTGCCGGAGAGGAAGCAGGCTGGGGCGCCCAGGTACTTGAACATCCGGAATGCAATATCGTACTATTTGCTGATGTCGATCTCTTAAAAGAAGAAAGGGATGTAAATTTCACCAGACAGGGTCTGAAACAAACCACACATATGGGAACTGTGGGGCTATGGGTAGAACTTCATGGAGAAAGCGTCCTGCAGGCCGGACTCCACCACCTTGCGGCACGATTCGATTTTGAAAAATTGCGGGCCGACCTGAAACAATCGAACATCAATACAATGAACCCATTCTCTTATTTTGAATTTTTAAAACAGGCATTCACCGAAGGGGAAACATGGCATGTGGACAAAGAACGGCTGGACAGTCTATTGGAAAAAGGCTCAATAACCAGAGTACAGTATGAGACGTTCCTCAAAACTGGCGCAGTAGGCGGACACCTGGAAAATATCCAGAGAACTCAGGGATTCAAAGGATTCAACCAGCATTCCGTTTCAGCCATTATCAAAGCCACAGACCCCAGGAAATACAAGATTCAAGGGGTATGAGGAATTTTAAAAAGAAATTTCTACCGCAGAGACACGATAAAATCCTTTCATGAAAAAACGCGCAGAACCGAAAAGATATCTCGTTTCCTTTGACAGTCACACAACTTCACATGTCTTTACCGATATCCTGATCGTTGGAAGCGGAGTGGCAGGACTCAGCGCCGCCATAGAGGCCTCAAGACATTGTTCAGTACTGGTTGTTACCAAAGATAAGATCGACGAGAACAACACTGTCTATGCCCAGGGCGGAATTGCAGTGGTTTTATCCGAAAAGGATGCCGTAGCCATGCATATAAAAGATA
Source organism: Candidatus Brocadia sp. (assembly GCA_040048245.1). Taxonomy (GTDB): domain Bacteria; phylum Planctomycetota; class Brocadiia; order Brocadiales; family Brocadiaceae; genus Brocadia. Next base: position 125,979 of record JABRVT010000055.1, read on the forward strand.
CCCTTGATGCAGGTCAGGGTTTATGTGATACACGCATGGTCAAGACCATTATCAGCGAAGGTCCCGAACGTGTAAAAGAACTGATTGAATGGGGTGCGGTATTTGACAGAGAGGATGACCATCTGGTATTCACGCAGGAAGGAGGGCACCATTTTCCCCGTATCATTCGCGCCAAAGGTGATTCCACAGGCAAGGAAATAGAGCAAACTCTTATCCGTACTATAAAAGGGAAAAAAAATATCAAAGTGTTTGAGCATACCTTTACAATAGACCTTGTTACCCGGGACGGTATTTGTCACGGCATGATCGCCTGGCATGCAAAGAAAGGATACATGCTAATCTGGGCAAGGCGAACGATTCTGGCCACAGGGGGATGCGGACAGGTCTACCGGGAGACGACCAATCCAGATGTGGCTACCGGGGATGGACTGGCAATGGCCTACCGCGCCGGCGCCGTCCTTCAGGATATGGAATTTGTGCAATTTCACCCCACAACCCTCTATATTGCCGGAGCTGTACGGTTTCTCATTACAGAGACCGTGCGGGGTGAGGGTGGCATATTAAGAAATAAAAAAGGGGAACGATTTATGCCATGGTATCATCCACAGGCTGAGCTTGCACCCAGAGACGTGGTAAGCCAGAGTATTTTAAAGGAGATGCAAAAGACCGGCCATACTAATGTATATATTGATGTTCGCCATATTCCCAAAGAACGGCTTTATGCCCGTTTCCCCAGGATCAGGGAGATCTGCGCATCCTTTGGGATTGACATTGCTAGAGACCTAATTCCTGTACGTCCCAGTGCCCATTATATGATTGGCGGTATCAAGGTCGATCGGCTTTCCAGGACTACGGTCAGGCAGCTTTATGCCTGTGGCGAAGCGGCCTGTACAGGCATGCACGGGGCCAACCGGCTTGGCAGCAATTCCCTTCTTGAAGGGCTGGTAACGGGTTATATAGCCGGGAAAGACGCCTGCACGTCAATCCAGAAAAGTGCGCGCAGGTTGGTTCCCTATCCCATCCGTGAATTTATGGGTTTATCAAAGATTAGCTGGTTGGACCTGGACGATATCCGGAATTCCCTGAAAAGCCTTATGTGGCGGGATGCAGGGATCGAGCGTGATGGAAAACACCTACTTGAGGCCGAAGAAATGATCAAAATGTGGGGTAGCTATGTGATGGACAAGGAATTTTCCAGCCCTACAGGCTGGGAGTTGCAGAACATGATCCTCGTCTCCGGACTGATCGTTTCATCAGCCCTGAAGCGGAAGGAATCACGCGGTGTCCACCACCGCTCAGATTACTCCGAGACGGACAATATACGCTGGAAAAGACATATTACTGTGAAAAAGACAAAGTCCTGATCCAAACCATAAGGGAAAATATAAACCAGATTAATTTGATCCTTCATTTAAGATAGATGATTCAATCATTGTTCCTTCAAACAAAATTTTTACCGGATAGTATAAGGCTGAAAGGTGATCGACAATGACAAAAAGCAATTATTTCAGGAGGTGCGTTCTTTTTTTCTTATCCTTGTTTTTCTGTTTTCCCGGTTTTCTACCTGCTCAGGAAGGACAAGACCACTTACGTGTTCCGAAGGTTGCCTTAGAAAAGAAGACATATATTCATTTCCGGGCAGCCCTTCTGTCGTATCAATATATTTACAGTTACCTGGTAAATGGTGGGGGCAATGGACTTGCCGGGGTAGCTCAAAATTTCATTGACGCGGCAAGGCAGGGTATGGAAACCGAACCTAAGGGATCCGGAAAAGACATGATGCAAAACATCCTTGAAGGAGGGGAAAAATTAAAAAAAGCGAACAACTTACGCGAGCAAAGGGATGCCTTTTCTGCAATCAGTGACGCGTTTATTTCATACTTCTGGTCACGGCCTGATCAGTTGATCCGGAACAGATTGAAGGTTTGCCGCTGCAAGAGCGGGCATCAATGGCTCCAGCCGGAGAGCAGTACAACAGCATGTCCCTATGCCACCAATAAATTTTCAGATTGCTTGATAATTGTAGAGACAAAATACTGAAAACCCAAAGCGGATACAGTACAAATCCTGATCCCCCTGTTAGGTTAGCTTATTGTCTCGAGTTTACGAGTTTAACAGACACAGACTTGTCCTTTATGTCTTCGGCAACTTTTCGATGTGGAGCAAAGAGTTCTTAGCTTTACAAACCGCTTATATAAAATAAAATTCTATACTACCGAACTTAAACGCCTTTATCCTGCTTCTTCATAAATTCGTCAATTTTTTTCTGATCTTTTTTTGGCCTTATCCGTGACAATCTTTGCGGTCTAGTCGGAAGAAACACCTTTAACCCTTGAAATCTTCCAGACATCATCTTCTACTACTAAAGTATACTCCCCGAACCTTTCTTTCATGGGCAATCCACCACGACCTGAAAGGTATCTTATATCTTCAGGATTCTGCGTAATCCGCAGGGTTTCCTCTCATATTCGGAATCCTGGAATGGATTTTTACAAAGGCTGTATTATCACCCACTGATGTACTTACAATTTCCTGCCGGGTGGCATTATGGGCAAGGTTGATAACTTCGGTGAGCCTCGGCGGGGTGGTCTTTTCACATACTTGATAAATTCCAGCCAGTTAATAATTGTCGTATCTTTTTTTGAGATAAAGGAATATGCCTTATCGTAACCGTTGCTCCGTATTGCATCAAGATATTTTTCTACAACTAGCCTCCTAGAGTCCTACGCATAGCTGGTACCCGCAAAGGCAATTATAGTGATGAAAAGAATTGAAATTATTTTTCTCATGTTTTTCCCTCCTGATAAAAATACCTTATAATCTATGATAAATTCTATCATTATTAACCAATTTTGTCATAAAAAACAATTGGATTTGGATAGTGAAATTTCCTTGCGAGTTACATGGGTTTTTGATAACATTAAGAACCATTTTATCTGCATTTTAACGACAAAAATCATGCTTTTCGTGTGTATCCATCTTATATATTGTGGAAAGGAGTTTTTGGATGTCGCCTAAGTATGTTTATTTCTTTGGCAACGGCTCTGCCGAAGGGAGGGCTGATATGAAACACCTGCTCGGTGGCAAGGGGGCTAACCTTGCAGAAATGACCAATCTGGGTATCCCTGTCCCCCCAGGATTTACCATAACTACAGAGGTTTGTGATGCGTATTACAAGAATAATAAACAATACCCGAAAGGCCTTGCAGAAGAAATAGAACAGAATCTTTCCCGCCTAGAAAAACTTATGGGAGCAAAATTGGGCGACCCAAACAATCCCTTACTGGTATCTGTCCGGAGTGGCGCCGCTGCGTCCATGCCGGGCATGATGGACACGGTTTTAAACCTTGGTTTAACTCCGGATGCCGTTAACGGGCTTATAAAAAAGACAGGCAACGAGCGTTTCGTGTGGGATGCCTATCGGCGATTTATCGCCATGTTCGGCGATGTTGTTATGGGCGTGGAGCGTCACTATTTTGAAGAAATTCTTGATAAATACAAAAAAAAGGCGCGGGTAAAAAGCGATACGGAGCTTACCACTGACCAGTTAAAAAAAATTGTCGAGGAATTTAAAGCCGTTTATAAAAAGAAGACCAGGGAAAATTTTCCCAACGATCCCAAAGTACAGCTCCAGAAGGCAATAGATGCGGTATTTGCCTCATGGAATAATCCACGCGCCGTAAAATATCGGCAGCTGTATGAAATTAAGGGCCTCCTCGGAACGGCAGTAAACGTTCAGGCTATGGTGTTCGGAAATATGGGAAATCACTCCGCAACGGGTGTGTGTTTTACAAGAAATCCCTCAACCGGTGAAAACAAATTCTACGGTGAATTCCTCATTAATGCCCAGGGTGAAGATGTCGTTGCCGGAATTCGTACTCCTGAACCAATTGCCAATCTTGAAAAAGAAATGCCGGAGGTCTACGAGCAGCTTGTTAAATATAAAAATATCCTGGAGAATCACTTTAAAGATGTCCAGGATATAGAATTTACCATCCAGGAAAATCGATTGTTCATGTTACAGACGAGGACGGGTAAACGTACCACCCAGGCAGCCGTAAAAATTGCGGTTGATATGGTTAAGGAAGGGCTCATTGATAAAAAGACTGCAATTTCCCGTATTAATCCCAACGAGCTGGATCAGCTGTTACACCCAACCTTTGACCCAAAGGCAAAAAAAGAGATTATTGCTGTGGGGCTTCCGGCCTCTCCGGGTGCGGCCACGGGAAAGGTGGTATTTAGCGCGGAGGACGCTGAAAAATGGACTCTTGAAAAGAAAGAGAAGGTTATTCTGGTAAGAAAAGAGACTTCACCCGAGGACATTGGCGGCATGCACGTTGCCAAAGGTATCCTGACAACACGTGGCGGCATGACTTCGCACGCGGCCGTGGTGGCGCGGGGGATGGGGAAATGCTGTGTTGCCGGATGTGGCGCATTGCATGTGGATTATAAAAGTCAGACTTTCAAAGTGGACGGTAAAGTAATAAAAAAGGGAGAATATATCTCGATTGATGGCAGCACCGGCGAAGTGATGTTAGGAATGGTTCCTACCGTTGAACCCGGGCTCAGTGGGGACTTTGCCACACTTATGGAATGGGCAGATGAAGTCCGCAAACTTAAAGTACGAACGAATGCGGATACCCCGGCGGATGCAAAAAAGGCAAGGGAATTGGGCGCGGAGGGTATCGGACTCTGCAGGACGGAACACATGTTCTTTGGCGAAAACAGAATTGATTCTGTACGGCAGATGATCCTTTCCGCTCCTGATGTAAAGGCCTTAAAAGCAAAAATCGCCGCACTGGAGAAGGAACTGTCAAAGGCCGCAAATAACAAAACGGATGTGATTAAAAAGGAATTGATGCAAGTCAAAAAAGAGCTCAAGGAGCCGTTGAATTTGTATACATCCGCCCTCAAGAAATTGCTTCCTATGCAACGTCGTGATTTTGAACAGATATTCACAACTATGGACGGACTCCCGGTTACGATCAGACTCCTCGATCCACCACTTCATGAATTTCTCCCGCAGGAAGAATACAACCAGAAGGAAATGGCAAAAAAGATGAAGATCAGTCTGAAAGAGGTGCAGGACAAGGTGTCGGCGCTCCATGAGTTGAATCCTATGCTGGGCCACCGTGGCTGCAGGCTGGGCGTCACATACCCGGAAATCTACGAGATGCAGGTCCAGGCCATTATTGAGGCTGCCTGCAATGTGAAGAAAAAAGGCATTACCGTGTGTCCGGAGATCATGTTGCCCATCATCAGTACCGAACAGGAATTTAATATATTAAAAGACGATATCCATAGAATTGCGAAAGACGTTATGAAGAAGGGTATGCAGATTGAGTATATGGTGGGCACAATGATTGAGTTGCCGCGTGCAGCCCTGATTGCTGATAAAATTGCAAAACACGCCGAGTTCTTTTCCTTTGGAACCAATGATCTTACTCAGATGACCTTTGGTTTTAGCCGTGATGATGTGGGTTCCTTTGTACCTGACTATATCGAAAAAGGCATCCTTGAGAAAGACCCGTTCCAGATATTGGATCAGGAAGGTACAGGACAACTCGTGGAGATTGGAATCCAGAGAGGAAGAAGTACACGGCCGGATTTGAAGGTGGGTATCTGCGGTGAGCACGGAGGAAACCCACAGACAATTTTATTCTGCCATAAGGTGGGTATGAACTACGTGAGTTGTTCGCCGTTTCGGGTACCCATTGCCCGGCTTGCAGCGGCACAAGCCGCGTTGCAACAACCCATATCACAGGCAACTGTCTAAAAGGTAATATTATTCTGTTTTTACCTCTTCAATTTCAAACCGCCCATCCACCTTCTTGAGGTAGCCCATTTGTATTTTAGGGTCATGTTGGAAGAGCAGAAGCCAGTGTTCTTCAAATGCTTGTTGTAAGACCTTCTTTTTATTTTCCAGAGTTTCCAGGGGAAATAAGTCGTATCCGGAGATACAAGGATAATGGAGGTGGGCGGCAGTGGGTACTAAATCCCCCAGGAAGAAGGCCACACATCCCTCTGATTCAATTTTTATACATTGATGATTACGGGTATGTCCACCAATTCTTATAAGGGAAATCCCCTTATCAATTTCTATACTTTCGTCTTTTATAAGAGAGAGACACTGATGATTATCGAGGGGTAAAAAGTCATCGGGTATGTAACTTGCCCTTGTCCTTTCATTGGGATTTACCGCGGCCTCCATTTCTCCTTTCTGGATAAAATATCTTGCCTTCGGAAATGAGGGAACAACCTTTCCCGATTTATTCAGGGCCGTGTTTCCACCAGCGTGGTCGAAGTGGAGGTGGGTATTGATGACAAGGTCAATATCTTTGGACTCCAAACCATATCGATACAGGGACTCCAGGAGACATGGCTTTTTATCAATACCATAAATCTGACAAAATTTCTCATTATGCTTTGTTCCAATTCCAGTATCGATCAGGATATTATATCTCCCTGTCACAACAAGGGAACAGTTGAGAGACAATTGTATCCTGTTTCTATCATCAGGCGAATAAACTTTTTCCCACAAGACTCGGGGTACGATCCCAAAGACTGCCCCACCATCGAGGTAAATGCTGACATCGGTTACTGGATAAATTTCGAACTTGCCCAGTTTCATTTTTTACCTTTCTGCTTTTCCACACACCTTATTATACAAAATAATACAGACGTTTACTATACGCAGAAGGTTTACAGTTTGTGATTTATCAAATATACAGAGTAACCATTCCGTAATGATAGCACGGGCAAACTTTCAGACTGGATTAAATGAAAAAAAATTTGTCTATATATTTCGCAGTAAATATAAACCTGAAACCCTTGATTTAAATATGGTGGGCGCTAGTGGATTCGAACCACTGACCCCTTGCGTGTGAAGCAAGTGCTCTAGCCGCTGAGCCAAGCGCCCAAATTTTTTTATATTTTATTAAAAAATCATGTTAAATTCCATCGAAAATTGTTATGAACTCGGGGAAAGCCCTAACACGAACGAATTGGAAGAGCATTTTTTGTCAGGAGATGCTGAAATACGCTTATCCCGATGAAAATCAGGATTCAGCATGATATTAGGCGCTAATCGCCTATTGGTGAAGACTCACAGACTCTCTTTTAGCATGGGTTCTTCTAAACAAAATACGTAATAATAAAATAGTCATGACAAACGAAAGGGTAAACCCATTTGCCAATGCAATGATTGGATTTTTTAAATGCACTCCGTAAGCCAGCCATAAACTACACCCCACCAGGAGAAGAGTCAACATGACTGGCGAAACGTCACGTAATTCCCTGGTCTTTATGCCACGTATTATTTGTGGTATAAACCCTACCGTTGTACAAATTGCGGCAATTGTTCCCATTATAGACCACAGCATGATTCTTTCCTCATAGATTTTCATTCAGACTTGACTAATTTTGTTGGACACAAGATACTACCATGATATGATAAAATATTATAATAAACTGCCATTAAATTAGTCTGCCTTTGGCAGCAACTTTGCCTTCGCTGGTTCAATCGTCCTCGATTGAACCAGCCTTGAGTAGAAACAAAGCGGATAAAAACTTTTTTCTAAAAGCACTTTCATAGGAAGAATTATATTACCATATTTTCTTAAAAATTCATTTCTTAATTTAAACATTATAAAGGATAGGTTACCTATGGGAGTTTGGGAAATTATTTTATTTATCGTTTCACTCATCATCATGTTCATGGGAATGGCCGGAATTGTGGTGCCAATAATACCCAGCATACCGCTTATCTGGCTTGGAGCGTTTTTCTATGCAATATTCACCCATTTTGAGAAGATCACATGGATGGTGCTCCTGGTATTTGCACTGCTGACTATTTTTTCCGTTATACTTGAAAATCTCGGAAACGTGTACGGCGCGAAGAAATTTGGCGCTACCAGATGGGGACTCGTAGGTTCAGTGGTAGGCACAGGGGTCGGATTTTACATGGGTGGCCCTGTAGGTTTAATATTGGGCCCCATTGTCGGCACCGTTATCTTCGAAATTATTGGTGGAAAGGGTTACAAGGGGGCATTGAAGTCTGGCCTGGGAAATTTTGTGGGCTTTCTGGGAGGTTCGGTAATAAAAATACTGACGGGCCTGGCCATGATTTCTATTTTTATCTGGAAGGTATTTGGATAAGAAAAGATTACTGAGATCAGACACCGAATAAAAGTCGTTTTCGTTGCAGAGGCATCAAGTTATTGTTGTAACTCAAACCTTTAGATTTGTGCGGCGTTCTCAAGGCTCAAGTCTTAAATTACACAGGATACCGGAAAACCGCATGAATAAAATGAAAATCCTATACAATCAAGCTATGGATTCCCACTTTCAAGTTTTTAATTCTTCTTCCAGTTTAATATCATAAACATCGAGGATCGTACCCTTGGCCTTCTCCAGATTTCCCAACGATATCTCATAATCAATAATCGCCCTCGCCTCTTCAAACTCTGCAAGGGCAAGATTTTCCTGTGCGCGCAAAACCTCCAAACTTGTGGTCCTACCTACGTCAAATTTCTTTTCCTCATTTTCCAATCTTTTTTCAGCCAGCTCCCTTGCCTTCCTTGTAGCATTGACCCTCTCAATGTTTGTCATCACCTGACGGGCAGACTCCCTTACCTCCACAACGATATCCAGTTCCTTTTTTCTGACATTAATCCTGGCCTGTCGTTCATTGAGTTTGGATTTATTATATGCACTCCTTGCCGATCTATTTCCCACCGGCACCTCTAATGTAAGGACAAAAAATTCTCCTTGAAAATCCTCAGAAAATGTAGAATTATTTGCATTTGATATTTCATCCCCAAGCCCTGTGTAACGTACACCGCCTGTGAAATTCAATGCCGGATACAATTCGTTCTTTCGTCTTCTGGTTTGCATTCCCGCATTTTCAGTTGCCAGTTGTAGTTCACTCAATTCGGGACGTTTTTCCATGGCTATTTTAATTGTATCTTTTACTTCCACTTTTTTTGGCTCAAAGACAGGCTTGTCTGTAGGAACAATTGTAGCATCAGAGATAATCTCGTTATCTGCAAGATTCATAATTCTTTTGAGTTCATCCTCCCGGTCTTTAATTGCATTTTCAGCAGAAATTACGGCCTCAACCCTCGATGCCACACCGGATTCAGCATCGATAATCTCAACCGGTGCAAGGGTGCCAACTTCTACCTGTATCCTGTTCTTCCTCAATAAATCCTCTGCACGTTCCAGGGATTTTTTTGCTACCTTTAAATTCTCCATTGCCCTTACATAATTCCAATATGCTTCCTGAACGGAATTGGACACCTCTATTGCTCTGCTTTTGAATTGGGCAAGAGATATCTTCTTATTATTCCGGGCAATATAGATGGGACTCCTGTTATAAAACCAACCGCCCCCTTTCAACAAGGGCTGTGTAATCTTTGCCTCGATGAAATTTGTATAGGATGGATTTAACAATCGGAAGGGATTGGGGTCTACAAATTCCCTGAATATATTATACTCCAGCGACACCGTTGCACCTGTGGGAATCAGCGACTGAATCACAGCATTGGCCGTATTCCCCTCTCCGATAAATGGACTTATTGTCGTTGTTTCCAGACCACCAATCAGTCTGCTATTAATGGGCACTTCAACATTTTCGATTTTACCCTCCAGTTTCAGTGTCGGATCAAACCGTGCCTTTTCCATCGTAATATCATAATCAGTTGACTTTGCATTCAACCTTGATAGCTCGATATCAAGATTATTGCGCAAGGCATAAATAATGCTGTCTTTCAGGCTCATGCTGACGAACTTTAGATTCGAGTCTATCTCTATGCCTGCAGGTGGTGGTGTTGGTGGTGGTAACTGTGCCTTAGATGTCTTTCCGCTGCCGAAGGAACTATCCGCACCCCATAAAAAAAGAAATAAGGCAATAGATAATGTCAAAAGTTTTCTTTTGTATATCGGTCTCATCCTGGTAAGCTTTTTCGTGTGTTAAAATTTAAAGCTAAGGAATTTCAAAGCTGGAAACAGAGCAATCAGACAACCCCCTGAATCCCCATTTTCTAAGTGGACTAGTACAGACGGCCTGCCGGGTCACCTCTACTATAAAATCCACCTTAACGAGTGGGGCTAAGGGGTTGTGTGTGCTGAACAATTGTTGCAAACCAAAGAAGATAGCTGCCAAAGGCAGCCTAATTTATGTTAAATGACTTCAGGAAACGATGTACTGGGTTAATGCCCTTTGATCAGGGCTAAGGCCTCTGCACGGGTAGCAGGGTTGTCACGAAAGATGCCACGCACCACCGAGGTTTTGACCCTTGTACCTGGTTTTTTTATACCCCGCATCGTCATACAGAGATGTTCGGCCTCGATGATAGCAAGCACTCCTTTGGGACGTAATGCCTTCATGATTGACTCTGCAATGTCTGTGGTGAGTCTTTCCTGAACCTGCAGACGCTTTGCCTCTATTTCAACAACTCTTGCAAGTTTACTAATACCGGTCACCCGGTTTCCTTGCGGGATATACGCCACGTGCGCGACCCCACTAAAAGGGAGGAGATGATGCTCGCAGATTGAATAAAAAGGAATATCCTTTAAGAGCACGATTTCATCATACTTTTCAGATCTTAATACCTTGATTTCCTTGTACGAATCTTGCCCGATACCTGCAAAGATCTCTTCACACATCTCGGCAACCCTTTCAGGCGTCTCTAAAAGGCCTTCACGATTAGGGTCGTCACCAATTCCTTCTATGAATAAGCGAATTGATTCGATAATCTTTTTCCTATCTACCAAAACAAAAACCCCTCTTCTGACAGTACAAATTTCTTTGTATTTGGATGGCCTTTAAGGAACTTATTACCGTTAAACAATCCCTGTATAGTGAGAATGGTAAGAAATCAATTCCTAAATTAAACATGGTTTGTCAGCATTACCCCAAATACCGCTTAAATAACTGCAAAGGTAACGTATTCCAGTATAGGATATTCTGATCTCATCGATCTAATTTGGGATATTTTAAGATATGCTAAACATTTTAAAAACTAAAGTCAATAATAAATAAATAAAGGCCATAATACCTATAAATCCAGAAATAATCTGCAGTTACATGAAGCGATGCAGCCACAATCACATGAGAAGTTGTAAGTTCAAAGTAAAAAATTACAACCTTGATTTGTCGGACACGATAAAGTTATATTGTATTACTACTGGTTTATATGGCTTCATAACTACGAATCAAATCGCAATCGGACCCCTGTTCCTTGTTGCCTCAAAAAGGGAGTTAAATTTATTATGCCAAAGAATTTGTTGTATGGAATATTACTAGGAATTATTTTGTTATCCAACTGTGGCTGTGTGGCTGCCCTGCTCGTAGGTGGTGGCGCTGGTGCCGGAACAGTCGCTTATTTAAAGGGTGAGTTGAAATCAACGGAAGAAGCATCGATTGGACAGGTTTGGCATGCGGCACAAAAGGCCATGAAGGATTTGGAATTTGCCGTAACGAGCGAAGAAAAAGATGCTCTTTCTGCGAAGCTGATCGCACGTGGCGCGGGTGATACAAAAGTTGAAATTAATCTCGAAAGGGTATCGGAAAACTTGACTACCGTGAGAATCCGTGTTGGAGTTTTTGGGGACGAATCCCTTTCCCGTTTGATTTTAGAAAGGATAAAGAAGCACATCTGAATTTTTAATATAGCAACAATTTTAACAGTTTATTTTTTGGGAAAAAATCAAAAATGCTATTTTTAAGCCCCGTTAGGGGCAAAATATTAATAGAAAAAGAAATCATAGACAAAACCATAGCTCCTGAGGCGCGGCACGTGAAACACATGGACAATATATCGCTCCGATGGAGCTTTTCATGGTATTTTTTTCAAAAAACTAAACTGTTACCAATACAAAAATAATAAAAAGGCAATATGAATTACACATTTTTATCAACCTCTAACCTCTTCTTCAACACATCAAGCTTGTTAAGGGCATCGAGGGGGGACATACTGGATATATCGAGCTTCTTAATCTCTTCGATTACTATGTCCTCTTTTGATGCAAAGAGTTTTAACTGTTTTGGCTGTTTTTTATCCTGGTCTGTTTTCAGCGGCGCAAATTTTGGTTTACCGTTTACATCCAGTGTTGCGGCCTCGAGGTTGTTGAGGATAATACGGGCCCGCTGGATAACCTCCTTGGGGATCCCCGCAAGCCGTGCAACGTGTATCCCGTAACTCTTATCTGTTCCGCCTTCCACAATTTTCCGCAGAAAAATAATCTCGTCTCCCCATTCCTTAACAGCGATGTTGAAGTTCTTTATTCCAGGAAAGAGTAAGGCCAGCTCGGTGAGTTCATGATAATGGGTAGCGAAAAGCGTTCTTGCACGGATGTGCTGGTAGATATATTCTGTAATCGCCCATGCAATGCTAACGCCATCGAAGGTGCTCGTACCCCGCCCCACCTCGTCCAATATGATCAGACTGCGTTCCGTGGCGTTATTAAGGATGTTTGCCGTCTCGTTCATTTCTACCATAAAAGTGCTTTGCCCCCTTGAAAGTTCGTCCGAAGCACCCACCCTCGTGAATATCCTGTCTACCGTTCCAATGACCGCCTCTTTTGCAGGAATAAAACTCCCCATCTGTGCCATAAGCACAAGAAGCGCTACCTGACGAATGTACGTGCTTTTCCCCGCCATATTTGGTCCGGTAATTATCATGATTTTGTCCTGATCTCCATCAAGATGGATATCATTAGGGACAAAACTCTCACCCCCGAGTTTCCGATCCAGTACGGGGTGACGTCCGTCCAGTATTTTTAATCCCAGATCATCCGTAATCTCCGGCATAATATATCGATTTTCTGCAGCAATGTTGGCAAGGGCTGACAGCACATCGATCAACGCAATAGCTTCAGATGTCCTTTGGAGTCGCGCGGTATAGGCGCTGACCTGGTCGCGTATCTGGATAAACAGGTCGTATTCTAAACTCCTTGCACGTTCATCGGCTGTCAGCACCTTTGTCTCATAATCTTTGAGTTCTGGGGTAATAAAGCGTTCTGCATTTTTGAGTGTCTGCTTCCGTATATAAGACTGCGGAATATTATCCTTGTGAACATTGGTAACCTCAATATAATATCCAAAAACCTTATTGTAACCTACCTTGAGTGAATTAATGCCGGTCCGCTCGATCTCTTCTGCCTGAAAATTGGCAATCCAGCTTTTCCCATTTTTGCTGATGTGTCTCAATTCGTCAAGAGACGCGTCATAACCCTCCCTGATAAGACCCCCGTCTTTAATCGCGTGCGGCGGGTCGGGTACGATAGCCGTACCGATCAGTATCCGCACTTCATCGAGAACGTCCAGTTGCTGTTCCAGGGATACCAAAATATCCGCGATACAAAATGCCAGCTTCTCTTTCAAGTCTGGCAGTTTTGAAAGAGATTGTTTTAGACTGATAAGGTCACGGGCATTGGCACGACCACAACTTACTTTGGTCGAAATTCGTTCAACATCGTGGATATTGCCTAAGATATCGCGAATTTCCCGACGTAATGCTGAATTTTCAAATAATTCCTTCACACCAAGCTGGCGGTATTTGATATCGGCAGATGTCCGCAGCGGACTGATGACCCATTCCCTGAGCAACCGGGCGCCCATGGGTGTCTTTGTCTGGTCTATCACACCCAGCAACGAGCCCTCCCGATTACGTGTCCTTATTGTTTGTGTCAGCTCAAGACTCTGCTGCGTGGCCTTATCAATAAGCACCCTGTTATCTATCTGATATTTTTGAACTCTAATAATATGTTTGAGAGATGTCTTTTGCGTCTCTTTGAGATACTGGATCACGGCGCCTGCGGCCCCCAGGGCCGGCCCGACATCCTCACATCCAAACCCCTCCAGGGATGCCGTTCCAAAGTGTTCTAGCAAGGCTCGATACGCGGTATCTCCTGAAAATTCCCAATCGGGCCTGGAGGTAATCATTACATCGCATTCGGCGCGAATTCTCTCCATAAAGGTAATGTTATTCTTTACGGTCTCTTCGGGCAGCAACAATTCTGATGGATTCAGTCTCGCAAATTCGTCAAAGAGCCTTTCCTTACAGACATCTTCGACCTCAAACCGGCCGGTTGACAGATCAACCCACGACAATCCCAACATATCCTTTGCCTCTAATACTGCCATTAAGTAGTTGTTGCTTTTATCCTCGAGCAGGGAATCCTCTGTAACGGTTCCGGGAGTAATAATCCTGGTAACGCCACGATCCACAATTCCCTTAGCCTCATCGGGATCTTGCAATTGTTCACAGATAGCTACCTTGTGCCCCACCTTAATCAATCTCCGGATATACGATTCGGCTGCATGATGAGGCACACCAGCCATAGGGACTGCACTTTCACCTTTGGAACGGGAGGTGAGGGTAATTCCCAGCACCTTTGAGGCAAGTTTTGCGTCCTCAAAGAATAGTTCATAAAAATCACCCATACGAAAAAAGAGCAGTGTGTCTTTATGCTGCTTTTTTATCTCGTTATATTGACGCATCATGGGTGTTTCGGTAATCATATGAAAAGCAACCTCGTCTTGTAATGTGATATTTTCATTATGGTCTTGAATATGAATATTTGTAACATTTTAGTTATTTGAAATCGCCTACAGTTGGAAAATACTTTTATGTCAATGTGTAGCGGCAATTCATGAATTGCCGCTACAAGGTAAGATAGTCTACTTATTATTTCCGGAATTTTTCAAAAAACTAAAATCGTGCAAATATTCCAGGGTCAGGTTCATTCGAAAAAAAATACAGATGTGAATTACACGAACAATCCGATGAACCAAATCCTTTCACGGCCACCGCAGCGTTCTCCATAGCTCCGATTTTATGACTCAGCATACACTCCTTGTCCTTTTCACCTGCATACATATAAACTGAAACTATGCGCCCATACCGCAGCAGATAATCTATGTGCCAGTAAATCCTCTTCTTTTGCCGCTGATGTCTTTCTATTCGGCGTTTCAGGCTGCTCTGTGCACTGCCGACATAGACATAAAAACCCGCCTGAAAATAAAAGGTGCCCAGGCGTCCGATTCTTATACGAGACCTTTGAAGCAATTGAACAACAAGGCAATATACACCGGTATCTGAAGTAAAATCCATTTTAATTTAGTATAAAAGATTCTTTTGCAAATGAAAAGTCCATATTTGGTACTGTCTGTAATAAAGCTAAAATTACCTTCCCAATCAATTATCCTTGACAACTGTCAGATTCTGTGTTACGCTCTTTAAATAATATTAAGTTATAATTTGTTGTAAGGTATTATGTTATGATTCCTGAACATCTGAAATACACACCAACTCATGAATGGTTTTTTTGGGACAATAAGTCAATCACCGTTGGTCTTACAAAATTTATTATTGACGAACTTGATGACCTTTTGTTCTTAGACCTCCCAAAGGTGGGAGATGAAATACTGTCCGATATTTCTTTTGGGGAAATAGAGTCCATGGAGAAATTGATAGATATCACATCGCCCATGGCCGGTGAAGTTATTGCGGTGAATGAGCGCCTTTACGATAATCTAACCATTTTAAACAATGATCCCTACAAACAAGGCTGGTTAATAAAGTTTGTAACAACCGAAACACATATCCTTAGTGAATTGTTGGATGCCGAGGAATATACAAAACACATAAGTAAACTAAAGGCTACCATCCAGGAGAAACAACGAAAACGACACACCAAACTTATGAAAGGAAAGCGAAAGAAATAACTGTTTAATGAGAATTCCCCATGGCTAACCGCAGACTCGTTATCCTGACTGAAGGAAGGCTTGATGTCTTTAGTGCAAAGACTGCTGTCAGTATTATTCGTTATCGCAGAGAAGCCGTAGTTGCAGTTATAGACAGGGTGAACGCCGGGAAAGATATTGAGTCAATTATTGGCATTGGGAAAGGAATTCCCATTGTCAGTACTATTGCAGAAACATTACATCTAAAACCCACAGCCCTTCTTATTGGCATTGCACCTCCGGGTGGTATGCTGCCGGCCGAATGGCGCCGGCATATAACAGACGCATTAAAAAACAATCTCCACATCATTAGTGGCCTCCATTGCCATTTAAACGACGATCCTGAATTTTGTAAACTGGCACATGACCATCGGTGTGAAATCCTGGACGTCCGTAAGCCCCCAGAAAATATTCCCATTGGCACAGGAAAGGCAAAAGAAACAAAGACGCTACGTATCCTTACCGTCGGGTCAGATTGTAACATAGGTAAGATGGTGACTTCGATTGAAATCACAAATGCCGCAAAGAAACGGGGTATCCATGCCTGTTTTGTAGCCACAGGGCAGACAGGAATTATGATAGAGGGGAGTGGAATTGCCGTGGATCACGTCATTTCCGATTTCATTTCCGGGGCGGCGGAAAAACTGGTACTCGACCGAGCTCACCATCAACTCTTAAGCATCGAAGGGCAGGGCACCATTGTACATCCGGCATATTCGGGCGTTACCCTTGGCCTATTACACGGTTCTGCTCCACAGAGTCTTATTTTATGCCACCAGCCCACTCGAAAGGCGCTCCGTCATTTCCCCGATTTTCCTATCTTACCACTTCCTTATCTGATTGAACTTTACGAGAAACTGGCGCAACCCGTACACCCCTGCAAGGTAATTGGTATTTCACTTAACTGCTTTGGCATGTCTGACGATGACGCCTTACAAGAAATAGAAAAGGTGGAGAAGGAAACGAAACTCCCCGCCACAGATCCCATTAAGTTTGGTGTGGACAAATTTATCGATGGCATCCGCCCTCTCTTACGATGAATCTCACCTTTCATCCTATAGATTTGAAATTGAAGCATACCTTCCAGATTGCCAGAGAAACCCGTACCGTTCAAAATAATATTGTAGTTCTGCTAAAAGACGAAGATGGAATTATCGGATACGGAGAAGCTGCGCCCACCAGTTTTTTTGGAGAAGATGTAACGAGCGTTACGAAGACACTTGTTCAGTCTCGCGACTTGCTCAAAAACACAGACCCCTTTCAAATAGAAGACATTACCCTCCGCCTAAAAGACAAATTTCCTATGGATGCGGCTGCACGTGCAGCAATTGACATTGCCCTCCATGACATGATTGGCAAAAAACTCAGAGTACCGCTCTATAAGTTTTTTGGCTTAAACCGGCATGAAGCAAAGACAACGTCATTTACCATAGGAATTGACACCCCGGAAATAATGTGCAAAAAGGTGGAAGAAGCAAAGGATTTTCCTGTACTCAAAATAAAGGCAGGTTTTAGGGATGACATCTGGATATTGAAAGAACTACGCAGAATCACCGGGGCCGTTTTCCGCATTGATGCCAATACAGGCTGGACGCCGGAGGAGGCAATACAGAAGTTGAACCTTATGGAAGAACTCGGAGTTGAACTTGTAGAACAGCCATTTCCAGTCGGCAGCATTGACTCGCTAAAGAAGATCAGACGTCACACAAAAATTCCTATCTTTGTTGACGAAGATATAAAAGATTCAAAAGATATACCCGCACTCTCGGATGCAGTGGACGGGATCAACATTAAACTGATGAAGTGCGGTGGAATTCGTGAGGCTATCCGAATGATTAATACAGCCCAGGCCCATAATCTTAAAATAATGATCGGCTGTAATATCGAGAGTTCGCTTTCGATCACAGCGGCTGCCCATCTGATGTCATTGGCCGACTATATCGATCTTGACGGAAATCTGCTTATTACCAATGATCCTTTCATCGGAACAACAGTTGATAAGGGAGGCCTAATATTGCCAGAGGGTAACGGATTAGGTATAGAGGTACGTGGCAACGTGGCGTCTCTGTAAGTTTGCCGGAACGCCCCCCAACTCCTTTTTTGTACATAATTGAAGATTCAGGCGAGGCCGCTCATTATTGACGTGTGTAATTCGAAAATGATAAAAGCTGTTGAGAAGCCAGATTTGCGGTAATCCGCATTCTGCATTAACGCGTCATTCATGATGGGTTCTGAGAAACTCTTGATATAAATATATCACTGGCACATCCGCTTCTGCCCAATCGAGTGTGTGAAGTTCCAGGGGAGTTAACCAGGCAAGTGCCGCATGTTCATGGAGCGTGATTTCACCAGAGACTATTCTGCAGATAAAGGGATGGAGTGTAACTGAAAATGTTTGGTAGTTATGCGTTACTGGTGAAAGAGGATGACTTATAGCGGCTTCTATGGCTAATTCTTCACGCAATTCGCGTTTGAGACATTCCGTGAGGCTTTCTCCGTTCTTAATCTTGCCTCCGGGGAATTCCCACTTTAGCGGCAAACTCATAGATTTGCTCCTCTGTGTAGAAAGAACTTTTCCTTCCTTTTCGATAAGTGCGCAAGCGACCTGTATATGTTTCATAAAAGAAATCCCTTCAAATATCGTTATTTGTACCCTAATTTATAGAGCTTGCTTTTGTCTTTTCTCCATCTTTCCATGACCTTGACACGTAGTTCCAGATATACCTTTCTACCGGTCTGTTTTTCAATCTCTTCCCGTGCAATGAAGCCAACCCTTTTTATGGCTTTGCCATCTTTACCAATAATGATTCCCTTCTGCGAATCTCGTTCTACGTAAATAATGGCTTTAATATAATCCTTCCCTGCCTCCCGCTCTTTGAACTCCTCGATTCCAACTGTTGTAGAATAGGGAATTTCCTCCCCGTAAAATTCAAAGACCTTCTCACGAATGATTTCAGAAGCGAGAAATCTTTCATTGTAGTCAGTCATGTAATCCTCAGGGTAGAAAGGTTCTCCTTCAGGCAGGTATTTCACAATGAGCGCCAGTATCAGGTCAAGATTCGTTCCTTTTAAGGCAGAGATCGGCACAATCTCGGCGAATTTGAATTGCGCGTTGTACGCTGCAATGACAGGTATCAGAGAATCCTTTTCCACCAAATCTATTTTATTAATAGCTAGAATCACCGGTATATTAAGGCACAATAACTTTTCAAAAATTTCCTTGTCTGTACCGGCGGGAGGCTCAAAGGGCTCCGCCATCAACAGAATCACATCCGCATCTTCTATGGCATCATAAGCAGATTTCACCATGTACTTCTGTAATTCGTATCTTGGTTCCATAATACCCGGTGTATCGTAAAAGATGATCTGATAGTCTTCCTTAGTTAACACACCCATAATCTTTTTCCTGGTCGTCTGGGGTTTGGGAGTAACGATGGATAATTTACAACCCATAAAATCGTTGATCAGGGTCGACTTCCCCACGTTTGGCTTACCCACAATGGCTACATAACCTGCCTTGAAGGCTTTTTTATTATCTGATTGCATAAAATATCTGCCTCAAAATTGCTTGCGTATAAAGGTCAATTTCGATTATCATTTATACTTTGAAGTGGATAACGTTAGCGATGGCATGTTGCATTCTAAACTTTATGTTGTGTTGAATCAAGAGTTTTAGTATTGGTAAGTTTTTGCTTATGAAAAAACGCTAAACCAAAGCAGAAAGAGGAGGTTTGTCACTTGGACAAAGTTGAACAACAATCAATGCCGACATCCGCTCAGGGGCTTTATCTTGAGAAAAAAAGACCTGGTACGAGAAAGACAGGTAAAAATAGAACAAAATGGTTCAATTCCCAGAAGTTGCGCTGGTCTATACAAATAGCATTCTTTATTGTGGTGCTCTTTATTGGCTGGCAATTTTACACTTTCGTCAAATACTGTGAGTCAGGCGGAAACGGTTTGTACATGCCAAGACCCCCGGGAGTGGAATCCTTTCTGCCGATCAGTGCCCTCATGGGCACAAAATATTTTTTCGGAACGGGTAAGATTAATCCTATCCATCCCGCCGGATTCGTTATCTTCGGAACGTTACTCCTTACGGCCCTATTTTTCAGACGGGGGTTCTGCGGCTGGATGTGTCCTATTGGCACCCTTTCTGAGTGGGAATGGCGCCTAGGGGATTGGTTTTTAAAGAAACTCCCTCAAGGGATTTCGTCCTTAATACGAAATATCCCAACGAGATTTACGGCGGGTTTGAGCCTGATTTTCACACCTATTATTGTCTTGCTGATCTTAGAGGTCATAACAATGGATTCCTTCAAATCTCCAGTTTTTAGGTATCTGATACCTGCCTATATCCTGGCAATGGTTTTACCTTTTGTTGTCCCCGGAAGGTTCTGGTCTGATAAGATTAACGACATTATTGCACGCGCATGGAAGTTTTCGATCCTTGCCTTTTTTATCCAGGTAATTATTATAAAGATGCCCATTGCACAGCTGGAGGTCTTATACAGCCGGGCGCCTTTTATCCGTGTTGCCGATGTCAAGATGCTAAAATTTTTCACTAATATGTCCGGATTGGCATTAGTGGTGGTACTGGCGATCCTGGTCATTTCGCTAGTGAATAAGAATTTTTGGTGCCGTTTTTTCTGCCCGTACGGAGCCTTGTTAGGTATTATTGCTTATGCAAGCCCTATGAGAATTACTCGTAATACGGGAAAGTGTACTAATTGCGGGAAATGCACAAGGGCATGTGCCATGCACATCCTTGTGGAAAAGAAGAAACACGTCCTGACACATGAATGTGTAGCTTGCTATGATTGTGTCAATGCGTGTCCGGTAAACGGGGCGCTGGATATGAAACCGGTCGGAGATCGCAAAAGGATTCATTACGTTCTTTATGCCATTATGCTCATTGGTTTGTATGTCGCTATAACAAACACTGCACGTGCTGCGGGACACTGGTACACCAGGATATCAGACGCTGAATATATCATGAGGATATCGGAACTCAACCACCCCAAATACCTCCACAAGGCGGGTCACTTTGAGATGGAATAAATAATTTTTATTTTCTCTTGCTTTATTATACAAGGCTTGATATTATTCTATTATGTCGTTTGGTTGTATAGTCAAAGTCATATTATATATGGGCGTTATAGTAAGGCTGCAAGGTTACAACCTTGTAGCCTTTTTTGTTTATAAATTTCTATTGTGAGAGGGGGTGATTTAGAAATGGCAAATGGAACAGTAAAGTGGTTCAATGACAAGAAGGGATTTGGTTTTATCTCCCAGGATAACGGTCAGGATGTCTTTGTACATCAAACGTCAATCCAGAGCAGTGGGTTTAGAACCCTTGCAGAGGGAGACAAGGTTGAGTTCGAGGTCATGAAGGACCAGAAAGGCTACAAAGCCACAAAAGTCGTCAAATTATAAGTTTATTGATTATTGAAAAACATACTCTTATATTTTAAAGTATAATCAACTGCAATGGTTATGGTGTATAAAAATATGGAGTAGTCATTTAAATTATCGCTATAATTACGACATGAAAGCCCCAATATCGATAAAGGGATATTGGGGCTTTTTGTTTGGCGCTTAATATTCCGTTAGCGAAAACAACGCATCCTTCAATTACTACTGTTTTAAGGCGGGGGAGTATTTTTGCCTGTGTTTAGTATAAACTTTTCAGTAGAGTGGTGCTAGCATATGTAAGGCACTTTATGCTTATATATGCAAACTGTACTTGCCTGGATGCCTGATGCAGAAAGTACCACTTCCTGTACACGATTCTCCAGCAATCCCGCTTATTTGTTGTACGACTTCATGGCAATACCTCTTATGAGCTTATCCGGGAACATGCCCTGTGTAGAACTGACCACAAGGCAGGAATTGAATTTGACAGTGTTGTTTGGCTTGGAAGTACAAACACGCACAATATGCTATCAAGACCTGTCAGAATTATACAGCTTCGCCATCCTGAATACTCTATTGAAACTCAGTATACACACGTAATTCATTAGAATTTTTGCCGTTGAAAACATCTTCCGTTCCCTTATCTTTGAATGACTGAATCACTTATTCGTGTTAGCATGGAATCCATGCTAGTATCAATTATACCTAAATTCTGCAAACGATTTTCGCCATGCGGAAATCTACCGCCTATAATACCCTTGCTGGGCAAAAAAGAATCGGGGAAATAGCCCCGACTCAACCAT
>JABRVT010000056.1:0-1106 GCA_040048245.1 Candidatus Brocadia sp.
TTTCTATACTATTGAGAAAGAACTATTATGAAAATTTACCCACACAAAACTTAGAAGACCCAATTTTTTATTATTTCGTTTGGTAATTGCAATGCTATTGTAAATATTGATGTGAGTGTTATGGCCGTTGTCCCGACGCCCAGGGTTTTTCAACCTCTTCCCTGATATTTGGACCGGTGATCATCCACCCAGAAAATACTATACCCCGCCTCCTTTCAAAGATCGGGGATCTTTTACCACAAAGAAACCAAGTCACTAAGGTTGGGTTGAGGAACGAAACCCAGCATTTCTGCAAATGCTATGATTGATGTTGGGTTTCGCTTGTGCCCTACCCAGCATTTACAGCTTTTACAATTCAAAATGTATTCATAAATACTGCTCTGACTCCCTCCATCATATCTAGAGACACTTAACCGAGTTTTTTTAGAAGTCTGTGCAACGTTTCTGGGAAAAAAATTGCATGGCAACCATCAGAATGATATGGGAAACAGATTCAACACCCGCATTAAAGGCGCCTGTATCCGGCATAAAAATTATACGATAAATCTGGCATCATCCTGAGAATAGAAACCTCCACATACGATGTCTCCTTTTTTGAACACTACCGCAAGGTAGAACATCGTGACGGGACATATGAAATGAAGGTCGCTCATGTGAAAAAAGGCATCTATAGCCTTGTCCCGCTCCGGAAGATATTCTCTCTTGCCAATCATCGGTATCTGGAATTTATTTCCACCCTTGACGATAACCGGATTGGCACACTTAATCTCAATAAAATAGCAAAGAACGTCACCCGGAACAATCACACCTACAAAGGATTTAACTTCTTCAGCGACGATGACCAACAGATTTTCCTGAGCATTGTTCGTGGTGAATATAACATTCGAGGCTTTCAAAACAAAGACCTCCGAACATCGCCTTGTACAAAAATCCACCGCTCAAATATGCCGTATCTTAAAACGACTGCGAGTTCGTGGATTAATCAAAAAAGTTGTTCACCCTCTGTGTCTTAGGACTTCACTTGTTTGAATTTCAAGGTGGTTCCATTCTTTATCATCCTCTGGGGACTTGAGGGGGTCGTTTTTTTGCAATGAAGCGAGGTAATG
>JABRVT010000057.1:0-2804 GCA_040048245.1 Candidatus Brocadia sp.
TTTCTCTCCTGCGATTCGGATTACTTGAGGTGTTGCGACTGTTACGCTTTAAACGTCCCACCAGCGGCGTTATCAGCAATACCAATAACTCCGCCATCGACCTCATGGCTGGCGACAGCCCTCTATCTCCAGAAAGAAGTTTCTCTACTTTCTGGAGCGTTGCCTCTATGCCTATATATTGTCTATCGTCAATGAATCCGCCTCTATAATGAGCCATTCATCTATCTACTGCGGCTATTATATCACAGGCTTTTTCATCCTTTTTACTGGCGCTATAAGACACGACAAAGGCATGAATCCCCCCCTGATGATACACACCCCCATCCATGTCTGTGCTCTCTCCTCATATAGGCTGTACTAACCCCCTCTACAGGCCATATATACCACAAACTAATCCAAATGCCTCTTTAACCCAAATTTCCTGCCAAACATTTTAAAATTCGCTGAATAGCTACACTAAATCAACAGAATAATCTCTTGATAAACATGGTGCCGTAGCACCCCCTCGGTAGAAAGAATTTCAGGATTAGTTTTTTCTTGACCTGATAAATTTCATCCTCCGCATAATCAGCAACAATATCTGCAGGAGTAACTATTGCCTTCCTTTCTATACCCTTGAAAAATGCCTGTCTTAATTTTCGTATATTAAACATGGGGGATTTTAAGTTGTTTTCCTTTAAAACTTCTGAATAAAGGTTTTTTGTAAAATCGTCTGGCATTCTGATATTCGATGCAGGCATGGGGATGACTAACGTGCTTAAATACGCCTTACTCCTATTGTCTAACTGTATATAAAACACATAATCACCTGCAATCCCTTTAGAAATTTTTAAATCAGGTCTTTGGCTAATTTCCCCACCCTTGATGGAAGGTGGAAGGGTAGGGTGGTCAGCCTTTTCCCTCCATCCCCCCCTATCCTCTTTCAAGGGGGAGGAATCGATAGTTCTGGAATTCCCTAACATGAAGCTATCACTGCCAACTGAACGTATAATCTTCCTTAAAAGTTCATTCCACAGGTGCGATTGATATGCAGAAAAAAAGAGTACCATTTTTTCGTGGGATATCCTTTGGAGGATGGGAATAAATCCATTTGGATGCCTCTCCAGATATCTGAACGTCTCTTTTTCAAACTTGCTCTTGGCCCCCTTAAGACACACTTGCCAGTTACCCCAGTTTTCATAAAAAAATTTTCTGTGCTCCTTTTCTTCTTTACTGTCTTCCGGATGGACACTTGAAAAGTATATCTGTAATGCCCCATTATAGTGTTTCTTCAGTATCTTTTCTGCGATAAATCCTTGCCGGGCATCGAAACTGCCAAATCGCTGATCGTCAAAATAGTTCGGGTAACCGTCCTTTTTTACACGGTCAATTTCACGCAATGCAGACGCCAAATCATTTCCTGTAAGGTTTCTGACAACAATTTGGAATCTGTTCCCCGTTATGAGATCAGGTCCCATGGGCCTGTCCATATACCCAACAAAGCTCAGGAAATAGTTTTTCTCATCTACCTTTGTTGGGATGGGATATTCATGCAGTGATATGGAATTTGATTGTACTTCTTTGTCCTTTGTATGAAACTGTGAATTCGGGGACTTAATCCAGGATTTTTTTACCTCCTTTTTATCTTCCTGCAAAGTGAGGGAAACAGGTGGGGTTGTTTTTTTATAGGCCTGCCGTGCGATTGTTATGTACTGAGATGTTAAGGCATATTTATCCTTTTTGCCGCCATAGGAAAAATATGAATACGGTATGTTAAACTTCCTGGAAAGCATCTTTAAGATGTCAACGGTATTCCATCCCCTTTTTTTAAGGAGATAGACGCGGAAATTTCCATCTTTCTGAAATGGGAGGTCGGCTACCTCTTCAACTATAAAATCTTCTGGCTTAACTTTTACTTTAATCATGTATTCTTCGTAACAATCCGGCGGACATTTTTATAAGAAGTCCAGGGCAGGTTAACATCATAATGACAAGCGGGGATGCCTGTCCTACCAATAGAGGTAACTTTTGTTTTCCCTCTTGAGAAACCGTGTCGTAATTGTGGTATTTGTTAAGAAAATATCAAAGTAGTAATACAGATGAAAAGAGATATAATACCTGAATCTTGCACCAAACAAACCGTTTCCGTGTGAGCGGTGAAATTTTATCAAATCAGCTTCTGTATTGCTGATTGAACACTCACTCTAAGAAGTTATACGTCCATTTCCAGCGCTTTTTTTCTTAATAACAGGCTTCTTGCCTATATCAGACGCTCCGTACAAGAAATTTCTTGCACCAACGTTATTGAGAAAATGCAATTTGCTGTATTCCCAGCATTGAGAGGTATCCTGGAAGTCATCTCTTTGTATTAAGCCATGGTCTTACCTGACGGAGACATTCATCTTTATAGTTGGTTGCAAACTTGCTCGACACAATAGCGGCCAACCCTTTCCGCCTGGCCTCCTCTGTGTCAATAATAGTTGGACACAGAGGGGTACCTTAAGGAGATAATTTTTGATTGTTTTTGAAACCCATGGTCTGCCATACATCTTTCAGGATCTGCTGTTTCATGCACTGAACGATGTTATAGGCAGCACATTTAATGGTCATAAAGGCGCCGTTTGCGGTAAACTAATGTGAGTTCACTTTGTCAATATGAGGTATCTGAGGCTGATATGGAAATGTTATATGCGCTTAGCGCCTCAACATTGACAAAATTTTGTCGATATTCTTGCAATTTGTTTTCATGCTTAAAGTTGTCGTTGCGCTTCAGCACAGCCTTTCCCATGCGCAGTCTTGGGAAAGGCGTAGAATATTATAACAGT
>JABRVT010000058.1:0-1647 GCA_040048245.1 Candidatus Brocadia sp.
ATAATCCTTCTTCTCTTTCGCCTAAAAATGTTTATGCTCGATCTTGAAAAACAACTCTGTAATTTTCCCCCCTCCTTTTCATGGAAATTTTGACATTACCACCCTACACTAAACTATATCGATAGGGGAAAGTGTCCAACTATTATTGACACAGAGGGAAATACGCTAAATTCAAAACTACGGATGGCTCTGAAGTTTCACATAAAACCTATTCGTTTGAGGCAAAGCTTAAAGATTGTGACGTACCCATCAAGTTTGTAGTCATTTTTGGCAAATGGAGTAAGGATGACGACGACAACTATCATGTCATTATTACCAATAATCTACTAATCTACGCGCCTCTGCCAAAACTGTAGTTACAAACTACCTGCTTCGCTGGGGCATTGAACACTGTTTCAAGGAATTAAAGGACACCTTTTACCTTGATTCAGACATATCAACAAGATTGATAGACACTGGAATCTCTGCCTTGTCGCATGGACTCTCACTTACTGGATCAAACAAAACTTATCCTTGTGTAAACGGGGATGCCTATCTTACGAAAATCCTTGAAACGAAACCTACAACCTTTAACGAAATCAAACAGGCTGTCAATTCCATACTCGAATTCGCCTCTACCAAGTCCTTATCAAAGAACGAAAAACTTGCCGATGACTATTTTAAAATTAAATCGAAACGCCTTAAGAAAAAATGTGCCGCTTAAATTTTTAACAAAGTAATGTCATAATACTAACTTAAAACAAAATAAAATACTTGAAATTAAAATAAAAAGTAGCTATATTATTTACGCTCCCTTTACGGTAAGGGATAAGGGGGGTTCGTGTCTTGTCTCACCTGCCATCTGACTGAAGTACGATTTATAAAATCAATCAAAATTTTGGGGCCGTAGCTCAATTGGTTAGAGTACCAGACTGTCGATCTGGATGTTGCGGGTTCGAGTCCCGTCGGCCTCGTTTTTATCTCATTATAGATTAATGACTTAGTGTTTTTTGGCACCATCAAAAACTGTTCCGATGTGTCCCCTGAATTAAAAAAGGCTGTTAACTCTATCAAGGATTAATGACCTTTTTTTTCATGTAACATATGTGCCGAATCCACCTTCATGTTGTTGCACTTCTTTTTACTTCATACTATTTAACCATAATTATTATCAGGATTGGGCAAATAACCGTCTCCCGCTTTCTGTGTAAGTCATGGTAACGTCAAAGTCCGTATAAAGGACACCGATGAAATGACCGGATTAGCCGTATTCCACATTCGTTTGTCTTTCCTTAAGTTCTTCCAGTGTTTTAACTCTATTTGTTACTATTTCTCTTAAATTCTGCAAGTGATTTTCGCCATGCGAAAATCGACCTTCTATAATACCCTTGCTGGGCAAAAATCAATAATAAGCTTCAGTTTTTTGGTTTTCTGAGTTACCCAGCGCCATTTTGGGCAAAAAAGAATCGGGGAAATAGCCCCGACTCAACCATCTGGAGCAACAAAAACCGAGATGTAGACATACCATCCCATTTGCTGCATCCTCAGCGACCACAACACCCGGCATCAAAAACAGGAATTACTTTTTACCTGAACTCTACGCTCAGCGACATTTCTTCCCACGCCCGCCATTCTTCCTGACGAAGAAACCTCTCTGAGAGCTTTAAT
>JABRVT010000059.1:0-15975 GCA_040048245.1 Candidatus Brocadia sp.
CGCAGGGGAAAGAGGGTTGTTGAGGCAGAAAGAGCCTGAAAAATCTTGGATTTAACAATTCTGTTTCCATGAAATTTCGTCAGATCATGCTTGAGTTCATGCAAGAATACGGTTTGAGAAGATTCGGTGGTAATCTTCTTTGCCTCAGCAATCGTATGAGTCGGGTACGGGAGTTTGAGAATGCAGTAATGCTATGATTATCATTAGGATATGGTTCATGTACGCCTCAAACTCTTGAAACCGGTACGAACTCAGATGAAGATATTGTTTGAGCTCTTTAAACATGATTCGATTCTCCATTGCAGGGGATACCCAGTACAAATTTCTCTGGAAGAAAGCCTTTTGCCAATACCTGCAAGGATAAGTATTTGATGACCGCGGTGGGAAACTACGACAGTAGCTTCACCCACTTTTGATACCCGAATTCATACACACAGGATGTACGGGTGAATATCAGTTCGGGTGTCAACCGGGGCAATTGGAGATTCACTTATACTTACAATATCACACCAAATCAGGAATCGGTTGAGCCTCATACATGTTGGACTTCTGAAGAAACGGGTGGACGGTGGACGTCAACTTCAGCGGCTTCGTCTCCTCAGAGAGTTATCTGAAACAAAGCGGCGGGCGCACCAAATACTCCTTCACGCTCCTGGACTCAGTGGGAGGCTCCCGTGTCCAGAGTGTTATCGCAAAGTTGCAGAAGTCAGACGGCCTGGGTGGGTGGACTGATGTGGGAGATCCTATCAGCTACGGCACCTTACCCGTTACCCAGACCTACGATGATTATATCTACTTCGGCAATGCCGGTATCTTCGGCAATTCAGCCGTGTATACCGCACTGCATGCCTCGGGCGGCAAGCCGGCAACCTTAGTGTCGTCGATCTTCCTCGAAGATACCTTCGTAAACAATGACAATGACCTTGCTAGTGGAAGCGCACACCAGGCCGATTACAACGGGGCGTTCGCCGGTATCAACGAGGCGGGCGATTACCGCATCGCGGTGTCGGGGATTATCAAGGGCAATTCTGCGGGTGCCTCGTTTGGCTTTTCGGTGGCGAGCCAAATCATCGTCATCGGGGGATGCTATTGTTCAGAGTAAAAATCGCCCTTTGTCTTGTAAACCCAATTACGAAATGCCCGGCAGATATGCGACGGCCTGAAGTAATTCGGGCCGTCTGCTCTCTTGTTGGTTTAATCGCTAAACCGAACAAATGTTTGAAAAATACTATTGTCTTATTTAACCATCAGTGATGGTTTTGTTGGAAATGACGAGAAGGAATAGCGATACTACATTGTAAGACTAATGTATGGCCAGATGGTGTGTATACGAAAAATGCATGAATGAACAAATGCTTTATTATGTCAACCTGGGATGGTTGACCTACTACCAGAAAATAATTTCAGATTTACCAATATGATGGTTTTACATCAGGTTAGTAGGGCAAATATTCCAGGTTTGTCATGATAATTGCCTTTTTTTGTTTTCTCTTTGCTGTTCTTTTGCTAGCGTTATGATAGCGTTTACAATCGATACCGCCACGGCGCTGCCGCCCTTCCTGTTTGTATTGGTTATGTAAGGGGCATTGATGCTCTTTAATGCATATTTTGCCTCTACCGCCCCTACAAACCCCACAGGAATACCCACTACCAGAGCAGGTTGCGCCAATCCTTTTTTTATCAGGTCTATAAGTTCAAATAAGGCGGTTGGGGCGTTGCCAATAACAACGATACCGTCCTTCATCTCGTCTGTGGATTGTTGCATCGCCACGATGGCGCGGGTCTTGCCAAGTCGTTTGGCCTCGTCAATAACAGATTTATCTGAAATTTTACAGACGATCTTGCCCCCAAATTTTTCGACAGGTCCCTTACTGATCCCCGACTTCACCATATTTACATCGGTAACGATGTTTTTTCCGCTTCTTAACGAACGAATGCCTGCCTTAACGGCCATGGGATGAAAAATTAAATTATATGCATATTCTGTATCACCCGTTGCGTGGATAGCACGCTGGATAATTGGTCTGTGTAGTTCAGGCACAGATTCCAGATCGACCAGTTTGTCAATAATTTCAAAACTCTCGTCAACGATGGCCTGCGGTTGTTCAATACGATGTCTGTTCCCATACTGTTTTTCTATCAGCACCTCATGAATGCGGTCGGCCGCAATGAGGGCAATTCGCTCGTCGGCGCCAATATTGTTGGAATAGATAAACTCGACCTGGGGATACTTCCTCTTCTCGATTTCCAGCATTTCCGGAATGTCTTTATAGACGTGATTCCCTTTAAACAACAATAGGGGTACCACTACAATACGATTTGCCCCACTTTCTACGGTTTTTTTTACAACCTCAGGAAATCCCGGTTCGGCCAACTGCAGGAAAGAGGCTTCCACAATATCCCACCGGTTCATCGCGCGGAGCATTTCAGCTACTTTAAACAATCCGTCATTGCCACTGCTTAATTTACTGCCATGAGAAATTAATATTATGCCTGTTTTCATACTTTTTCCTTAATTAATAGGACGCAGATTTCCGCTGATGAACGCAGATAACTGCTTTCTAAAAGTAATTTTAAATTCTTATGCGCCTTTGCGGTGAACTATTACAAAAATTCTGATAATTTGTGTTCATTTGCTTCCAAAACGAAATAATCATTACGCAGCCACATATTTCCGAATACGATCAAAGTGGGAGGCAATAAGGTCAATAATTTCCCCAAAACTTTTGCTCGTTACAAGAAGCGGACGCAGTTCTGTCGCATTCGGTATGCCTATAATATACTTTGTCGCATGTTTTCGGAAAAGGACAATGCCGGTATCATGGCCGTAGTATTCCAGCATATGCGATAAATGCCTTCGGATGAGTTCTATTTTATCGGAAGGTGCAATCTGTTCCCTGTCCTTGTGCTGAAATATCCAGGGATGACCTATCGCAGCCCTTCCAATCATTACCCCATCGCATCCGGTATTCCGTTTGATTCGCTCAATATCAGCCACACACTTCACATCTCCGTTTCCAATTACCGGGATCTTTACGGCCCGCTTGACTTCGGCAATTGCGTCCCAATCGGCCTTACCGTAAAAGAACTGTGATCTTGTCCGTCCGTGAACGGCTATGAGAGAGGCGCCGTTGTCTTCAAGTATGCGGGCAACCTCCAGGTAATTGCGCGATTTGTCATCCCATCCCAGCCGAATTTTACCAGTTACAGGTACCCGGAGGGTCTTTGTGAGCTTATGAAAGATGCGACCGATCCTTGCAGGATTCTTCAAGAGCCCGGCGCCAGCCCCTTTACCGGCTATATCTGATGCGGAACAACCCATATTAACATCGATAATATCCGGTCCAAAAGGTTCTATCATCTGGCATGCCTTTACGATCCCATCCTCATCATTGCCAAGGATCTGGAAAACGACAGGGCGCTCTTCCGGTCTGTAATCAAGGAGTTTAAAGGTCTTCTTGTTTTTCCACAGTACGCCATCCATAGAAATCACCTCTGTATAACTCATTGCCATGCCAAATTCCCGGCAGATGAGACGAAACGGAACATCTGAAAAACCGGCCATGGGAGAGAGGATCAGGTCTCCATATACAGGGATATTCCTGACAGAAAATCTGCGTGCCATTTGTGTATCCTTAGAATAGTTTATTCAAAAATTTTTAAGCGGCTATTATAACATGGAGATAGCGAATATCATGCGTTTTTTTACTTAGAATGATTTTCGGCATTTTTGTGTATCAGGAAGACGCAAATACTCATAAATCCCAGATATTTGGCATGAAAATACCCACAAATAAAATAGTATGGCAAGAGTCAACTCCCGTTGGTGACCGGTACCCTGCGCGTCACTGTGAATTGTCGATCGCCGTCAGGAGACGGTTTTTTACTAACACATTATTTTCATGCCTTTTTGCGAACCTTTGGCTCATGAGGGTTTACCCGAAATTATTATAGGAATCGCAGCAAGAAAGGAGACATACCTGATTGTGACACATCGGAACTAACTTTGCGTTATCATAATTTGTACATTTTTTTACTATAAAGGGCTTTAAATGTTTAAATATTGTACAAATTTGACTGCTTTTTTGCTTAAATATTATCAATTTCGTTAGCCGTTCACCGGGCAAGGAGATGTCCTTTTGTGCTAAAAAAATATTTTTTTACTGTGATGGTTGTATTCTTTCCAATCCATACCGTAGCGGGAACTTTATATGATTTATCTCCTGATTTAAAAATTTCCATGGAAAATCACCTGCGCATATCGGGAAATATTTTGGGGAATAACCTCGATCTGGATAATGACAGGAGCGATGGTATCATCTATATGGGATATACCTACGATCTGCGATTTAATCTGGAATATAAGGATATCCTAACGTCTTTTGTGAAATTGGAAAGTAACGGGCCATTTGACTTCGACGCCCCGGTAATGTCAGATAGAAAAATTAATACTTTTTATGGAAAGGTCGATAATTATAGCATTCCTGAAGTGATTCCACGGGTTGAAGAATACTGGGTAGATTCGATGGTTTTTCATTTTCCCTTAAGATTCAAGATAGGTCAATACCCCTATCAGGTTGGGAACGGGTATGCGCTTTGTGGATATTATGAAAATTATGGACTGAGTGTTTATAGTACTGATGAAGATTTCAAATGGACAGTCTACTATGCCAGGCCGGACCTGGCAAATAAGATTATTCTGGGACCTCAGGTTCCTCAGGAAAGGGCGCTGGATGTGGAATACGATTCAAATACCCATTTTTTGAGTTTTGACGCTGTTATTAAGTGGAATGAATATTTATTCCAGCCATACATCGGTTTATTACACGACACGACACCTGGTAATCGCAGGGTCAGTGCTTACCCTTTCCCTGTCAATGAAGATAATCTGGGGACTATTGGTATCGACATTGACAGGAACATTGACAGGCTAAACTTCGGATTTGAAGTGGCTAAGAATTTTGGCAGGGCAAATATTGCAGGGGAAGATTCGTATATAGTTCATAAAGGATATATGGCGTATGCTGATGTTTCTTATAGTTTTGGGAAAATTACCCCCAGGTCGAAACTGCTCGTGAGTTCGGGCAATAAAATGGATGCTGATGATGTGATAAATGGCCGTTTTCACTCCCATAGCAATTATGCATTTTCAGTTTATTCTCCGACAAACGCCAATCTCTCGGATGCTATTTATCCTGCCGCATATGGTCCTTATCTGGCAACAGGAGGCGGCTATGCCATGAATTATGGCATTGCCAGGCCAAGCATCTTTGGCGACGCCTATCAGTTAAATGATCTCATATTACCCAATATAGGTGTAGATATACAAATAACAGACAAGTGGTCTGTATCAATAGACTATTGGTATCTCAGGAGTTTTGAACATGCCATAGGGCTAAGGGATAGCCGTCCCGTTACACTGAGTTCTGACCTGGGACACGAACTGGATTTTTATGGCAGCTACGATATAACGAAAAATATTTCTTTTAATCTCCTGACAGGTATATTTTTCCCAGGGAAGTATTACCATGAAAAGCGGGATGACAGGGATATCCTGGGTTTAGCTCCGGCCCCGCGTTTTGACGGAGGGGCAGATATTGCTTACCAGATCGAGTTTGCAACGGAAATTACGTTTTAAACGGGAAATAAAAAATGAAAAGCATGTATTCAATAAAATGTGTTCCTGTTCTTATTTCCATACTATGGTTCGCTATCTGCTTTGGTAATGTATGCAGCCCTGGTAAAAACACAAATCAACCGGATGACAGGAGCGCAGCTCATAATAGAAAATCTTTGCTTAACGTGTATACATGGGCGGATTATCTCGATCCGGAAATTGTTTCGGACTTTGAAAGAGAATTCCAGGTGAAAGTACATATCGATGTTTATGATGACGAGGAAGAAATGTTCTCTGCCGTCCAGTCTGATCCCGGACAATATGATGTTGTTTTTCCTACAGATTACATGGCAGATTTAATGATGAAAACCAATTTATTATTAAAACTCGATCTGGGCAGAATTCTTAACATAAAGGATATAGAATCAAGGTTTAGGACGCTTATGAATAAGAAATGGAAGGGGTATTTCGTAATCCTGGACTGGGGTGGTGTAGGCATCGCATATAACGCTAAATACGTAAAAGAGCCAGTTGACAGCTGGCGTATCTTCTGGGATACGAAATACAGCGGGCGAATGGCGCTGGTGAATAACGGCAATGAGGTTATGTCAATTGGACAAAAGCTGCTGGGTTATCCGCTGAATCCAACCAATCCGGCGGTTATGGACAAGGCTCTGGAGTTATTAAAGGAAATCAAACCATTGCTTCAGGGTGAAAGGTTTATGGCGTATAACAAGATCAGGGAAAGACTGATCAGTGAGGAGTTATGGATTGCACAGTGCTATAATGCCGATGCCGCTATTGCCAATAAAGAAAACAGCGCGGTGAAATTTGTACTACCCAGGGAAGGCACCGGCTACTGGGTGGAAGGTATGGCGGTTCCCCTGGGCGCAAAAAACAAGTCCCTTGCAGAGACGTTTATTAACTTTATGCTTCGCCCTGAAATAAGCGCAAGGCATACCAATTATTCTCATTATGCCAATTGTAATAACAGGGCGTGGGCGTTTGTCGACAAGAAGATTTTAAAAAATCCCTATATTTATATGAAGATAACTGGCAAATTTGAGGTGTATGAAATATTGAAACCCGACGTCCAAAAAACCTTCAATAAATGCTGGGCAGAACTTGTTTCAGATTAGAAATGGGAAAAATAAGCTTATTCAGACGATTAGGGGTAAAAATGCCGTTGCTTTTTTCTGCAGTGGGGATATTGCCTTTATTTTTCGGCATAACGTATTTCTTCAGGAACTCAGAGAATTATATAAAAAGTGAGGTAGGTAACAGTCTCAAGGTGTTGGCGAAAAATACGAAGAACGAAATAAGCCGCTTTATAGAAAGCAGTGTGGCGGACATAAAAATACTGTCTGAGAGTGAAATTATGAGGAACCCGAATATCCCCGCCGTTAAAAAGTTGTCGGAAATGAAAAAAATCCAGGAATATTACCATCGTTTTGAAGACATTACGTTAATCAATGCTAAAGGTAAGGTGCTGGCATCTACGGCGTACAATTATCGCGGTGTCTGGAGAACAAAAAGATGGTTTCAGGAGGCAATAAAAGGAAACGTGTATATCTCGGATGCGCACGTCATCCTTGATCCGTATAAGATTGTCATAGCCATTGCCTTTCCGGTAAAGGACGACATGGGAAACGTGCAGGCGGCAATTGTCGGGCAGCTTAATATGGAACAGATATGGAAGGTAACGGACAATGTAGTGATCGGCAAGGACGGATTCGTTGCGCTTGTGAATAGCCAGAGTCAGTTTATTGCCCACCCCGACAGAGATAATTTGTTTCGAAAGTCAGATTTTTTTTTGGAAGAACAACCTGTGACAGCCGATTATCCTGTTCCCGGCTCTGAGAAATTTATCTACCGCACTGAGAGATGTTCATTTGATTCAGATCACAAATTTCCAGAGTGGTACATAATTGTGGCACAGACAAAAAAAGACGCCCTGTTCACGATACTGAAATTAAAATATAACCTGATTTGCATTCTGGGTACAGGTCTTGTGCTGATAATATTCATGAGCACTATTGTCTCAAGAGATATTGTTAAGCCAATACATACGCTGATACGGGGGATGGCCAGGGTATCCAGCGGTGATTTGAGTTATGCAATAGATATAAAAAGCAGAAATGAGATTGGCTTATTAGGGTTGTCGTTCAACAATATGATACGCCATTTAAGCAGGGCGAGGTATGAATTACAGAGAAAAACGGCAGAATTAAGCGATGCCCTTGTGAAGATACAAAATCAGGACCGACTGGAAAAGGCAAAAGAAGTTGCAGAAGCCGCCAGTCGCGCAAAAAGCGAATTCCTTGCCAATATGAGTCACGAAATCCGGACGCCTATGAATGCCATTATCGGCATACCGGAATTGCTCCTGGATACTCCACTTACTCCGGAACAGCGGGAATATGTTCAATTATTTAAATCATCGGGGGAGAATCTCCTGGACATTATTAACGACATCCTTGACTTTTCAAAGATTGAGGCTGGCAAACTTACGCTTGAAGAGGTTGAGTTTGACCTTTGTGAAACCGTTGAAAAGATAGGTGAAATTATGGCATTACGCGCCCATAAAAAGGGGCTGGAGCTTGTCTGTCATATTATGCCGGATGTACCGGCTTATCTTCTTGGCGATCCGCTTCGGTTGAGGCAGATTATCACTAATCTTATTGGAAACGCCATTAAATTTACGGAAAAAGGAGAAATCGTACTGCGTATAGAAAGGGTTCAGAAAAATCAGGATGAATTATCAAACGGAAGACAGATAAATCTGTTGTTCTCGGTTAAAGATACGGGAATCGGTATTCCCCGTGATAAAATGCATCTTTTGTTTGAGAGTTTTTCGCAGATCGATGGTTCTACCACTAGAAAATTTGGCGGAACTGGATTGGGCCTTGCTATCTCCAGGCGCCTCGTTGAACTCATGGGGGGACGTATTGATGTAGAGAGTGAGTTTGGACGTGGAAGTATTTTTTCTTTTACTGCCCGATTTGGAATTCAGACTGGAAATAAAACCCACGATAAGGCAGTTCCACTGAATATAGCAGGACTAAAGGCGCTTGTCATAGATGACAATGCAACAAACCGTATGATTTTAAAAGAAATGCTCACCGGGTGGGGCGCATCTGTAACCGTGACTGAAGACGGCATAAAAGGGCTAGCAGAACTCAGAAACACCAGGGACAGAGACGGCCACCACTATGCACTGGTATTCCTTGACTGCCGTATGCCTGGTATGGATGGATTCAGCGTGGTAAAACAGATCAAAGAGGAATTGAACGTTTTGGGTATGACAATCCTGATGCTTACCTCTGACAACAGAAGTGATGACGTTGCCAGGTGTAAGGAGTTAGGTATAACAGGATACATCGTAAAACCTGTCAAACGATCCCAGCTGAAAGATGCTATCTGTATGGCTATGGGTCAGGCAATGGCCGTATCTGAGAAAAATTCGCTGAAAGACAAAGTCCTTGCGGATACCATGTCGCCTGCACATGGAGAGCGGGCGCAGTCTTTGCGAATTCTCCTGGCAGAGGATAATGCCGTAAATCAAAAACTTGCCGTACGCATGCTGGAAAAACGCAGACATACAGTTATCCTGGCACGTAATGGCAAAGAAGTGCTTGAAATCCTGAAAAATGACCGTTTCGATCTTGTCCTTATGGATGTCCACATGCCGGAGATGGATGGATTCAAAACCACCGCTTCTATCCGTGCTCGGGAGAAAGAAGACGGCGGTCATATTCCGATCATTGCCATAACGGCCCTTGCTGTTCAGGGTGACAAAGAAAAGTGTCTGGAGGCCGGTATGGATGGCTATCTATCCAAACCGATTAAGTCAAAGGAACTTTATGACGTTATCGATAACCTTATTGCTATAGCTTGATGTAAAGGAATTTCAAATATCCCCCTAAACGAGGGGAGATAGGTGGTAAAAGTCGCCGAAGGCATCATTTGATGATCATGGAAAGACACATAGAAAATGACATCTTTAACAGAAACGAGGCATTATTCCGTGTGGATGGAGATATGGAGTTGTTAAGAGAACTTGCAGGATTATTTCTTGAGAACTGCCCTGCGCAATTAGCAGGAATACAAGTTGCCATCGCGCAAAATGACAGCAGGTCGCTGGAAAGAGCAGCTCACGACATCAAAAGTTCTGTGGGGGTTTTTTGCGCAAAACTTGCTTTCGAGGCTGCGCTAAAATTAGAAATTATGGGAAGAAAGAATGATCTTGCTGGCGTTAAGGAAGTATACACTACGCTGGAAAAAGAGATAGGGCGTCTCAAGCCAGAGCTGGAAGTTATTATGAGTGAGCAGTAAGCGGTACACAGTTGACAGTAGACGAAGACTGGTCCATTTTCATTGCCAACTGCTTATTACATCTTTTTGGTTGCGGCTACGCGGCTATAGGAAATCCGTTATGACAAAGGATGATGTTGTAAAAATTGCACTAGAATCGCCTTCGTTGCCTACCCTGCCTGCGGTTGCATGTAAACTTCTTTCAATTTCTTCAAATGAAGAAACGGGCATGAAGGAGATTGCAGATATAGTTTCAAGAGATGTTTCCCTCTCTGCAAAGGTATTAAAAACGGCCAATTCAGCCTTTTACAACCTTCCCCATAAAGTAAGTACAATACACCAGGCGGCATCAAGGCTCGGGATAAATGCAATCAGAAGCCTGCTCCTTTCTTTTTCTTTTTTGTCCATGAGGGCTAAGGATGGAAATGACACTTTTCATTATGAAAAATTCTGGGAACAATCACTCGCCAGTGCTGTTGCGGCAAAGCTTATAATAACGGAGATCGTCAAATCCGATTGGGAAGAAATATTCATTGCCGGACTTTTGGAAAATATCGGAGAACTGATTCTGGCCCTTTCATTTCCTCAGGAGTACAAGCAAATATTGCTGGAGGCATCCAGGAGTGATGAGGATATTATTGAACTGGAACAACAAATTATAGGGGCAGACCATGCATTTATCGGATACGAGGTTGCAAAAAACTGGAACTTTCCCAATATATTATTGACTACCATTCAGTACCATCATCGTCCGGAAGGTTATAAAGGGAATGACAAAAAGCTCAGGATTATCGTTAACGTTATCTATCTGTCAGGTTTAATAACTAATATTCTCTACTCAACCAAACCCCTGAAATATCATCAACTGTTTCGAAACGAATCCGAGGCAATACTCGGGTTTGATGATACGATTATTGACAGGATATTAGAACGCATTACTTCAGAAATCAGGGAGACTGCTGACGTATTTGGTTTTCATATCGAAAACCAGAAACCAGTAGAACAAATTCTGCTGGAGGCCAATGCGGCCCTGAGTATCATCAATCTGACCTATGATCAAATGAACAGAGAACTCATCGCTGCCAAGGTGCAATTGCAAAGGCTTAACAAAGAACTTGAAGAAAGCAAAAAACATCTTGAAAAACTTGTGCAGCTAGACAGCTTAACAGGGGTGTATAATCACGGTTATTTTCAGGTCTATCTCGATAACGAAATTAGCCTTTCAGCCCGTAAGGACACCGCCCTCAGTCTCATTCTGGCAGACGTTGACGATTTCAAAATATTCAACGACAGATACGGACATCAAACCGGAGACTTTATTTTAAAGGAATTATGTAATTTGATGAGAAAATTGCTCAGAAGTCATGATGTTATTGCACGCTATGGGGGCGAGGAGTTTGCAATTGTTCTTGTTGAAACGGCTGGGAAAGACGCCCTGTGTGTGGCTGAAAAAATTCGTCAGTCGATCTCTGACCATGATTTTATTTATAACGACAAAACATTTCGTGTAACAATAAGTTGCGGAATAGCTGAAATAAGACCTGCTGCAGGTAGTTTCACGAAAAACAACCTCATTGACTTTGCTGACAGGGCCTTGTTTGAATCAAAGAAAAATGGTCGTAATACCGTCACACTGTATACACAAAAAAACAAATGACAAATATTTTGCGCTTACTATAAGAAAGGAGTGCATTTATGGCAAGAATACTTATTGTGGACGACTCTATAGTTATGAGGCGCATGTTGCAACATATTGTTGAGAAGGCATGTCACGAAGTTGTAGGATTAACGGGTAATGGTGATGAGGCAGTAAAACTCTGCAAAGAACTTAGACCCGATCTGGTAACAATGGACGTCATGCTGAGGGAAAGCGATGGGATTCAGGCGCTGTCTGATATTATGAAAGAATTTCCTGAAGCGAAGGTGATAATGATTACAGCGCTCGGATGGGAAGAGAAGAGGGAGGAAGCCCTGAATCTTGGCGCTGCCGGATATATCAGGAAACCCTTTGACGCACTGGAAATCAGGAAGGAAATTGAAAGGGTTATGGGAAAAAGTCAGATAGAGATGTTGCAAAGCATGTTTATGACTCAATCTGACGATGAACAATAAAACAGGATAAATATTTCTTTTACTTGATCAACATATCCTGGGAAGCTGATCGCCCACCAGCATGTCAATAATTCTTGTCCCCCCGATAACCGTTTTCAGACACACCTTGCCGGGTGATTCTCCGATTACTTCTCCAATAATTTCGGCATCTTTACCGAGATCGTCATTCCTGAGCAAATTACGCACCTTTACAGCATCTTTTCCTGAAACAACAATTACAATCTTTCCTTCATTTGCAATATACAAGGGGTCGTAGCCAAGTATTTCGCATAATGCCCTTACCCCGTCTTTCACAGGAATGTTCTGCTCTTCGATCAGGATACCATATTTCTGTGCAGTTACTATCTCGTTCAGTGTGGTTGCAAGCCCCCCCCGTGTGGGATCTCTCATAAATTTTATGTTTGCTCCTGATGAGATCAGCTTGCAGGTCATTCCGAAAAGGGGGGCGCAATCGCTTTGTATGGATGAATTAAAATCCAGTGACTCTCTCCCGGAAAGTACTGCCAGGCCGTGATCTCCGATTGTACCGCTAATGACGATCTTATCACCAACTTCAATGAGCGATGTGGAAAAATGTATTTTATCATCAACAATACCTATCCCGCAAGTGTTGATATAGAGTTTATCAACACTGCCACGTTCCACGACTTTTGTATCTCCTGTTACAATATCAACGCTGGCTGCCATTGCAGTTTCTTTCATAGAACGCACGATTTTTTCAAGCAGTGGTATCTCAAACCCTTCTTCGATAATAAAGCCGGCAGAAAGAAACATGGGTCTTGCGCCTACCACTGCCAGGTCGTTTATTGTACCACAGACTGAAAGCCTTCCAATATCACCACCGGGAAAGAATATAGGCTTAACGACATAAGAGTCTGTCGTAAAAGCTAATTTCATGCCATTGAGTTGTAAAAGGGCGGAATCGCTTAACTGAGAAAGTACGGAGTTATCAAAGCCGGATAAAAAAAGTTGCCTGATAAGTTCATGAGTTAATTTCCCGCCGCTGCCATGGGCAAGGGTTATCTTGGTATTATTTGTCATATACAATTTATTGTTTCTTTTTTTGCGCTTTTATCTTTATTTTTTTATTTT
The DNA here is from genome assembly GCA_040048245.1 of Candidatus Brocadia sp. Classification (GTDB taxonomy): domain Bacteria; phylum Planctomycetota; class Brocadiia; order Brocadiales; family Brocadiaceae; genus Brocadia. The sequence goes on from JABRVT010000059.1 coordinate 13,136, forward strand.
AAAGCTGTGTAAAGCGCATGAAGGCAGTGCTGCGGTCTCTGACTCTGGTTACATTTCTCCGTATTTATACCATGCCGCACACGTTCCCTCACTTGAGACCATACATGCGCCTACAGGGTGTTCGGGGTTGCAAACCTTTCTGAAGAGTTTACATTCAGACGGCGTCCGTACACCCCTCAGGATATCGCCGCAGATACAACTGTTGAATGCGGATTTTGGAATTTGGATTTTTGAATTGTTCAGAGATCCAAATTCAGAAATACGAAATGCAGTGAGTGCATCGAATCTTTCATACTTTCTTCTTAATTTCAGTCCGCTTTCCGGGATAAGTCCGAGTCCTCGCCACTCGGCATCGCATGGTTCAAAAACCTTGGCTAATAAAGCCAGGGCAGTTGGATTTCCTTCCTCTTTTACCACCCGTGAGTATTGAATCCTGACGCTTGCCTCCTCCTTTACAATTTGCTCAAGAAGCATATAAATACCAAGCAAAATGTCCAATGGTTCAAAACCGGCGATTACACATGGGATACGAAAGTCTTGTGCAATGAATTTATACGGTCCTGACCCAATAATGGTACTTACGTGCGCCGGGCACAAAAAACCATGGAGATTTAATTCTTTATCTCTTAAAAGTGCCTTCATAACAGGCGGCATTAGCTTATGCGCGGTAAGGATAAAATAGTTTTCCAGCCCCCTTCTCTCCGCTTCAATAACAGACGCTGCAATGGTTGGAGCAGTAGTTTCAAAGCCTATACCAAGGAATACGATTTGTTTTTCAGGATACTTCTCCGCCAGACGTAAGGCATCCAGAGTTGAGTAAACCACTGCAACAGAGGCCCCTTTAGCTCTTTCTTTTTCAAGGCTCGATGAAGAACCAGGTACCTTCATCATGTCCCCGAATGTAGTTATTATTACGTCCTTTTCATCACTGAAAGATGAACTGGTCTTCTGCGTCATTGCTATAGCAGTATCTATATAACTGATAGAAGTAACACACACGGGGCACCCGGGACCTGAGAGTAATCTCAGATTTGGCGGAAGCAGATTTTTGAGTCCATACCGGTATATGGACATGGTATGACTGCCACATACCTCCATTATAGTAATCATGTCGTGTCCTTCCATAACTGAAGCAATTTTTCTGGATATTCCTGCCGCAATGGTTCCATTGCGAAACTCATCAATGTATTTCATAGAAAATATCAACCGGTATTTATGCTTTGTTTCCGTACTATTTTCAGAAAAAGCAAATTTTTCTGATTTTACTTTTAATCTCAGACGATTCAAGACAATTTACTATTGTTTGTTTTAGTGTATTTTTGTATAGTGACTGCAGTGAAGTTTTTAACGATACTGGGGAAGGGAGGTATTATGGGTAAAAATTTGTATACGATTATAGACGGAGAGGTTCACCCTTTTAATTGTTACAGGGATTATACAGAAATAGATGCACTTGCTGCATATGCCAATACGGAAGAACATGCAATGGAGTTGGCAACCATGTATGAGCGTGGAGAGATCGAACCGACAGATTTTCATTGCAAAAAATGTGGTGGAATCCACATGGTATTGCAGGAAACTGGCGAATAAATTAATATGAAATTTATGGGCAGCCAGGTCTTTTATTGTGCACCTCTCCTGGATGGTTTGAAAGAGAGAGTAAAGGGTTTGTCCCCGGCATATTTTGCAATGGTCATGGCCACGGGTATTATTTCCATTGCCGCCCGCCTGTTAGGAATGCCGTTTATCGATGTTGCCATGTTATGGCTGAATATCGTCGTTTATTTTGTCTTATGGGTCCTGAACGTGCTGCGGGTCATTTGGTTCAGGAGCCAGTTCTTCAGCGATATGGTCGATCATAAGCGCGGTCCGGGTTTCTTTACGTCCGTTGCCGGATCCTGCGTTCTCGGCAGTCAGTTCGTGCTGATTTCTGGAAACTACCGGGTAGCAATATTTTTATGGATTCTGGGAATCGTCCTTTGGATATCTCTGACCTACACCATTTTCACAGCTTTTACCATTAAGGAGAATAAACCCCTTCTGGACGAGGGCATTACCGGTGCGTGGCTGCTTGCTGTTGTATCCACCCAGTCGATCGCCGTCCTGAGCGCCCTCATAGCATCACACTGGGAACAACCGTACAAGCTTGAGGTAAATTTCTTTGCCCTGTCCATGTGGCTGTGGGGCGGTATGCTCTACATCTGGATGATATCCCTCATTTTCTACCGTTACACGTTCTTCAGGTTCTCTCCAGGCGACCTGACGCCGCCTTACTGGATTAATATGGGGGCGATGGCCATCTCCACACTTGCCGGTTCCTTGCTGATTATCAACTCGCCTGACGCTCCATTTCTTCGGTCACTGCTCCCCTTCCTGAAGGGTTTCACGGTGTTTTTCTGGGCGACAGGGACATGGTGGATACCCATGCTCTTCATTCTGGCTACGTGGAGATATGTTTACAAGCGGTTCCCGTTGAAGTACGATCCTTTATACTGGGGGGCGATCTTTCCTCTGGGCATGTATACCGTTTGTACATTCCAGATGGCACGGGCGATGGAGCTTGAATTTCTGAACGTAGTTCCGCACTACTTTTTGTACATAGCATTATCGGCCTGGCTGGCTGCCTTCTCAGGACTGGTTTACTTGCTTACGGGCCGCCTGATCGCCTTCATATGCAAACGAAACTGAGTAAGAGAAAGCCAAAAATGCCTAACAAATTATTTCAACGAGAATCCGACTTAAGATTACTATATAGCGTTGTGGCAGTTTAGTTTTTTAAAAAATTCCAGTAATGATGCGGTTATCATGCACTGTAGTGGCAATTCATGAATTGCCACTAC
>JABRVT010000060.1:0-6922 GCA_040048245.1 Candidatus Brocadia sp.
GAAAGTGCGACCATTGAGAAATAAGGACTTATGACTTTTGTCGTTCGGAATTTTCCGAACGATAGAGGGTGATAGATGAAAGACACGGGAAAAGGGGCTTCATCGCCGGTGCAGGACTTATGACTTTTTCCAGTGTAAAAATTTACACTGATTTTACGGAACTTTTGTTTTTTTGTGGCGCCAGGAGTTTCCTGAGGCTAACCCTGTCGGGGTTTAAGACCCTGACAGGGTTGACTCACGCGCAGGCTACCATGAAGCCTGCGCTACCATCTCTTCCGACCCGTTCGGGTTAGGGTTTGAGGTTATAAATGGTTGCAAAAGTGATTCCAGTGTGGGTGGCGGTTGCGGTCGTGGCGGGGATGACCGCAGTTTCCGTCGGTCTGTCGTATCTTCTGCGTAAGAAGCCGAAGCTGGGAGAGGCTACCCCGAACGAATTCGCATCGAATATTGTCGATACAGACGCCTTTGTCCCCGTAATTGTAGGGAAGGCAAATGCCCCGATATTCATGGTATTTGCAGATACCAACCCGGACGATATCAATGAGCTCCACATCGTCGGCGTGTTCTCCCATGGCGAGATAGAAAGTGTTGAGAAGATATTTTTCGACAATATGCAACTGGTCGCCAAGAAGACGGGCGAACAGCTTGTTGTCCGGGACGAATACGATAACTACGTAGACGTTTCGATAAGGAGAGGCGCTCCGGGAGATATAAATCGTCCATACGAAAGGTGCGTTAAAACATTCAAGAAGTGGACAAGCAAGCATACAAGCGGGATGCTTGCCTCACTGTATATGGTTGTCAGGTACAATCAGGATTTGTTTGCGACGGTGCCGTCGGTCTTTGTCCTGGCAAAAGGAAAGAATATCTATGATTTGCGGGACGGGCAGACAAAATGGACGGATAATCCTGTGCTATGGATACTGCACTATCTTACAGATAAAATCTACGGCAAGGGGCTGGACATCAACACGGAGATTGACAAGGCAAGTTTCATCGCAGAAGCGAATTATTGTGATGAAAAGCTGAATTTCCCAAAAGCAATTTCACCTGGCAAGGTAGAACCCAGATTGGTCAAGACCGCCGAAAATCCATTACAACCAGGAACGTATTATTTTAAATATTCCTATTGCTATGGTTCAACAATCGGCTCTGAAAATACAGACTATTATTTTTACGAATCTAATTTAAGCCCTGCGGTCTCTGTAAGCGTCACATCAACATACGGCGAAGTAGTGTTGGAAAACATCGCAAATAGTCCCCAGAACGCCGTGACGATCAAAAGGATATACAGAACGGAAAAAGACGCCGGGATCAACAGCACATACTACCTGGTAAAGGAAATTGACTATAAGCAGACCACGACAAAGGTCACATCAAAGGATATTGGCAACCCGTTTGACAACAGCATGTACGGGACTGGCGGGCTTAACGCCCCTTCTGCCGCGGCGACGGCCTCCTTCACAAACTTCAGTGGTTCAGGGCTTCAAACCAAAAAGAAATACCGCTACAAATGCACTTTTGTAAGCAACCCCGGCACATCAGAGGGTGAGACGATTCCATCTCCCGCCTCAAAAGAAATCAAGACAACCGGGGCGTACAACACAGTAAAATTGCCAACTCCGGATGTAAAAGATGATGCCGTAACCCATGTGCGTTGGTACAGGACTGAAGGCTACAGTTCGGGAGGTAAGAAAAATGCCGAATACTACAAAGTGGCCGATGTGCCAGTAAGTACACAGGAATATCTCGACAAATTATCCGACGCGCAGCTTGATCACGCCAGGACGCCGCCCACGATAAATACATTATACTCACAGATGAAAAGATATACCGCTAACGGCGTGCTGGATACAGGGGATGAACAAGACAGTATTCTTGAGAAATTGCTATCTGCGTGCAGGGGCAGGCTGTACAACGTCGGGGGCGTTTATAAGATCTTTATACCGAAGATAGCGGTAGCTGAGACGTTCGAATTGACAGAGGACAATATAATCGGCGACTGGTCGTTTACGATCCTGGGCATGGATAAGAGGCCGAACGCTGTGCGAGCAACATACATCAACCCCGATAATGAATGGAAAAGCGATACCGTCGTGTGGCCTAAAGCGGATAAAGATAATTTGTATCTAAAAGACGACAATGATTTTAAGAAGATGCTCGATATCGACCTGCCATTTACAACCGACAGGAGAATGGCAGAGATGATCTGCCAGACCATCAGGAAAGAGGCTAGAAATAATATCGTAGTTGAATTAACCGCAATGGAGTCGGCAAGGATCCTGAAATGCGGCGCGCTGGTAAAAGTGACGCATTCGCTTCCAGGCTGGAACCAGAAGAAATTCTGGGTGGATGGCATAGGGATATTCCCGAATCGAACCGTCAGGCTTCTACTTGTCGAATACAATGAAGACGACTATGTCTATGAAACCCTGACGGAGGACACCCTGCCCGGCGCCGATACAAACTTGGGCGATCCTTTTGATGCCCCCGATGAAGTGACAGACGTCACATTCACGGAAGAGGAATATATAGATAAAAATCAGCGCAAATACAGACTCAGGGTTGCCTATACCGACCCGGCAACCCCTTTCTGGAGCCACTCGGAAGTATATCTGAAAATCGGAAACTCCTCTGACGCAACATATCAATACTTCACAAAGATTGATAAATATTCCAGTGGCGTCTTCTTCATAGAGCCGATTATCGAAGGCGTAACCTATTATGTGAAGATATATTCCATTAATACCTTTGGCGTTAGACAATCGGAAAACGATACTACCATATGGCAGCATACCGTATCCAACTTTATACCGCCTCCGGATATAAATGCCGAAACAATTTCCGTATCAATTATCGATCTGCTAAATGTGTCTCCTATCGCAGAAGTATCCTGGGATTACGGTCTTGTCCCTACAGACCCGGAATACTGTAAAGACTTTTCTCATTTTGTCATAGGTTTCTCGACAAGCCCTTCATGGGGAAGCGCAGTAAAAGTCTCCAAGACCAAGACAAACTGGTTTCTTGCGCCTGCCAGAGACGGCTCCTGGTATATATTGTTAAAAGCGGTCGATACGGCTGGCAATGAGTCTAACACAGCGGTAAAACAATTTACTCTGGGCGAGGAAGGAACATGGACGACGATTATTAACGGAGACTTCAGCACCGGCAGCCACGACGGCACGGAAAGATATAATGCGGGGGGCGGGGATTACAGGCTCAGATTAAAACAGAATATGCTGTCCAATCCGAGCTTCAGCGCGAATATGAACAACTGGAATACGGACAATGGAAACTGGAAACGCGTTACCAATGAGTATTATTCGTCTCCTGCAAGCGCGGAATCCACACTGGGATTATCCCAGCAAAGCGAATTGTACACAAACAATGTGTTAGATACCAATATTGAAATACTTGCGGGCAAGACTTACGCATTTACCGCCAGGGTGAGATGCTGGCAGCAGCACAGAATCAATCTGAAATTAGAGCTGGATTCTTCCAACACGGCATATTCAAACTATCATAGCGGCAGCGGGCAGTGGGAATTGTTGTATGTATATGCTACTATCAATACAGTAAAAGCGACCCCGAAGATCTCTGTAGTGCAGTCGGGGCTTCCGACGATAAGCGCTTCCTATGTGGACGACTGCAAATATACAAGGCTCCGTGGGGTTTATACCAGCGCGGCGTATGATCGGGGGGTATCAGCGCAAAATCTTGAGAAAATATTCAAGATGCAATATACGTTATTAAAAGACGCTCAAACTTACGGCAAGATATACATAGATTTAGGGATAAGCGCCGATAACATTAATTACGATTGGTATGAAGGACTGGAATCCAGAATACTGCAGGCAACCGCTAAAAGGTATATCAAATATCGAATCAGATTTGAAAACGTCTTTCCAGACGAATTGCTGCAGATCGATGAAGACATAGGAGGCGGGGTAGACTGTGTATTGCTGTGGGCAGACGTCAGCGCCGACATAGCAGACGGATCCATCACCTCCGCCAAACTCGCTGATGCTTCAGTAATAGCTGCAAAGATTGCCGATGGCGCAGTCGATTCCAACAAACTGGCAAACCTGGCGGTGACCGCAGCCAAGATAGCGGATGGCGCAGTCGATTCCAACAAACTGGCAAACCTGGCGGTGACCGCAGCCAAGATAGTGGATGGCGCAGTCGATTCCAACAAACTGGCAAACCTGGCGGTGACCGCAGCCAAGATAGTGGATGGCGCAGTCGATTCCAACAAACTGGCAAGCCTGGCGGTGACCGCAGCCAAGATAGCGGATGGCGCAGTCGATTCCAACAAACTGGCAAACCTGGCGGTGACCGCAGCCAAGATAGCGGATGGCGCGGTAGGAGAAAGCAAATTGGCCAATGCTGCCGTAACATCCAACAAACTGGCAGACCTCGCCGTAACAGCCGGCAAGATTGCCGACGGCGCAATCGATTCCAACAAGCTTGCAAACCTTGCGGTGACTGCCGCTAAGATAGTAGATGGCGCTGTGAGCACAAGTAAATTGGTTGACAGTGCCATAACAACCCCCAAGATCGCTACTAATGCAGTCACGGCGCTTAAAATACGATTAAATGATATTGTAGGCGTATTTGACACAGATAATGGCGGATTCCAGTTTTGGGACTCTTCAGGATATATAAGAGTCAATATCCGGACAATAAGCGGGGGCGAGCCTCTTTTTGTAATTAGCAGACCTGGTTATTACGCGACATCGGATACCGCTAATCCTGACAAGCATATATTTACCAATAAGGTAAAAGGATACCTTTCCTATGTAGACAAAGGCACAAGGAACATAACTTTCAACAGCATATCGGTGCCGGCGCAATCAGTGGTAAACCAGGAAAACACTATTTCCCTGAATATCTCGGAGTATATTGTTAGGGGAGCGATTGGATTCGCAAGATTTACTATTGACGGTAAGAACTATATGATACCTTTGGGCGGCTTTAATTATATCGATTCCACTGGCAGAACAATGGAATTCTTACTGGCATATGATACGACAAGCACGCCGCATATATTGAGAGCACGACGGTGGTTGCAAAATCTAACAAGTTCGTCTTGGAACGCATCACAAATAACGATTACTGTAAACTGGTATCTGCTAGGAGAAACTTTCCAGTAAAACGTTTCGGGTAGCAACGATTTTATGCCTTCTTATAAGAGTATAAAAAACGTTGGTATATGGAAACAGTGACAAAAAGTGGGTTGTAAATAATGCAGCTTTGACGGAAGGGGCATCTATTTGTATGTATTTCGCCCTTGATTATGCCGTTTATGATCCTACTTCTTATGGTCAGAGATGGCTTACAAAATTGTATCAATTTCTTTATAATGCGGTTATTGCAGATAGGGATTGGTAATAAGGGGCGCTGACGTGAGTCAAACCTTCTTAAGTCATTTCTATTATTACTTATGGATTTTCCCTTTTTGGCGGAAAAATCCCGCCGCCAAAAGTCATAAGTCCTTGATATTATTCATTCTTGTTTTTCATTTTGGCGGAAAATTCCGCCAAATGAATCAGATACATGCCGTACACTTCCCATAAACCACCATGGGTTAAAGGTTCCAGGTTCAATGGTTAACGCTGAACCCCGAACCCTGAACCCTGAACCTAATTTCTGTTTTGAATTTTGACCTGTCATTTTGCATTTTGATTTTTAATTTTTACATTATTTCAGGTTAAATGGTTAACCCAGAACCTATTTGGCGGAATTAGGAGTATATTATGGCAAATGAGTCATTTCAAGTAATAAGATTTGTAGCCAGTGGCGACGCTGTACAAAGGATTGTAGGGCTGCTTTTAAAATTAAGTGATGAATCAACGAATGCAGAATCTGAGAAAATGGGTGGGATTATTATTGATTCATCTTCTGCGTTTGGAGCGAACCCTAAAACACACATAGTAACCAAAAATCAGAAACGAATTACAATTACCATAGATGGCGATGTTGGTATAGGCCAGGAAAGTCCGAATGCTAAATTAGACATAAATGGAAGTTTACGAGTATTAAATCAAATTGCAATTGAAGGAAGCTGGACGCAATTTCAGGCAAATTGGGCAAACACTAATTTAGAATTTAAGTGCGTTCCAGGCACAGGGAAAGTACTCTTTAAGACTAATGGGGACAATATAGGACTGGAAATTAGCAATAATCAAGATATTGGTATCAATGGTAATAGTTATGCTGGGGGGCAAAAAGTTATATTTATAGGTAATGCAAGCGCTGTTCCGAGTACAACCCCTGTTGGTGGTGGAGTGTTATATGTTGAAAATGGTGCATTAAAATATAAAGGAAGTAGCGGAACAATAACTACGATAGCGCCCGCGTGATCTGATAGTTAATTAGTAAGGGGCGCAATAGCGTTTGTAAGTTTCAACATAAATGGAAGAAATTATACGATGCCGTTGGGGGGGGCGTCCATCGTTATGATAGCGCGGGCAGGACGATGGAATTTATATTGGCGTATGACACGACAACTACGCCACACATATTGATAGCGCGACGATGGCTGCAGAATCTGACCGGAACAACCTGGAATGCGCCGCAGATAAACATCAAAGTGAACTGGTACGTATTGAGAGAAACTTTCCAAATATAAAATAACTTTCCATGACCGGATATTGTTTCAGGAATTAGCAAACATTATGCCAGCCTGCGCTTGCTAATAGGCGCCTTTAATTTGGCATGTAAATAGCTTGTGGTAAAATTTCAACCAACATTTGACCCTATCGAACCGCAAATTTTTCCCATTTATCTTGCGTTTCATCTTTTTTTATCATTTGCGCTAACAATTAGGAGTTGTGCTTGAAAAAGAACCCGCATCGGATCATATCGCTTCTGCAATGGAAAGGGCATTTTTACCAAAAGGCGCATCACAAAACGAAGACCT
>JABRVT010000061.1:0-28160 GCA_040048245.1 Candidatus Brocadia sp.
GAGCCTATGGTATTAAAGATCGTGAATATCTCAAACTTAAAATACTATCGTCATTCTTACCAGAATTATGAAAATTTACCCACACAAAACTTAGAAGACCTTTATTTATAAGCATTTCTAGTGGCAAAAGTCAAATGATATGTACATTGGAATTGGGACTATATTAATTAGGGCACATTTGAAATCCGGGTGCAATAATACTGTAATATTAATAATCTAAAGATAAAAAGATATAGAATTCAAGGGAATGAAAATGCTAAAATATTCACGTAATTTTTTATTTTTTATACCTCCAGACACAAAGTCACAAAGAAAACCTTGAAATTCCTTGTATATAAATAATTACAAAATTATGTTAAACGGAAAACGTATATCATGTTAAAAGAAAAGATTGGGTTTATCGGTGGCGGAAAGATGGGAGAGGCATTGTGCAAGGGTATTATTAATGCCAAATTAAGTACCACGGATAATATCATGGTAAGCGATGTGGATGCGGAACGATGCAAACTTTTAAACAAAGAAATTGGTATAAAGACTACACCAAATAACAAGGAAGTTGTTGCCTTCGCTGAGGTTGTTATATTGGCCGTAAAACCGCAAATGATGAATGAGGTACTCAGCAGTTTAAAAGATGACATTACCCGGAGGCATTTGGTGGTGTCAATTGCAGCGGGTATTCCTATCAGATTTATTGAATCCAGATTACCTGATGGCGTTCGAATTATTCGGGTGATGCCCAATACCCCGTGCCTGATAGGCGCCTCAGCCACAGCCTTCGCTTTGGGTAAAAATGCTACGGATGCAGACGGACAGATGGTATTTCACCTGTTTAAAGCTGTAGGAAAGGTATTCCGGCTGGACGAAAAGCACCTGGACGCTGTAACAGGTCTGAGCGGAAGTGGTCCTGCATACGTATACATGGTTATTGAGGCATTGTCTGACGGAGGGGTCAGGATGGGTTTACCAAGGGATGTGGCAACCGTACTTGCAGCACAAACCGTACTGGGGGCGGCAAGGATGGTGCTGGAAACGGGACAACATCCTGCACAACTAAAGGATGCCGTGACCTCGCCCGGTGGAACGACCATTGAAGGTATAAGCAAACTGGAAGAGGGTGGACTCAGGTCAGCCATGATAAATGCCATTGAGGCAGCCACCTTAAGATCGAAGAAATTAGGTGAATTATTATAAACAGAGGAGTTTCAGATGCTGATAAATAAAATTGACAAACACAAGATTGATCTGGCGGTAAATACACTAAGAATGCTATCTGCAGATGCTATTGAAAAGGCCCAATCAGGCCACCCCGGCCTCCCAATGGGATTTGCAGACATCGCCTTTGTGCTCTGGATGCAATTCCTGCGTTTTAATCCGAAAGACACTCAATGGCCTAATCGGGACCGGTTTATCCTTTCTGCAGGACACGGTTCCATGCTGTTATATGCGTTACTTCATCTCTTCGGATACGATTTGTCGTTGGATGACATAAAACAATTCCGTCAATTTGGGAGCAAGACGCCCGGCCATCCTGAGTATGGGCACACCCCAGGAGTAGAAGTTACTACGGGGCCTTTAGGACAAGGATTCGCAAACGGAGTGGGTATGGCACTGGCTGAAAAAATCCTGGCAGAACGGTTTAACAAAGACGGCAGGCTTGTTTTCGATCACCACATTTACGGGGTAGTAAGTGATGGTGACCTGATGGAAGGGATTACTTCTGAGGCAGCCTCGTTTGCAGGACACCTAGGCCTTTCCAATATTGTATATATTTACGATAGCAACCAAATCTCTATTGAGGGAAGGACATCCATTACCTTCACTGAAGACGTTGCGAAACGCTTTGAGGCGTATAATTGGCGGATTTTTAAAATTGACGGACATAACCATAGCGAAATTGCTGCAGCCATTGAAGCGGCACGGAATGAAAAAGAGAGACCTTCGCTGATCATCGCCAGTACCCACATTGGCAAGGGAAGTCCCAACAAGCAGGATACTGCCTCCGTGCATGGGGAGCCACTGGGAGCAAAAGAACTTGAATTAACAAAGGAAAAACTCAGCTGGCCGAAAAGTCCCGCATTCTATATCCCAGACGAAGTAAGACAACTTTGCCAGACCCGTGTGGCCGAATTAAAGGGCGAGTATGAAAACTGGCAATCCCTGTTCAATGCCGCTATTAAAGAAGACCCGAATCTGTCTCAGTTGTGGAATAACTACTTTAAGAAAGAAATTCCTGAAAATCTGGAAACCGAGTTACTCAAAACTATCAGGAAGGATCCTATAGCCACCCGCTCTGCCTCCGGTGAGATGATGCAGGTGATTGCACAGATGGTACCCTCATTTATCGGTGGTTCTGCTGACCTTTGTCCATCCACAAAGACCTACATTAAAAGCGCACCCTCACTGGACAAAAATACATTTACCGGTAGAAATATCCATTTTGGAGTCAGGGAGCATGCCATGGGCGGTGTTCTCAACGGATTGGCACTGTATGGTGGCATCATTCCCTTTGGTTCGACCTTTCTGATGTTTTCAGATTATATGAGGCCTTCCATTCGGCTTGCCGCCATGATGAAGCTTCAGGTAATTTATGTATTTACCCACGATAGTATCTTTGTCGGAGAAGACGGGCCCACCCACCAGCCCATTGAACACCTGCCGTCCCTGCGTGCAATTCCTAACCTGCTTGTAATAAGGCCAGCAGATGCCACCGAAACGGCCGCCGCATGGGTAGTGGCACTCAATCATACAGACGGTCCAACAGCGCTGATCCTGACCCGTCAGGACGTCCCGGTAATCAACCGTTCGGTCTATACGTCACAAAGTCAACTGAAATATGGCGCGTATATAGTAAAGGATTCGTCAAAATTTCCTGAAATTATTCTCATGGCAACTGGTTCAGAGGTCTCTATTGCCCTTGAAGCCACATTACAATTACAGGGGAAAGGTATACAGGCAAGGCTGGTCAGTATACCATGCCCTGAGTTGTTCAGATCAAACTCTGACGAATATAAGAACAGCATACTTCCACCCGCATGCAGGAAACGGGTAGCCATAGAAGCTGCAGGAAAAAGCGGCTGGTACGAATTTGTCGGACTGGATGGTATTATCATTGGGCTCGATCGGTACGGTATCTCTGCCCCGTCAAAAATATTAGCCGAGCACTTTGGCTTTACTGCAAAAAATATTCTGAACGAAATTAACAAAAAATGGGGCATTTAAAATGATGGAAAGTAGAAAACGAGTAACAATTTATGGATCTTTTTTTATCAATTCACCCAAAAGATCCCGTACCTTTTTCATATCTTCCCAGACCTTCGCCTTGTCGTTCGGGTTTCTCAGGAGATAGGCCGGATGAAATGTAACCATCATGGGGATACCATTGTAGTCATGAAATTTACCCCTTAACGTACCAACCGGAGCCTTTGTATTGAGTAAGGTCTGGGCAGCAAAGGTACCAAGTGCGCACAACACCTTTGGCTGAATTATCCCGATCTGTTTAATAAGATATGGCATACATAGGACAATTTCTTCAGGAAGGGGATTGCGGTTTCCGGGAGGGCGGCATTTCAGAACATTGGCGATATAAACATCACTGCGCTTCAGACCAATTGCCTCAATGATCCTGGTAAGTAATTGCCCCGCGCGGCCGACAAAAGGTTCGCCCTGAAGGTCTTCGTCGCGACCCGGCGCCTCCCCAACAAACATAAGGTTTGCCATGGGGTTACCCACGCCAAAAACAAGATTGGTGCGTGTCTTGCCCAATGGACATTTATGGCAGGTCAGCATCTCGCTTTTTAGTTTTTCAAGAAGCTGAATCCTCTTTTCTTTCTCATTCATGAATGTTTGATCACCCGGTGGCTTTACTTTAACATTGGACGAACGGCCGTTTGTACCTGTCTCCATCTCCACCATACAAATTTGTTTGCCTACAACAGAGAGTTCCATGGGTTGTTTTTTACTGTGAGGATTAAGTAAATGCGATTTACTCATTTTGTTAGGTCTGGAAAGTGTAATGGTATCTATTCCAAACCCCTTTTCCATCTCAACCTTAGTCTTTACAGCATTAATGATGGATACCAATTCTTTTTTTATTTCTTCTGCGTGCATGGTAATAGTTTGCCACGGATTTTTATGGAATTACACTGAATTTTATAGCATTGTATAAATAAAGCGACATATAAGTATTATTGACATTACACACAAACAAAAAACTAAAAATACCCTTCGAGTCTTACGTCCTTTGCGGTTAAAATTTTTTCATCGACCTGAAGTAGTACTTTTTTTTTGCAGCAAGGCCCTCTCCAGTTCTTCAAGGATGATTTGCTGTACATCAGCAATGCTGCCTTGTATCTCGCAACCGGCAGCATATTTGTGACCACCGCCCCCAAATTTTTTAGCAATGTCATTCACATTAAACTCATTCCTGCTCCGGAAACTTACTTTAATACAGTTGGATTTCGTCATCTCGCGGAGCAATACACCAACAGTCACCCCATCAATTGACGCAGGAATATCGGCAAATTCCTGCGTATCGATGGCATTAATATTCGTTTTTTCCAGCATTTCCCTGGTCAGCCAGATTGTGGCAATTTGATTCCCGGCATGGAGTTTTACCGTGCTGAGCACCTGGGCATGCAATTGTATCAAATTGAATGGATTCATATTGTAAACATTTTTGGAAATCTCTCTGTGCCTTGCCCCGCATTCGATGAGAAATGCAGCGGCCCTGAGTGCTTCCGGCGTCGTATTGCTATGTGTAAACCGCCCTGTATCCGTAACAATCGACACATACAAAGCAGTTGCAATATCCTGGGTAATAGCAATATTCATCTCCTTAAGGAGAGTAAGGACGATCTCCCCTGTAGCGCACACCTGCTCTGTTACCCAGTTGATAGTACCAAAATATTCATTGGAAATATGGTGATCCATGTTAATAATTACTGCATCTTTGGGAATAACTTCCTTTGTTTTACCAAGACGTTCCAGGGTGGGACTGTCAAGGGCAAAAACGGCCTCGGCCGAAATCTTCGGTAGTTCAGGATAGACATACATTCCTGTATCGGGGATGATGAATTTATAAATCTGAGGAACCGGAGAGTCGTTGACGATAAAGACCGATTTCCCCAGACCTGTAAGCGCATGGAAAAGAGCTACTTCAGATCCTATACCATCCCCGTCTGCCCGGATATGGGTGGTAATGAAAAAACGATGGCAACGTTTTATCACAGCATAAATACTGTCTACGTACGTCTTTATACTGGTGTCTTTCACCTAACATACCCCTTTATATAACTGGATGAGTAAGTTTTTTATCCGTCTTTCATCCATTATGCGTAAATATGCGCAAAAAAGGATATAGATGAAGAAAGAAGGGAAAGTTCATTGAGGATTGTTGCGAAATGTCTCTTCAAGATCCAAACCCGTAGAAGAAATTATATGCAGAATAGAGACCTTTGTCAAACCTTCTTTTCCCTTGCATTTTATTTGCAGATACGTTAAAATTTTGCTTAAATCACTCTTGTCCAAATTAAATTTTCAAAAGGCCCATAAACCTATATTTTATAAGGTTTCCAGCGGACCACTGTGAGCTAAGCCTCTATTTTTAAGTTATTGATTCTAATAGTGATAAGAGGCCTTATTGGACACTACTGTATTCAAATAATTTTTGCGCAATACTTTGCTATGGCATTTTTGTAAACGATTATTTTAAAGTTAGTTAAGAGAAATTACCATAACGATAATACAACAAATATATACGTTACTGCATTTAGAAAATAGGAATGAAAATTATCTTAAATGGTGAAACAAAGGAATGTCCGGCAGGAATTACCATCGACAAACTGCTCGAGCTGTATAAATTTGATAAGCATCGCACTGCCGTTGAGGTAAACTCACATGTTGTTCCGCGCAAGGAACATTCTTCACATATAGTAAAAGATACCGATGTCCTGGAAGTGGTAACTTTTGTAGGTGGTGGTTAACGCTAATACATTGAATTTATGGATAAAAAATTAAAAATTGGGAAGTATGAATTTACCTCCCGGCTTTTTGTTGGTACGGGGAAATACCCTTCTCTTGATATTATGGCTAAGGCTTTGGAGGCAAGCGGTGCGGAAGTGGTAACGGTTGCAGTCCGGAGGGCAAAAATCAATGAATCCGAATCCCTGCTGGATTATATTGATACAAAGAAATACACCATTTTACCTAATACTGCTGGCTGTTATTCTGCCGACGAAGCCGTCCGGGTTGCCAGCCTTGCCCGTGAAACAGGTATATCCGATATGATTAAGCTTGAAGTTCTCGGCGATGAAAAGACGCTCTTACCTGACCCGGTGGAAACACTGAAAGCAACACAGGTTTTGGTAAAAGAAGGTTTTACAGTGCTTGTCTATACGTCGGACGACCCCATTATTGCAAAAAAATTAGAAGATGCAGGCGCTGCCAGCGTTATGCCGGCAGGGGCGCCAATTGGATCCGGTCAGGGCATCTTAAATAAAAACAACATCCGGATTATCCTTGAATCTGCGGGGGTTCCTATTATTGTAGATGCAGGTGTCGGTACAGCGTCCGATGTTACCGTAGCTATGGAACTTGGCTGTGAAGGCGTATTGCTGAATACGGGAATTGCCTTTGCAAAAGATCCCGTCCTAATGGCAAAGGCAATGAAACTGGCATGTGAATCAGGACGGCTTGCCTTCCTTTCCGGGCGTATACCTAAGAGACTATACGCAAAGGCCAGTAGTCCGGAAAAGGACTTTTAAACTTCAATTTTTCCTGCCCATGTAAGTTTTTACCGCAATATTTGGGGAAAAAATCTTACACAATAAATTTATTATGCTTGCCAAAAGAATTATACCTTGTCTCGACGTTAAAGATGGGCGTGTCGTCAAAGGAACAAATTTTTTAAATTTGAAAGATGCGGGAGACCCGGCCGAAATCGCTGCCGTATATGATAGAGAGGGTGCCGATGAGTTAACCTTTCTTGACATTACCGCCTCCCACGAAAACAGGGACATCATCCTTGATGTCGTACAAAAGACTGCGGAACAAGTATTTATGCCATTAACTGTCGGTGGCGGTATTCGTAATATTGATGACATTCGCCGCTTGCTCAACGCAGGGGCGGATAAAGTTTCAATCAACACAGCTGCTGTTAAAGATCCTGAATTTATTACAAAGGCATCTAGGCGATTTGGAAGTCAATGTATTGTGGTTGCAATCGATGCAAAAAGGATAAAAAGTAATGTAAACACTGCAAAATGGGAAGTTTACATAAATGGTGGTAGGACGCCTACTGGATTAGATGCCGTTGAATGGGCAAAAACTGTCGAAAATAAGGGTGCAGGGGAAATATTACTCACCAGCATGGACTGCGATGGCACAAAAGATGGGTTTGATGTCGGATTGAACAGTACCGTATCAGAATCCGTGAATATTCCAATTATTGCATCCGGAGGGGCAGGCAGATTAGAACATTTTTATGACGTATTTACCAAGGGAAAGGCAGATGCTGCCCTGGCTGCCTCTATCTTTCACTATAGAGAAATTTCCATTCGGGCAGTAAAAGAATATTTAATCAAAAAAGGCATTATAACGAGAATATGAGGATATAATGATGAAAGTTACATCAATTTAGTTGTTTTTGCCGAAGGCTTAATTTATTTTCATGTATTTTATCCCAGATGGGGAGTAGCCATTTGCTCTCAAAAATTGAATCAGCTTTTTGTTTGCCTTCTGTTCTTTTGAATAATTAGGAAACCAGAATTTTGTAGTATCAACCCCGCTAACAGTTTTATTCTTAGAATTTATGATATATATCTTTTGTTCAGAGGTAGTGTCCTTATATTTTATTAGGATAATACCGTCATTTGGGTCAAAACCGATTTCAACATTTATTCCCTCATCGTGATATATCCTGCCTATGTTCTTTACTATATCGACTAATTCATCTAATTTGTCATCTTCTGGCATAATCTAAATTATTCTAACTGTATTCAAGAACATCTTCCACGCATTCCTTTAAAAAGAGGTGTTTTAAATGTAACATTTTAGTTTTTTGAAAAATTTCAGTAGCAATGCGCTTGTCGTGTGCTGTAGTGGCAATTCATGGATTACCACTACATAGTTACCACTAAGACGTTTACGACTTTCAATATTTTCAAAATACTAGATTGTTAGTTTTAAGTAACGTTTTAAACGATGATGTTTGTATTTTCATCGGGTAATGTTTCCATACAGCAAGTTCTTTTCATCCATGTGAATTTGTCAAATATATATCCCTGCTGATCCGTACCCCGGCTGTCGGACAAACTTTGACACATTCTTCACAGCCGTCGCAATGGGTCTTGCCTAAAGGAACGTTCATCATGGGGACGATACGCGTTGGAAAACCACGCCCGGCATTACCCAGAATATGGCATTTCTTAATTTCAACAACGGCCCTCACACAGGCGCTACAATTGATACATTTATGTGTCTCCATCTTTATTTTTTCGTGTGAGTAATCTGCTTTATATGTCCTTCTCGCTCCTGCATATAAATTCTGATCCGCCCTGTAAGTCTGAGAATGTTTCTTTAACAAACAGATGTCAACTACATTACACCCGCATTCCAGGCACCGTTTTGCCTCGTCTGTCATCTCACTCTTGGTAAAGCTTTGCTCGACTTCATCAAAATTTCCTATTCGCTTATTAACCGGGAGTAAATCAATTTCTTTTCTGGTGCGGGGCGTAAATGCCTCAAACATTTCCAAAGGCAAGGTCTCCAGATCTCCGGGATAGGAACTGAAGCGGATTTCCTCCCCGACGACCTCTTCTCCATTAAGGAACTGGTTTATCGACTGTGCGGCTTTTCTTGCATCAGCCACGGCGCGAACTGCAAGATCAGGTCCTTTGTAGCAATCTCCGGCAACAAAGATTTTCGGATCAGCAACAGTTTGATAAGTTTTCCCTTTCGTGTCAAACAATCCCCATTTATTAATCCTTTTATTCTTAATGAAGGAAAAATCTGCTTTCTGTCCAATTGCCATAATAACAGAATCTGTTTCAATCTCAAATTCGCTGCCACCAATTGCTACAGGACGCCTCCGACCACTTTCATCGGGCTCACTTAATTCCATTTTTACACAGGTTATTTTAAGCCCTTGTTTTGTCTTTTCTATTTTAATGGGATTGGTTAATACCTTTATATCCACTCCTTCATCATAAGCATCACGAACCTCTGCATGATGCGCAGGCATCTCATTTTTAGAGCGTCGGTAAACTACTGTTGCTTTGGCGCCCAGACGGACAGCAGAACGAGCTGCATCCATTGCAGTGCTTCCGCCTCCTACCACAACTACCCGTCTTCCAATATCCACTGATTGGTATTTAGCCAGCTTTTCTAAAAAATCAATACCGGAAAAGACCCCCGGAAGGTCTTCCCCCTCTATTCCCATTGGCGTTGCTCTGGATGCCCCTACTGCCAGGAGAACTGCATCAGAATTCTGAAGAATGTTTTCAAAATCAATTGACTTACCCACTTCCGTATTGTAGTGAATAGTTACACCTAACTGGTTTATAATGGCATCCCCTTCCAGGTCCATGACGCTTTCTGGCAGCCGGTAATAGGGTATTCCATAGCGGAGCATTCCACCATGTTTTGAATGACGTTCATATATGGTGACTTCATGGCCTTGTAACCTCAAATAATATGCCGCAGATAGACCGGCAGGCCCCGCTCCAATAATCGTCACCTTTTTCCCGGTAGACTTTTGGGGTGGTTTTGGTAAAAAGGGACCTCCTTCCTTTTCCTCCATTTCGGCGATATACCGTTTTTGAATACCGATCAGGATTGACTTATCCACCTTTTGACGCCGGCAAACTTCCTCGCATGGTCTTGGGCAAACACGGCCTAAGACATTTGGGAAAGGAGCTTTTTCCCGAATAAGATTTGCCGCTTCTTTATACAACCCCCTGGCTTCCAAAAAGAGAAAACCCTGGATATCAATATTTGCCGGACATCCTTTCTGGTTGCAGGGTGCGTAACAATCGCCAAAATGATCGGAAAGAAGCAAGTCTAGAGACGCTTTACGTGATTCTCTCACTTTCTTGTTGTCCAGTTCCACAACCATGCCATTTTCAAGTTTTGTGGCACAGGAAGGCACCATTCCACCCCGGCCGCTTTTCAGTTCCACTACACAAACCCAGCAACCCGCATAATGCGATATTTTGTCGTTATGGCAGAGTGTAGGAATTTCCACACCCAGTGATTTTGCCGCATTCAAAATGGTTGTACCCGCATCAAACTGGTACTCCTTTCCATCAATGGTTACATTAACTTTATTTGACATGGTTATCCCTTATAAATAGCATGAAATTTACAAACCTCATAACACATTCCACACTTAATGCAGATCCTTTGGTCGATAGTATGTTTCTCTTTTGGAATTCCAGATATAGCATTTACCGGACAGTTCTTAAAACACAGGTGACATCCCGTACAGGCTTTTTCAATAACCGAGAAATTAATCAGTTCTTTGCAGACGCCGGCTCTGCATTTCTTGTCTTTAATATGCTCTTCATATTCACTTCTGAAATATTTGATCGTCGTAATAATCGGATTTGGAGCAGTCTTCCCCAATCCACACAGGGAAAGATCTTTTACCTTACCTGAGAGGTCCACCAATGCTTCCAGATCGGACATGTCACCTTTCCCCGCCGTAATTTTTTCTAATAGTTCCAGTAACCTGGTAGTTCCAATACGGCAGAAGGTACATTTTCCGCAGGATTCTTTTTGCGTAAAGGCAAGGAAAAACTTAGCTACATCCACAATACAGGTGTCGTCATCCATTACTACCATGCCGCCGGAACCCATAATAGCCCCTGTTGCTGCGATACTCTCATAATCTACGGGTATGTCAAGCAAACTTTCAGGGACACAACCCCCCGAAGGTCCGCCTAACTGGACTGCCTTAAAAGGTTTTCCTGAAGATGTTCCTCCCCCGATAGTGTAAATAATATCTCGTAAGGGAATTCCCATATCCACTTCAACCAGTCCGCCACGGGCAATTTTCCCGGCCAGGGAAAAGACCTTTGTCCCTTTGCTCTTTGGGGTTCCGTATGTGGCATATACGGATGAACCATTGTTGATGATCCATGGCACAGACGCCAGTGTTTCCACATTGTTTATATTCGTAGGATAACCCCACAATCCAGATGCTGCCGGGAAAGGAGGACGTAACCTGGGATGACCACGATCGCCTTCGATAGAAGCGATCAACGCCGTTTCTTCACCGCAAACAAAAGCGCCCGCGCCTTCTTTAATCTTCAGATGAAAGGAAAAACCGCTATTAAGGATATTATCTCCCAAAAAATTTTTTTCTTCAGCCTGATTGATTGCCAGTTTCAGTCGTTTTATTGCCAGCGGATACTCTGCACGAACGTAGATATAGCCGTAGTTTGCGCCAATTGCGTATCCTCCAATTATTAACCCTTCAATCACCCTGTGAGGATCACTTTCCAATACAGCTCGGTCCATAAATGCTCCGGGATCCCCTTCATCTCCATTGCAGATCATATATTTTTTTTCTGCCTTATTATTTCTGGCAAGCTGCCATTTAATGCCTGTAGGAAACCCCGCGCCTCCGCGACCTCGTAAACCTGAGGCTTTTATTTCCTCAATAACCTGTTCCTCAGACATGGAACCCAGGACTTTTTTTATTGCCGAATAACCACCTCTTTTCAAATAGGACTCAATATCATCCGGATCAATAATCCCGCAGTTTTCCAAAACGATTTTATGCTGCTTCTGCCAGAAATCCTCTTTCTTGTCCGGTTGTCGTGAGTCTTTAATAATGAATTTTTCATCCACTGATTTCTGATTTAAAAGAGGCTCTAATACCTTATCCAGTTCTTTTTTGTGAACATTACCCAGCATCAGATAGTTGCCGTCGGGATAAAAAACTTCCAGAATTGGCTCTTTAAAACACATACCATTACATGATGTATGCCTTAAAGAAACATTGGAATCGTTTTTAATCTTCAAAGCCAGCTCTTCAAAGAGATCTTTAGCTCCAGCCGCTATACCACAGCTTCCCAAACCCACTACGAATTGAATATTCTGATTAGTCTTTTCCATATTTTTTTAATGTGCTCCTTACTTTCGATGATGATAGTCCGCCGTAAACATCTTCGTTTATCATAACAACGGGGGCAAGGGAACAACATCCCAGACATGCCACCGTTTCCATGGAAAACTCACCATCTTCTGTAGTCTGGTCGATATTAATATCCAGCTGATCCTTAAATGCCTCGATGATAACGTCCGCACCCTTTACGTGACAGGCAGTTCCTTTGCAGATTTTAATGGCATTTTTCCCTTTCGGGGTTAATTTAAACTGCGAATAAAATGTGGCTACACCATAGAGATGGGATTTCGTTATCTCCGACGCTTCACAAACCTGGTTCAGGACATCAAGGGGAAGGTATCCATAATCATTCTGGATGGCCTGCAAAATCGGGATAGCTGCATCTTTTGTTTTACCGTAGTTTTCTATGTATTTTTTAACATGAACTTGCGACATTTTGACACCATGATATTTTTCGATAAGAGATGGTAGGAAATTGTTTTTTATTACTAAAATACTTATTAAAACATAAATTTAGAAAATTACAAGTTTTTTTAAAGTGTATCACGAATTATCTCTCAATATATTGACATTATTTTTTTTAGTGATATAATAAAATGCTTAACAATTATTAAAATAGCAATATTTATAAATAATTCATCTTTCCTGCTCCCATTGGAATACATGGCAAATTTTATCCCACATGAAAAGATTACTGAGATACAACTTGCCTCAGATATCATTCAAATCATATCGGAGTATGTTAACCTAAAACAAAGCGGTAGAAATTTTCTTGGTTTGTGTCCCTTCCATTCCGAAAAAACCCCCTCTTTTACGGTAAATCCGGAAAAAAAAATCTTTAAGTGCTTTGGGTGTGGCGAAGGCGGTACGGTATTTAATTTTATCATGAAACAGGAGGGAGTAGATTTTGTGGAGGCCGTAAAGCTGGTAGCTTCCAAATCGCGTATTGACCTTTCTTCTCTACACAATATTCAGAAAGGTTCCCTTTCTCCTGGAGAAAAGACCCGCTTGATAAACATAAATGATTTTGCCGCAAAATTTTATCATAAAATTTTACTCAACAGCGAACAGGGGAAATTTGCCAGAGATTATTTGCAAAAAAGACGGATAAATGAACAATCCGTTAAAAATTTCTGTCTCGGTTACGCCCCTGACAGTTGGGATACTTTGATGCGGGTGTGTAAAGAGCGAAATATCACAGAAAATCTGTTAGAAAAGGCCGGTTTGGCTATACCTAAAAAAGAGGGTAACGGTTATTACGATCGTTTCCGTAATCGCCTGATGTTTCCAATATTTGACGCACGGAAGCAGGTCATTGGTTTTGGTGGAAGGGTGCTGGATGATGCTCTTCCAAAATATCTAAATTCACCAGAAACGGTCATTTTCAATAAGAGCAATGTCCTTTATGGTATCGACCAGGCAAAAAATGCGATTTTGAAACATCGTAAGGTTATACTCATGGAAGGTTATACTGATGTAATCATGGCACATCAGCACGGAATCGGATGGTCGGTTGCCGTAATGGGGACAGCAGTCTCCAAGCAACATTTGAGGCATTTAAGGCAATATTGCAATCAGGTGGTATTGCTGTTGGATTCGGATATTGCAGGTTGGAAATCTTCTGACAGGAGTCTTGATATCTTTGTTGAAGAAGAATTTGACGTAAAGATTGCCCGGCTCCCAAAAGATTACGACCCGTGTGATTTTCTCCTGGAAGAGGGTGCGGAGAAATTTTTAGTTTACGTTGACAATGCACTGGATTTTTTTAGTTTTAAGATCGAGATGGCTTCAACCAAATGGGATATATCAACTATTCACGGAAAGGCAAATATAATTAATGATGTCCTTTCAACAGCAATAAAAATGCCGGATATTATCAAGCGGAATTTGCTTATTAAAAGGATCGCCGAGGAATTGTCTATTGATGAATCGACTTTGAGAACCCATCTGAAAAAATTCAACAAACAGCCTTTTTCACCGTGTAACAAAGAGGTTGTCAATCAGCGGTTGGATGCCTCTTTTCTGGCTGAAAGGGAACTCTTGTATTTGATGTTATCCTGCAATGATTTTATACCGAGAATCATAGAAGAAATAGGTCTGGAAGAATTCAGCAATACGGATCTTTTAAAGATTGCCGAAAAAGTGGTTGAGTTATACCATAAATATAATAAGGTAAAAGAAGCAGACGTGTTGCATATACTGGGTGACATGCAACTCAATAAACTGCTGATGGATATTATAACAACTCAGGAGTTTCAAAATATTACAAATCAGGAAGAGAGGCTGAATGCCTGTGTTCATTTTTTTAGAAGACGAAATAGCAAGAGAGAAAGACATCAAACAAAGGAAAAGACGTTAAAGACCATTAAGGTTGGCAGCAATGAGAAGGACATCGTAACCCTGCTGGATGAATTTCACAAAAAAAGCAAGAACATCCATGTCTTAAAAAATAAAGTTTAAAATATTGATTATCACCGTATTTTTTATATAAATGGCGTTGTTGAGGAGGTCTATCTTTAGATGGAAAGTTTAAACCAAAAGATTAAGCAGCTTGTACAAAAAGGCAAGGAGAAGGGATATTTAACATACGAAGAATTGAATGATATGTTGCCCGACGATGCTGATATTTCTCCCGAAAAAATTGATGATATTTTAATGATGCTGGATGAGCTGGGGATTGATTTGATTGATGAAACAGAGATTGAAAATCGTGATGTTATTGAGGCAGAAGAGGGAGAGACGTATCCGGAGGTCGATCTGGAGTTTGGTGAAGTCCCAACCATTACAGAAAAGATAGATGACCCGGTTCGCATGTACCTCACGCAGATGGGAGAAATTCCTTTACTTACTCGTGACGAAGAAATCATGCTGGCTAAAAAAATAGAAATTACCAGAAAGAGGTTTTTAAAGAAAGTAATGCATTCTGACCTCTCATTGGCGACCTGTTTAAGGATACTGGAGGATGTTAACAACGGAGAACTCTCGTTTGATCGGACACTGAAAGTGAATGCGATGGTCGACAATTGCAAGGACGAGATTCTGGAACAATTTCCAAGGAGTGCCAAAATCCTCAGGTCCCTGTTACAAAAAAACAGGGAAGATTACATGCGTGCTAAACGGAAACAGACCTCTGAGAAAGAAAGAATAAAACTTCTTCGGGCAATCAGAAACAGAAGACGAAAGGGCATAGACCTCCTCGAAGAAATCAATATCCGTACGAAACGGATCCAGCCCATGATGAAAAGGCTTCAGGAGATCGTTTTTGAAATGGAAACTTTGGAAAAACAGATGACGGAGTGCAGGCAGCGTTCAAAATCCAATGGCCAGTATAAAGAATTGGAGTCCCAATATGCAAAGCTGGAAGAATTAGTATTAGAATCTTCCAGGAGTTTAAAACAACGCGTAGAATCAGTTGAAAATATTTACAAAGAACATGAGGCTGCGAAGAGAAAGCTTTCGGGGGCAAATCTGCGGCTGGTTGTTAGCATTGCAAAAAAATACAGGAATCGAGGATTAAGTTTTCTCGACTTAATCCAGGAAGGCAACACAGGCCTTATGCGGGCAGTAGACAAATACGAATATCGCCGGGGATATAAATTCAGCACTTACGCCACGTGGTGGATACGTCAGGCAATTACCCGCTCGATTGCCGATCAGGCAAGAACGATACGTATTCCCGTACACATGATCGAGACCATGAGTAAGATCAGAAACGTTTCAAAGAAACTCCTGCAGGAAAAAGGTCGTGAGCCTACAATAGAAGAAATTGCCAAAGAAGTAAAGATTACCGTGTCAGAGGCACGACGGGTCCTCAAGATATCCCGGCATCAAATCTCACTGGATCGGCCGGTTGGCGAAAGTGAAGACAGCTCATTTGGCGATTTTATTGAAGACGAAAAGGCAGAATCTCCAGTATCTGCTGCGACACAGGAGATGCTAAAAGATAAAATTGAAAGCGTACTGGAAACGTTGACGTATCGGGAAAGGGAAATCATCAAGCTTCGCTACGGTATCGGAGACGGTTATACCTATACACTTGAAGAGGTTGGCAAGATATTCAAGGTTACAAGGGAAAGGGTAAGGCAGATAGAGGCAAAGGCAGTGCGGAAACTACAGCATCCGATCAGAAGTCGTAAACTGGAAGGATTCCTGGATGGGATTGGTGCGGATTAATACCTAACAGCGGTTTGTCTGGTCTGATGCGTATGAAATTGTTCATCAAGAGGAAGCTATGAATGAACGGATAGAGATACTGCGGAGGTTACAATCAATAGATACGAAGTTAAAAAGACTGGAAGGCGATAAACTTTACAGGGGATACGATGTTCAAAAGAAGCAAAACCAAATCCAGCAAAAAAAGGCAGAGTTGTCAGAACTGGGAGAAGAGGTAAAATTTATTCAGAAAAACGTCGGCAGCAAGGAACTTGACTTAAAAAGCATAGAAGCAGAGATTAATAAATTGCGACTCCAGATGAATCA
This sequence comes from Candidatus Brocadia sp., assembly GCA_040048245.1. Taxonomy (GTDB): domain Bacteria; phylum Planctomycetota; class Brocadiia; order Brocadiales; family Brocadiaceae; genus Brocadia. The sequence continues at coordinate 16,607 of JABRVT010000061.1, forward strand.
GGTCAAGACGAATAAAGAATACAGTGCAATAAAAGCTGAAATCGGAGGAAAGGAAGCGGATAAGTCCGCTCTGGAAGATGAGATCCTGGGTATGATGGCAACGTACGAAGAAACACAGCAGCGATACAAATCATTTGAAAAAGAAATTGAACATGAAGGGGCGCAGTTAAAGGAACTTCAGAAACAGGTGGAAGCAGACCTGAGGGTGTTGGATACAGAAATCGATGAGCTGAGGAAAAAACGCGATAAATATGCTGTCATGCTGGATAATGACACATTACAACAGTATAATCGATTGGTTAGCCACAAAGATGCAGTAGCCGTAGTTAATGTTGTAAACAAGGTATGCCAGGGATGTTTTATGTCAATAACAGCACAAACACTGAACCAGCTTATGTCGGGCAAAGACCTTACCTTTTGCCATAGTTGCGGCCGGATTTTATATTTGGACAGTGGCAACGAAGAAGTGGAAGAAGTTTAAAGCAGACAAGGCGGTCGTCGGTTCCAATTTAATCTGAGATTAAGTTGGAATGGGAGGAAAGTCCGAGCTCCACAGGACACAGTGCTCCGTAACGCGGAGTCCCGGTGACGGGAAGGAAAGTGCAACAGAAAATATACCGTCCCGCCTTTTGGCGGGATAAGGGTGAAATGGTGGGGTCGTTTCCCTGTGGAATACGCACAGGATAAGTATCGACTTAATGTAAGAGCCCACCGCTCCGGTGGCGACATCGGAGGCATGGCAAACCCCACTGGGAGAAAGGCTAAATAGGGAGGGATGAAGTGGTCCGCTTCGCCAGACCTCCGGGTAAGCCGTTTGATCCCGCTGGCAACAGCGGGACTAGATAAATGACCGTCCACGACAGAACTCGGCTTATTGTCTGCTTAGACAAAATCCCCTCCTACAAGCTTTTTATAGGAGGGGATTTTTCATTTTATTTCTTTTTTCCCTTTTCACCGGTCTTTTTCTTTTCAGGTTCTTCCATCTTCTTTTTTCCACCAGGGTTATGTTTCGCGCATGTCGTACACATACAATACCTCCTCCTTTTCAAAAAAAGTGATTATTGTTATAAAATACGATTTTTCAGAATTATAATACATTATTTCTTTTTTGCAAAGATTTTTCATAGGCTCGCATTTCATCTAAACCTTTAGACAGAACGGCCGCATCAGTGGCATTGAATTCCACATAAGCACGTATTTGAATATCACGTGGAGAGCTTTGTGGAAATTTACATAGTACGCCAAACTGCGTATTCCAGCATTGAATGAGAAACTAGGGGAGATATTCCTTAGATAATCACTAACAAATGCGCTACAATAATCAACCTCCTTAGTCGGTCTGCTCTCCGGTAATTCCACCCAAAAATTGGGGTAAAAGGTAATTTGTTTCAAATTACATCAGCAATCCTACTGTTTTATACCGTCCTTTCCATTTTTAACCTTTCCTTGACGTCATTTTGGCTTGGGGAATAAAAGAGTATCCGTTTGTTTTAAATTGACATAGGGATAAAATATGAGTAATATAATCTTTTTTATAATTTTTGATTTTGCCTATATGCGGACTTCGCACATAGATACCGACATACTGATTGTAGGCGGTGGGGCGGCGGGATGCTTTGCGGCTGTGGAGATTTACAAAAAATCTCCTGCCAGCAGGGTGATCGTGATGGAAAAGGCACATATCGAGCGCAGTGGCTGCCTGGCCATGGGGTTAAATGCCATAAATGCGTATTTACATCCAGGCCAAACTCCTGAGTCATATGTTGCATATATTGAGCGACAGTTTGAAGGTATTATAAGAAAGGACCTCGTTTATAGTATTGTGCAGGGACTCAATGAGGCTGTCAAAAACGTGGAAGAGATGGGGCTCCCCATCGAAAAGGATGAGGGCGGCACTTACAAGATGCGGGGGAAACGCAGTATCCGCATTTTAGGTGAGCGATTGAAACCCATCCTGGCAGAGGCGGTACAAAAAACCCCTGCACAGGTGTTAAACCGGGTGGTAGCAACCAATTTTATTTACGACGGCACACGCGTCTGTGGGGCATTTGGATACGGGGTCAGGAATGGCATGCTATATGTAATCAGGGCAAAAGCCGTTATTGTGGCAACAGGAGGGGCTTCGGGTATCTATAAACCCCACAATACCGGGGAAGCACGGCATCTGATATGGTATTGCCCATGGAATGTAGGAACAGGATACGCTATGGGAATACGTATCGGAGCGGAGATGACGAGTTTTGAAAACCGGTTCATTGCTTTGCGGGTAAAAGATGTAAATGCACCAACTGGTACCATCGCTGTAGGGGCACGGTCGAAACAGATTAATGCACGGGGCGAAGACTACCTGGAACGCTATTATCAGCATCTGGGTGGCAATAAGTGTCTGACACAACACAGACTTTTAGCAACATTAGAGGAAAAGAATGCAGGACGAGGGCCATGTTATCTGGATACAACGACCCTGAATGAGGCGGACGAGAGGAGATTAAAAGAAGATTTTTTGAATATGAACCCCCAGATTATCCTCTTATGGGCAAGTAAAAATATGAATCCTCGGCATAAGCCTGTAGAAATTCAGGGAACAGAACCTTTCATAGTGGGCGGTCACTGCCAGGCCGGATACTGGATTGACAAAGAAAGAAGGACAACTATTCCTGGTCTTTACGCAGCCGGGGAGGTAGCGGGTGGCGCACCAAAAAAATACGTGAGTGGAAGCTGGGTTGAGGGACGTATTGCAGCAACGACGGCCACTGAAGATGCAAAAGACGTAACACTAAAAGATGTAGACAATGAGATAATTCGTGAAGAAAAAAACCGGTTATTGACTCCTCTAACAAAAAAAAAGGGTATATCACCCCAGGAGGTACGTGAACGGCTCCAAAAGATTATGGATGAGTATGCTGGTGGTATATCTATGAATTATGCACTTCATGAAGAGCGATTGTTGGAGGCAAGACGATTGTTAAGATGTCTGAAGGACCGCACAAAAGACATAACTGCAGTGGATAATTATAATCTGGTTGAGGCACTGGAGTGCGTAGATAGAATTGACGTTGCAAGGGTACTGGTAGAACATCTGATCTATCGCAAAGAAACGCGATGGGCATGCTATCAGACCCGGTTGGATTATCCGGAAAAAGATAATAACCGATGGCTTACCTTTGTTAATTCTGTTTACGACTCAGCTACAGACGAAATAAAAATGGTGGAAAGGCCTTTGTGCTGATGGGTATCTTTATTGATGAAAATATTTGTAACGGATGCAAAGGACTACCCGAGGCACGGTGCGAACGCATCTGTCCCGGGGACTTATGCTATCGCAGGGAAAATATGAAAGCAACGATTCGTGACCAGTCTGCCTGTTGGGCCTGCGCATGCTGTGTGAAAGAATGTCCGGTACAGGCAATTGAACTGAGGCTGCCTTTTCAGGTGTGCAGTGATGGTTCCTCCCTAAAGGTGAGGCTGAAGCGGGACAAGACGATCTGGACAGTATGGGATGCCGATGGGCATCAGGAGGAATTTATTATTCAGGCAAGGTGTTTGAAAGGAGATTAATGAGAAATGGTGAAAAACATTGCCCCACATGGGGGTAAACTGATAAATAGAATTGTTTCCATGGAAGAACGGGAGATGTTACTGGATAAGGCTACTCATTATGATATGAAGAAAATCCAGCTGAATTCTCGTGAAATGTCAGATCTCGATATGATTGCAGTCGGAGCAATGAGCCCTCTGGAAGGGTTCATGTGCAAGGCGGATTACGATAATGTGGTGGACAATATGCGGCTGGCAAACGGACTACCATGGTCAATTCCGATTGTTCTTGCAGCTACAAAAGAAGAGGTTGAAGGACTTAAGCCTGGTAAGGATGTTGCCCTTACAGATCAGGCAGATGAGGTGATCGCCGTTTTGCATCTGGAAGAAATCTTCCACCATGATAAACCGAAAGAATCGTTAGAAGTCTATGGAGTGGATGACAGAAAACATCCCGGCGTGGATTATATCTATAAAATGGGGGAATATCTTCTGGGTGGCAAGATTAGTGTGGTAAACAGGGCAAAGCCAGTCGATTTTTTATCGTATCGGCTGGATCCGGCAGAGACGAGGGAATTGTTTGTGAAAAAGGGCTGGAAACGGGTGGTTGGATTCCAGACCCGAAATCCTGTACATCGCGCCCATGAATATATTCAGAAATGCGCCCTGGAGATTGTGGATGCCATCCTTTTGCATCCTCTGGTGGGGGAAACAAAAAGTGATGATATACCAGCAGATGTGAGGATTAAGAGTTACGAAATCCTTTTGGAAAAATATTATCCGAAGGACAGGGCAATGCTCTCTGTTTTTCCCGCTGCCATGCGGTATGCTGGTCCAAGGGAGGCCATCTTCCATGCTGTCGTAAGGAAAAATTACGGTTGCACACACTTTATTGTTGGTCGGGACCATGCAGGTGTCGGTAGTTATTACGGAACATTTGATGCCCATTACATCTTTGATGAATTTGATCCGCAGGAGATAGGAATTACACCGCTATTTTTTGATCACACATTCTACTGTAAAGCCTGCAACGGCATGGCTTCTTACAAGACGTGTCCCCATGATTCAGCCAATCACGTTATTTTGAGTGGTACAGAAGTCCGCAGGATGCTGAGTGCGGGAGAAGTGCCACCTCATACTTTTACAAGACCAGAGGTTGCAAAAGTATTGATTGAGTATTATCAGAAGTTAAAATAGCTTTTCAGAATTATTTTACTATTTTGACCAAGAGTTGGGTGTAGTGTAATCCTAAAAAACCGGCAGGTGCGAACCACCATTCGCACCTGCCGGTTTGGATAATACTGGATTGCAGAAATTTACATTTAAGGCCCCTTTGCAACAGTGATACTCCTTGTCGCAACAAATGACCTGATGGTAACAAGGTCATGGTTATCACGGGCAACGATCGTTACAACATTAGGTCCTTCCTTGAGAGGCAGGTTTGCATTGATTTCCAATCGTCCCTGTTCTTTCATTGCGGGAAATTTATTGGACTTAAAAAAGATCTTATCGTTGTTAATCAGCACATAAGCATGTTTTACATAAATGTCATCCTCTATAGTAGCTGATAGCGGTAGCCGATCATTTCCAGATAATACATTCGATAAGGGTTTACTTAAAGTAATCACGGGAGGTACCCGCTGCAGAAAAGGTTCTAAGGTATCTGGTTCAGCCGGTATACCATTCAGTTCGGCAACATCTTTTGCTGATACCCACCCGTTCCGGCCATCTTGAAGCGTTATGCGGAACCATTCTGGATTTTTTGCATTGTATGCCAAACAAGTTCCATCCCTCACCATTGATAACACCGGTGAGTCAAAAGACATTCCACCATAGAGCGGAATATGTCTCTTCTCTACCTTCACAAAACCCGAAGCCTGTGTCATTTTAGGTTTGCCTGGCGCAATGGGAAATGTGAGTTTGTTGGTTATGAATGTTCCAAAAATCATCTCAGAGATAATCACATCAACACTGAATTTGTCCGAATGCATTGTTTCCTTTACCACGAGAGATAGTTTTACCTCTTTCATTTCTCCCGGATTTAACGGTCCTACTTCTGCCCTGCCATTTTTTATGAAAACCTCTTTATCGCTCAAATCCTTCAAGGTGATTACATTTTTTTCGGCAATCCCTTCTCCCACATTTTTTATAAGAAAGAGAAGGTCGATATCCTCTCCGCTCTGTATTAATCCATCCCCGTTGTTCTTTGATGAGTTCCTTACAACGTCCAGAATCTGGTATGAATATGCAAAAAGTGGCCTCGGGAGCGCCTCTGTAATAATGTTAAATTTGATGTCCCTGAGGTTCAGGTCGTTCAGTTCTTCAAACCTAATAACAATTTCGTCTTCTCTGTCAAGAGAATTTTTTGGGATTTCTATCGTTGTGGAGTATGATTTCGTATTTCCAGGCCCGATTTTCCCGAAGATAAACTCAAGCTTGTCGAAGATTCCATTTTTACTCGATGAGATACCCCGCAACTGATAGAGCGGTGCTTCTCCTGTATTTGTCACACTTACGGTGAGAGTGATCTTGTTGCCTGCCTTTACACGCCCGTCTGCAGGATTTGTGGAAAAAGAGACATTCGTTTTTGCTGCTCCAGTGCTTGTGCCAGTAGACCAATCAATATCAAATTTTTGAAGCGCCTGGGCAATCTTCTTTTCCTCTGAACGTGCAATTTCTTCTATAATGGCAGAAGAATTTTGTAAAAATATCTCCCGCTGCCAGACAGTTGCATTCTTAAGTAATTTTTTCGCAAAGATGACATGGAAATCTGTATTAAAATCCGGCAATTTATAGGGATCCCCAGCCTCTTCTCCCGCTGTCTCTTCTTCGGTCTTATCCTTTTCCTTCGTCTCTAGATAATACTTGAGTACGGCAAACGGAGTTTCGTCTTTGCGGTGTTCATCGAGATGCTGTTTGAGGTCTTCTTCGCGAAGGGCAACGATACCGCGGAAGAGATTGATATTATCTTTTGCAACGGTTACCGGAACAAGTTTGATATCGGGAGTAATGCCAACCGACTGAATATCCGTGGATAAAGGAGTAAGGTATTTGGCAATGGTTAATTTTAACGCCGAACCATCCATAAGTTCAATAAGCTGCTGCACAGAACCTTTGCCAAAGCTTCTGTCGCCTACAATTACCGCACGGTCGTTTTCTTTAAGTGCACCGGCAACAATTTCTGCGCCCGAAGCGCTTCCGGCATCAACAAGTACCACGATAGGATAAAGGGCTTCATCAGCATCAGTTCTTTTAGCGTTCTGTACCTCCCTTGGATGACCACTTGGGCCAACGGTGACGACAATAGTGCCATCTTCTAGAAATTTATCTGCAACCTCTATAGCCTGGTCCAGGAGCCCACCGGAGTTATTTCTCATGTCAATAATTAATCCATTCAGTTTATTATTGGATGATTTTAAACGTTTCAGGTGCTCGTTTAGACATTGAGAGGTATCGTCTTGAAAGTTTCTTATCTTTATATAGCCCAAATTATCTTCCAGAGACGCAGACTCTACCGTTGGGATAACAATGATTTCCCGCTTGAGAGTAACCAGTCTGGGTTGGACTGCCTTTTCGGTTAAAACCGAGAGCGTAACGGTAGTACCCGGGTCTCCGCGTAATTTCCCAACGGATTCCGTAAGATTCATGTTGATAGTAGATTCTCCGTCAATTTCAATAATCTTATCTCCCGCCTTCATGCCAGCCCTCGCAGCAGGAGTACCTTCAATCGGTGATATTACCGTAAGTATACCATCCCGTAGACCAACTACCATTCCGAGCCCGCCAAACTTGCCTGTAGTACCAATCTTAAATTCATTAAACTCCTTGGGTGGCAGAATAATCGAATGTGGGTCCAACTGAGTAAGCATACCGTTAATTGCGGTGTATTCAATATCACTGGCGGTGAGGGTTTCTGTGGATTGGCGATTCGTGTTAATAAAGGTAAGGGCGTCCTGAAGAACCTCGACCATATCTTTAGGACGGTGAATCCTGGTTAAATCATATGTCTTTGAAACATCGTCTACGGTTACTATTCCTTTGTTGGTACTTTCAGGGAAGTCAACCAATACTTCGGGTATAATCCTTTCCTCCCACGAAAGCGCCTCTTTGAGCATTTCAACGCTTTTAATGCGTTCAGGATCTACATACAGCCGATTTACATAGGAACTAACAATCCCCGGTAATCGAAACTTGTAACCAGCATCTTTATCTTCTTTTGCTACCCGCTTCTCAAACCTGGGTTCCAGGCCAAAGGCTGGATTAAAGCTGGTGAGAAGACAGGAAATAGAAAATAATAACGAAAGGAATATTGTCAGCAAATAATTAAATATAAATTTTGATTTCATGCGCCGTCCCTTTTAACTGAAAATGGTATTCTCATAGTTATCCGCAGAAAAAGCAAAATATCTTTTCTTACTCAGCATTAATATTGAACATGAACGAGGGAATTTTTAGGTACTTTTTCTTCAGAAGGCTCATCGTGTTGTCTTTTGCTATTAAGTATAATAAAGATTAGAAATAATTAGCAAGGAAATACTCTATCTTTTTAATATGAATATCGCTATCAGACATCAGCTATTTTGCTACAATATTCACTAATTTCTTTGGCACTATGATGGTATTAGTAACCTTCTTGCCGTTCAAAAATCCGGCAATGCGTTCGTTACTCAATACGAGTTTTTTCAATTCATCCTGATTTATATTAACGGGTACTGATATATGGCCTCTGACTTTGCTATTTATCTGAATAACAACCTCTACGACATCTTCCTGAATGGCATTTTTATCATACACTGGCCATTTCTGGTAAAAGATACTTGGTTTGTTTCCCATTATTTCCCACAATTCCTCGCAGATGTGCGGAGTAAAAGGAGCCATTAAAAGGAGTATTGTTTCCATGGTGTGTCGGAATACATTAAAATTAAGCGCTTCCATAGTGTTACCGGGTACGACAACGTCAAATACATCTGTGGCATTTAGTAACTCCATCACAGAGGCAATAGCCGTATTAAAATGCCAGGAGGTATCCATATCTTCTGTGACCTTTTTAATTGCCTGATTCGTCTGGCGGTAAAGGGTCTTTGCCACAGGCAAAAGTTTACCGATATCGATGTTTGTCTGTTGCACTTTCGTATATACGTCTTCATAATCAGTAATCTTCTGCCACAGACGGCTCAGGAATCGGTAGGCACCCAGCACCCCGCGGTCGTTCCATTCCGCATCCTTTTGCGGTGGACCTATGAAAAGGATATAAAGACGCTGGGTATCGGCTCCATACTTATCTATGAGGATATCAGGACTTACCACATTACCCCTGGACTTGGACATCTTGGCCCCATCCTTGATAATCATGCCCTGGGTAAAAAGATGCTTAAATGGTTCCTTAAAATTGATATAGCCAAGGTCGTAAAGCACCTTGGTAATAAAACGTGAGTAGAGTAGATGCAGGATTGCATGTTCCACCCCGCCAATATACTGGTCTACCGGTAGCCACTTATTAACCTTCTCTGTGACGAAAGGTTGATTATCATCCTTTGGAGAAAGGTATCTCAGGAAATACCAGCTCGAATCCACAAACGTATCCATGGTATCAATCTCACGCCGGGCCATTCCAGAACACTTTGGACAAATCGTATTAATAAAGGAGTCAACTTCTGCCAGAGGACTCATACCGTGCGGCTTAAATGCTACCTTTTCGGGGAGTACTACCGGGAGTTGTGATTCAGGTACCGGCAAAGTACCACATTTTTCACAATAAATAATGGGAATAGGTGCACCCCAATATCGCTGGCGGGAAATGAGCCAATCCCTCAATCGATAGGTTACCGTTTTTGTACCAAGGCCTTTGGATTCGAGATATATGGCAATTTTTTTTATTGCCTCTGTATTCGGCATTCCATCGAAAATTCCTGAATTGACTTGTATGCCATTATAGACGTATGCCTCTTTCATGGTGTCGGCATGCAGTTCATTCTCTCCAGGCTGAATAACAATTTTGATGGGGAGCTTATATTTCTTTGCAAAAAGGAAATCCCGCTGGTCATGGGCGGGTACGCCCATAACAGCTCCCGTACCATATTCCATAAGGACGTAGTTTGCTACCCAAATGGGAACTCTATCGTTATTGACGGGATTAATGACGTACTTGCCGGTAAATATCCCTTCCTTTTCAGTCCCTTCGGCAGTTCGTTCCATCGTCCCCTGATTGCGTGCCCTCTCAACAAAATCCATCACTGCCTTTTCCTGAGGAGTGCTGGAAATCAATTCTCCAATGACAGGATGTTCCGGTGCTAAAGAAACAAATGTCACCCCATAAAGCGTATCTGGACGCGTGGTAAAACAGGGTAGTGTCTTACCAGAACCTTCTAACGTAAAATCGACCCTGACACCTTCACTGCGACCGATCCAGTTTGCCTGCATGGTCTTAACCCGTTCAGGCCATCCTTCGAGCAAAGAAATATCGTCCAGTAGTTTTTGGGCATATTGACTGATCCGGAAGAACCATTGCTCAAGGTCTCGCTGCCGTACCGGGGTATCACAGCGTTCACAACAACCGTCCACAACCTGTTCATTGGCCAGTACGGTAACGCAGGAAGGGCACCAGTTTACGGCCGCCTTCTTTTTATAAGCCAGGTTATGCTCGTAGAGTTTCAGGAATATCCATTGTGTCCATTTATAATAATTCGGTTCACAGGAAGTAATCTCTCTGTCCCAGTCATATCCGACTCCCCAGCGGTGAAGTTGCCGTTTCATGGCTTTAATATTGTTTTTTGTCCAGATGGCAGGATGAACACCACCCTTGATAGCAGCATTTTCAGCAGGAAGCCCAAAGGCGTCCCACCCTATAGTCGAAAGCACGTTATATCCCTTCATAATCTTGTAACGCGCAACGACATCACCAATGATATAGTTCCTGCCGTGACCTACATGCAGGGTACCAGATGGATAAGGGAACATGACCAGGCAGTAAAATTTTTCCTTGCTACTGACCTCGTCTGTACGAAACAGCCCACAACCTTCCCAGAATCCCTGCCATTTCCTTTCGATATCGGTAAAGTTATATTCTCTCTTTGCCATCCAAATTCCATAAAACAAATGGTTACACTGTAAATTCTTCTGAAGGTATTCAGAAGAATTTTAATTTTATCAGAATTTCATGCTTTATCAATCTAAATTCATACCGAAAAGCCTTGACAATAATTGTACAGCATGTTATTTTTAGCACATAAGAAATCTCAAAATGTCTTCAGAAAAACAGAGAAGAATTTCTGTGCACACTGGGTTAAGGGCATGCAGGTGGGGCTGTGGCGCAGTTGGGAGCGCGTTTGAATGGCATTCAAAAGGTCAGGGGTTCGAATCCCCTCAGCTCCACCAGTAAAATCAAGGGTTTGCCGACATTATTCATTTTACGACCTTCGAATTGTATAGTTTTTGTATAGTGGATTCTTGAGTTAAGATTTTGTCGAGGGTGACTGTTGCTTTCAGTTTATGACTTGGCGCAAGGTGAGAATATTTAAGGATACTTTCAAATCTTTATGTCCTGGCAGCTCTTTTACTGTTGTTATATCAATGATTCCAGCCATTACAAGATGACTTACGAAAGTGTGCCTCAAATCATGAAACCTGAAATCCTTAATCCCTTCCCTTTTTAATGCTGTGTTGAAGCCCTCTTTACATTATCATACTGTTTACCAGTCAATAGAATACATACGGAATATCTTTACGTTCTGGTAAAGCTTCTAAAAGTTTCATCAGTGTTGGACTAATTGGACTAATATGTATTTCCTCCCGTTCTGAGTTTTTGGTCTGATCTTGATTCAACAAGATAAAGCTCGCTTTCAAATCAACATTATCCCATTTTAAATCCAGTATTCCTTCCTTTCTCATTGCCTGTATTTAATGCAGTGATAACAATTGGTTTTAAATAGTTGTTGCATGAATCAATGAATTTTTGGCATTCCGCTGGGGATAGATACCGCAAACGCCTCAGTGGTGTCCAATAAGGCCTCTTATCACT
>JABRVT010000062.1:0-3840 GCA_040048245.1 Candidatus Brocadia sp.
CCTTCACAGTAACGGCATCTTCCCTGCAGGCCTCTACGCACTTCATGCACTCAATACATTCAGAGTCGGGGTCTATGTAAACAGGTTCGATTGCGTGGACACCAAAATCCTTGATTTGCGGCATGGAACAGCTATTCGGGCATCCGGATACAGCGAGTTTCATCGTATGATGAGGGAGGATTTGCCCTTCGATCTTGTTCATCAACCTCTCGGTAAAATGCAACTCCTCCAACCTATCCCGGAGTTTGTTCGCCAGGATATTGGAATCTGTAATAAGAAATGGACAATTGACTTCTGCGCCTCTGCAGGGTTTAACCTGATAGAGAACGGGATTCCCATCTTTATCAAAATATTTTGCATATTTTTTGAGGATAGATAGTTTTTCATCGTCTGCGTGTCTCTTGGGAGTGGCAAGTTGCACCGGTGTAGCAGTATTCTGTGACCTGCCCATAAATACTTCCCGCGCGGCCATAACCTCCGCTTCTGTTACTGAGGTCTTTCCCCGTTCGCGGGCAAGTGTCTCTACTTTTTCACGAACAGTCTTTTGCACAAAGGGAGGTATTTTTTCAAGTAGCAGCGATGCGGACTTATCCCACTCCAATGGCAATCTCCTTAAAATAAAATAGCCACAATACAAAATTGCGGCAAATTTTGTAAATGTCTGTAGAAAATCTAATTTCTTTAATTATATGTGCAAAAAAGGAGATTGTCAATTTCAAATTTTGTGGTAGTTTTCTACAGGCATTATCCATTATTTTAAACCTTGACATTTCATCAGGTGTCACTTAATATTTTGATTGTTACAAAGACACTTGTTATAAAATACAGTCAGAAACACGGCTTGCATCAATGGTTAAAATTTTACTTTAATGGAGGTTATTTTTAATGGATGAGGAAACTTTTCACAAAAAACTGCTGGATCTAATCGATGAGATCAAACGGTTTCCGGAGGCAAAGAAAGAGAGTCTGGAGATGCTGGCAGGTGAGATCGGTAAAAAATACGAAGACCTTCGAAGCAGTCTGATGCTTTTGCAGGATACCCTGGATTCATTACGCTTGAATGTAAAGTACTTACTCTTTGACCTGGAGGCAACGAAAAAGGAAAATGCAGCATTGAGAAAAAAACTGGAAGAACACGGAAATAACAGATAACGAAAAATGGAAGATATTAAACTATCTAACCTACCGGAACAAACGCGGAAAATTATAGAGCCTTTCCTCCTGGAAATCCTCGCCCATTATAAAAAAGATGTCGTTTCGGTGTATGTCGTAGGCAGTGCTGTCACAAAAGACTTTCTCACAAAACATTCTGATATTAATACCGCAATCATTGTAAAGGAAACCAATGTCCCTTTTCTTGATTTTATTGCGACTTTGGGCAAGCACTATGGCAAGAAGAGAATACATGCCCCGCTCATTATGACGCCCGATTATATTTACAGGTCGTTAGAGGTATTTCCCTTGGAATTCCTGGAGATGAAACTCATACATCAGTTGGTTTACGGAGAGGATGTCTTAAAAGATATAAAGGTTGAAAAGGCCGACGTCAGGCTCCAATGCGAAAGAGAATTGAAAGGGAAACTACAGCAGATTTGTCAGGGTTACATAAGGTCAATGGGAAACAAGACAGCTTTGACAGACCTATTTGTAGGCTCACTCTCCGGATATTTTCCGGCATTTCACGGTATACTTTTTTTGTGCAATCAAAAAATTCCCAAGGAAAAAACCGATGTCCTTTACGCCTTGGAAGAGCATTTTGATATAGATATGAATGTCTTCAAAAAACTCCTCGAAATAAGGGCAAAAGACGTCTATCCTCCTGTTGAAGTACTCAGGGAGATATTTGAAAACCTATACCGTGTATTAGATGCCGTTATTAAAAAGGTAGACGAATTTGAGATCAAACCTGCTTAGAGGAAATTTTCGCCGCTATTTCGTACTTTCCTTATTTTACCTGTGCCTCTGCTCAATTGCAGAGGCACAGGGGTTGCCTGTTCCCCAGAGATATGTGGAAGACAGGGCCAACATCATTAGTGATGCAGTAGAGAATGCCCTGAATGGCTATCTCCAGGAACTGGAGCAGAAGACAGGCGCACAGATGGTCGTTCTTACGATTAACACAACCGGTGACATTCCCATCGAAACATATGCCATAGAACTTGCTACAAAGTGGAAATTGGGTCAGGCAGGAAAAGATAATGGCGCTCTAGTTGTCATTGCAAAGGATGACCGCGCTTACAGGATTGAGGTCGGATACGGTCTCGAAGGAATATTACCCGATAGCTTTTGTGGTACGGTGGGAAGAACATATTTTGTGCCCAATTTCCGAAAGGAACATTTCAGTGAGGGCATATTCCAGGGTGTGGTTGTCATGGTGCATAAGATTGCAGAAGAAAACGGTGTGAAAATTACGGGGATGCCCAATATCTCCGAGTTGAGAAAAAGATCTGCAGGGCGTCAGAACCCGTTTCTTTCATTGCTCTTCCTGCTTGTAATATTCCCCTTTTTAATAAACCGCCTTTTTGGCCGGAGACACCGCTCATCGTATTGGTGGGGTGGCCCTCCAGTTATCTTTGGCGGATCAAGAGGGTTTGGTTCCAGTGGCTCTGGTGGGTTTAGTGGATTTGGCAGCTTTGGAGGAGGCGGTTCGTTCGGCGGCGGGGGTGCGTCTGGGCGCTGGTGAAAAAATATAATTTGTGATTTTAGATTTGCTATTTTAAATCCCAAATCGCAGATCTAAAATTGTAATTATTAAGACTTTCACTCTGTATCACTTGCGAGCTTTGTGGTTTAACATAGTTCCATTCCACAGGAAGGAGATTATGAGAAAGTTATTACCAGCTATTGCTATTATCGCATTTTTGGGTATTATCTTTGGCACCTGGTATATTAAGGGGTATAATAAGGTAATTGCCCTGAATGAAAATGTAAAGAATGCATGGTCTCAGGTAGATACCCAGCTTAAGAGACGCTATGACCTAATACCCAACCTTGTAGAGACTGTCAAAGGCTATGCCTCGCACGAAAAAGAAATCTTTGAAAAACTTGCCGAGGCAAGGAAGGGTTATTTTAGCGCAGGAACGATAGAAGATAAGGCCAAAGCAGCAACACAGGTAGAGGGATTTTTATCCCGGTTGTTAATGTTTCGCGAGGCATATCCGGAGTTAAAGGCAAACGAATCATTTCTTAAGATGCAGGATACCCTGGAAGGCACAGAAAACCGTATCTCTGTGGAACGTAAGCGGTATAATGATGCCGTCCGGGAACTTAATACCTATATTAAAAGCTTTTATGGCCGGTTTTTCGCGGCACGCACAGGAATTGCAGAAGCAAAGTATTTCGAGGTCGCGGAAGTAGAAAAAGAGATACCTAAGGTGAAATTCTAGCAAACCATTTCTGTCCAACGTATTTTTTCTGCCATACTAAAAATGGGTAAATGTCAGGACAAAAAATATCCGTGTGAGGACTGTTTTAGCTGTCAGTTTTGCAGCGATGAACGCTGTGCCATGTGTTTATGCGGCAAGCATACGACCAGACAGTTAAGTGTAGAAGAGCAGATCGCCATGTATGAGGCATTAAACAAGGATACGTTTTCTAAATGAGATAGAGATAAGGTACAACACCTTACTCCTGACCAGTGTTTATTGCACAAATTATCGCTGGCGTTTTTTAACTAAAATCTGCGTGTTTTATTTATATGCGAGGTGTTGTCCTTTATGCTTGCCTTTAAAGTTAATCATTGTCCTTGGGCTTGTCAGGCCAAATACATATACTTTTTCCCCGTCTTCCTTCTTTTTGGAAACAAGTGCCCGATCTTTCGATAAACTAAAGAGATATTGC
>JABRVT010000063.1:0-2711 GCA_040048245.1 Candidatus Brocadia sp.
GTGGAGAATTTCCTGATTTTGTTCGCTCATAACGTTTGCGAACGAAAATACGCTGAATAGTTACTTTGAAAAATTCCAATAATGACGTGGTTATATGCCACGGTAGTAGCAATTCATGAATTGCCTCTACATACCGTCATAAAGCCTTTTCTCCTTTCTACGTTTTCAAAAAACTAAAGTGTTACATAAGTGAGATTGAACATGTTCCAGAGCCTTTACTTGACGAGGTATTAGATTTTATTCATTTTTTGAAGACAAAGATGATCAAAGAAAGACTTGATACTGCTATCACAAGCGAATCTTCGCTTGAAAAATATTGGTTAAAACCGGAGGGGGGTGAGGCGTGATAAAATTTGCGAAAGGGGACGTTATTGTCGTCCCCTTTTGCAAACCCGATTATCTTTTATCGGGTTGGCATTCTTAAAATAGAAAAACTCGATAAAATTATGGTAGAGACAGGTTTCAAATTTGTCTCTACTGGCTGGCAAATCGAAATGTAGTGGCGAATCCGCTACGTCCGTCATAATTCCATTCCCGGTTGCCCTCCTGAAATCGATGAATAGTAGCCTTGCCCATATCCAGTATCAGGTCAAATTCCTTTGCCCATATCGAAAAATTCTTGTTAACAATCTGGGTAGGCTTTTCCGGATCTCCTGCACCATGGAGTAATTCAATATCTAATGACAGGTTGCCTGCCACAGTCGCTTTTTTGCGCCATTGGGAAGATTCCACATGCATGGGCACGTATCTTACCGTAATCCTTTCTTCCGGGACTTTTACAAAGCCAAATACATGGTTCCGGAAGATGTCAAGCAATGCGTTTTTCTGAACGGCTGCGGCCTTTTCGTCAATGTAAAAAACAATCCAGTTTTTATCCGTCCTTGCCGTTAAATCTGTTATCCCTATAACGGTTTGGCCATCCAGCGTGTATTGACCGTAATTCCCCTTTTGAATACGAAATACACCTGTAATTTTGCACGTTTTGTTATGGGTTGGTTCACTCCCGAACATGCATGGACAGCCAGGATTACAGGTACATCCCTCAAAATATTCACCTTCGATTGACCAGGCGGGGCCGGCAAAAATGGTATTGTAGACGCCAAACGAAATAATAATAGCCATAAATCCTGACAACACATACCTGCCTCTCATCGTCTATTTCCTCCCACAAAAAGCGTAATAATACATTGCTTTAGCAAAACCAATGCGATACTTCCTGTCTGTACAATACCGGTAGCATAATAATATACCGGACGTTTGTCAAGTTAAGACAACCACGTGCAAACAAAGGTAGGACAGGTATCCCTGTTTGTCATCATGATGTTAGGTAAGGACACATTACGTACCCAGGATAAGCTTGTTATTATAAGGTCAACCAGGGACAGTCGACCTTCTCTTATCCGTGCCTCCCCAGAACTGGCTGTCAAGAGGGAATTCCCGACAAAACAACAAAAAGTACAAGAATGGAGGACGAAGAAAAGGTAGAGTCGATATCTGTTTTGGTTAATTAATCCAGGCAGCCACAGGCATACTTGGTGGTTTAGTTAAAATGCGGTGTATCCCATTGTCAGCTTGTAATTGAGTTCTGCCATTTTCATTCTTTTGCTTTTTCCAGAGAGGAAATAAAGCTGGTAATTTGATTTACAAATTCCGTGAGATCATTTTTATTTTCAACGGTCATATCGTACAATTGCGCATCATCAATTGCCCAGTATCTGTGAATAAGGTTGTTTCTGAGATCGGCTAATCTGCGAAGTTTATTGGCAAGAGATGACGATATGATCCCGTACCTGCCGGTTTTTATTATACAATCTATGTAACCATCACACGGTATGCCTTTTTTCCTTGCTAACAGGTGCTGACAAATATCGGTAATTGCCTCTACGGCCTCTATCAATAAATACTTTAAAGCCAGGGAGCTTTTCGGATCAGCCATGTACCCTTCTTTTCCCGTTAAAATCAGCGTCTCTAGCTGCTCGTAAACGTTAATAATATCTGTTTTTGCTTTAGCAATCCTGTCTTTATCTATCATTTTGTATGATTATGCACCCAATATGATATTTCTAAAATGCACATACTCACAATATTTTCTGCTAATCTTTTCAATAAAGTTAGTCCTGATATCTTCAGACCTGCTTAAAAGAAGAACTCCTCTTCTCAAAACAGCCATTTGAAATGCAACGGGCGCATCGTTTACTACTCTTACTTCGACAGGACAACCTGTTTTCTCCGTAAGTTCGTAAGAAAGAGTAGTTTCTATTTCTAATTTATTAACAGATTCTTCTACAAACAGTGCAATATCTATATCTCTGAAATCGGCCCCTTCCGCGAAAGAACCGTGTAAATACGCAAAGACAATACCATTTATACTACAAATACATTCTTTTATTATACCCAGTATTCGTATCTTTGTTTCTTCGTCAATTTTGTTTTTCTTTAAAAACCTTGTTTCAATCATATTTTTCGTAATAAGGCGCTTAGGTATCTATTATTTCATTAACAAAAATATTTTTACAAATTTAACAAAAAGGATTATCCATCGAACCGATTGGCGATTTCTTGTGCCTTTTCGAAGTTATCGATATCGACAAAAGTGTTATCCAGAAGTTGATAGTTTATCTTTCGCTTTCTGAAGTGGGTGGCTGAGCAATTATGACTGCTGAAATATATCTGGAGCCGAAAGGGTATCCATGTCGGAACACGAATATAAC